>NZ_JALJWF010000001.1:2535000-2835000 GCF_024168645.1 Pseudomonas sp. GGS8 | reverse complement strand
GATGCGCTCGCCCACCTTGAGACGATCCAGCACCCGCTCGATGCGCCCGCCAACGATAATGGTGTGCGCACCGGAACGCGCCGCCAGACGCGCCGCGCGCAATTTGGTCTGCATGCCGCCACGTCCCAGCGCACCGCCAGTGCCGCCAGCTACCGCATCGAGCGCCGGATCATCGGCCCGCGCTTCGTAAATCAGCTTGGCGTCAGGATTGTTGCGCGGATCGGCATCGAACATACCGTCGCGATCGGTGAGGATCACCAGCAAATCGGCTTCGACCAGATTCGCCACCAGCGCGGCCAAGGTGTCGTTGTCGCCGAAACGGATTTCGTCAGTGACCACCGTGTCGTTCTCGTTGATCACCGGGATCACCTTGAGCTCGACCAGCGCGCGCAGGGTACTGCGAGCATTCAGGTAGCGCTTGCGGTCGGACAAATCGTCGTGAGTCAGGAGAATCTGCGCGGTATGCCGACCATGTTCGGCGAAGCTCGACTCCCAGGCCTGCACCAACCCCATCTGACCAATGGCAGCTGCCGCCTGCAGCTCGTGCATAGCACTGGGTCGCGAGGTCCAGCCCAGACGGCTCATGCCCGCCGCCACTGCTCCGGAGGACACCAGCACCAGCTCAACGCCCGCCTCATGCAGGGCAACCATCTGCTCGACCCAGACACCCATTGCCGCGCGATCCAGGCCTTTGCCATCCGCCGTCAGCAAAGCGCTGCCGATCTTCACGACCCAACGCTGCGCACCTGTCACCTTGCTCCGCATCATCTTCAACCTTAGCTTGAGGACAGCACGACCCAGCGCTGCCCGTAACGTTATTCGTGACTACCGATTTCCAGATACTAAAACGCCGCTCCAGTGAGCGGCGCCTAAGTTTATCGCAACGAATCAGTCACGCACGTAAATGATTTCCGGACCGTCTTCGTCATCCACATCTTCTTCGTCCCAATCGTCGTCACCGATGTCATGGACCGACTTCACACCACTGCGACGCAGGGCACGCTGATCGTCCAGCGCCTGCAACTGGGCGCGAGCTTCGTCTTCGATGCGCTGATCGAGTTCGGCCAGCTCCTCCTTGTAGGCAGGGTCGTTAGCCAGGCGATCGGCGCGATCTTCCAGGTAACGCATAATGTCATGGCACAGACGCTCGGTGCCTTGCTTGGCGATCGCCGAGATCACGTAGACCGGACCAGTCCATTCCAGACGATCAACGATTTCCTTGACGCGAGCATCGTGCTCTTCTTCAAGGATCTGGTCGCACTTGTTCAGCACCAGCCAGCGATCACGCTCAGCCAGGGACGGGCTGAACTTGGTCAGCTCGCTGACGATCACTTCAGCAGCATCCGGCGCACTGGTGTCATCCAGCGGCGCCATGTCGACGAGGTGCAGCAGCAGACGCGTACGCGACAAGTGCTTGAGGAAGCGAATCCCCAGGCCCGCGCCATCGGAAGCGCCTTCGATCAAGCCTGGAATGTCCGCCACCACGAAGCTTTTCCAGCGGTCAACACTGACCACACCCAGGTTCGGCACCAACGTGGTGAACGGGTAGTCAGCGACCTTCGGCTTGGCGGCCGATACCGAACGAATGAAGGTGCTTTTGCCGGCGTTCGGCAAACCGAGCAGACCGACATCCGCCAACACTTTCATTTCCAGTTTCAGGTCACGCTGCTCACCCGGTTTACCCGGCGTGGTCTGGCGCGGCGCGCGGTTGGTACTGGATTTGAAACGAGTGTTACCCAGACCGTGCCAGCCGCCCTGAACCACAAGCAGACGCTGACCAGCCTTGGTCAGGTCGCCGATGACCTCCTGAGTGGCAGAGTCGATCACCGTGGTACCGACCGGCACGCGCAGGACCAGATCTTCACCTTTCTTGCCGGTGCAGTCGGTGCTGCCGCCATTGGAACCACGCTCGGCATCGAAGTGCCGGGTGTAACGGTAGTCGACCAGGGTGTTCAGGTTTTCGTCGGCCATCATGTAGATGGAACCGCCATCACCACCGTCGCCGCCGTTCGGGCCGCCGTTTTCAATGAATTTTTCTCGACGGAAACTCATGCAACCGTTGCCACCGTCGCCGGCCTTTACTCGAATCGATACTTCATCAACAAACTTCATAACAAAACGCCTCTCGCCATACGGACGAGCCGAAAAACAACCAAGACATAAGACTCTTGCAAAAATGAGCGCAGCGACCTCAATCAACGACCGCCAATACAGCGCTGGAGCCCATCACAAACAGCTTTGCAAGAGACTCACCCCACAAACGAAAAAGCCCCGTCGCAAGACAGGGCTTTTCCAGCGATCGCGCAATTAAGCTGCGACGACGCTCACGTAACGACGACCGAAGGCGCCTTTTACTTCAAACTTGATCACGCCTTCGATTTTCGCGAAGAGGGTGTGATCTTTACCCATGCCAACGCCGTAGCCAGCGTGGAATTGGGTGCCGCGCTGACGCACGATGATGTTACCGGCCTTGATGACCTGGCCGCCATACATCTTCACGCCAAGGCGTTTGGCTTCTGAGTCGCGACCGTTACGGGTACTACCACCAGCTTTTTTGTGTGCCATGAGTTCAATTCTCCTAGTGAGGAATTAGGCTGATTAAGCCTGAATACCGGTGATTTTGATCTCGGTGTACCACTGGCGGTGGCCCATACGCTTCATGTGGTGCTTACGGCGACGGAACTTGATGATGCGGACTTTATCGTGACGACCTTGGGAGATCACTTCAGCCACAACGGTAGCGCCAGGAACAACTGGAGCGCCGATATTCACGTCGTCGCCATTGGCAACCAACAGAACGCGATCAAAAGTTACGGATTCGCCGGTAGCGATTTCCAGTTTTTCGATCTTCAGGTATTCACCTGGAGCAACTTTGTACTGCTTGCCACCAGTAACGATTACTGCATAAGACATGGTATTTCTCCGATAATCCTGCTCACCCAGCTCTTTATAAGAAGAGGTATTGGCTGGCATGGCTGCATAAGGCTGGAAGGCCTGTTTGCAATTGCGTAAGGCAGGTGCTGCCCAGGAAGTTCAGGGTGCGCGATTGTACGCAAGCTGCTCTGGCGTTGCAAGTGGCCGCCCATCGCGCCTTGACAGGCCCGGACGTGGGTCCTAGCATGCCGCGCAACCCTTCTGGAGCAACTGTCGCTGATGCAACCCCAAGCTTTCTACCGCGCGGTGGCGGACGATTTTAGCGCCGTCGACGGCATCATCAAGAAGCAGCTGACTTCCCGCGTGCCGCTGGTATCGAAAATCGGCGACTACATTACCTCGGCTGGCGGTAAACGCCTGCGTCCCTTGCTCGTGCTGCTATGCGGCAAGGCACTGGGTCGCGAAGGCGATGACCTGCGCCTGCTGGCCGCGACCATCGAGTTTCTGCACACCGCCACCTTGCTGCACGACGACGTCGTCGACATGTCCGGCATGCGCCGTGGCCGTTCGACCGCCAACGCCATGTGGGGCAACGCGCCGAGCGTGCTGGTGGGCGACTTCCTGTACTCGCGTTCTTTCGAAATGATGGTCGAACTGGGCTCCATGCCGGTGATGAAGATCCTTTCGCAAGCCACGCGCATCATCGCTGAAGGCGAAGTGCTGCAGCTGTCGAAGGTCCGCGACGCCAGCACCACCGAAGAAACCTACATGGAAGTCATCCGCGGCAAAACCGCGATGCTCTTCGAAGCTTCGACCCACAGTGCCGCAGCCCTGGCCGGCGCCTCGCTGGAACAGAGCGAAGCGCTGCGCACTTTCGGCGATCACCTGGGCGTGGCCTTCCAGCTGGTCGACGACCTGCTGGACTACCGTGGCGACGCCGAGACCTTGGGCAAGAACGTCGGTGACGACCTGGCCGAGGGTAAGCCGACGCTGCCACTGATCTACACCATGCGCGAAGGCACTCCGGAGCAGGCCGCGCTGGTTCGTCGGGCGATTCAGAAAGGTGGCATCGAAGATCTGGAGAGCATTCGCGAAGCGGTCGAAGCTTCCGGCTCGCTGGATTACACCGCGCAACTGGCCCGCGACTATGTGGCCCGTGCGATCAGGTGCCTCGACGCCCTGCCTGCCAGCGAATACCGCGATGCGCTGGTGGAACTGAGTGAATTTGCGGTAGCTCGCACGCACTAACACGCGCTCTGTAGGAGCGACCTGTGGCGAGACCCCTCGCCACGGGCACTCTCACAGGTCTATCAGCGTCCCGCCCGCTCCCGGCTAAAACCCTATATAATGTGCGCTTTTTAGCCATCCTGAATCCAAGGAGCTTTAGTGAGCACGTTGCCACCCTGCCCGAAATGCAATTCCGAATACACCTACGAAGACGGCGCACAGCTGATCTGCCCGGAGTGCGCCCATGAGTGGTCCGCCAACGGCGAAGCCGAAGTAGCGTCCGACGATACCGTGAAAAAGGACTCGGTCGGCAACGTCCTGCAGGACGGCGATACCATCACCGTGATCAAGGACCTCAAGGTTAAAGGCACTTCCCTGGTGGTCAAGGTTGGCACCAAGGTCAAGAACATCCGCCTGTGCGATGGCGACCACGACATCGACTGCAAGATCGACGGCATCGGCCCAATGAAACTCAAATCCGAGTTCGTCAGAAAAGTCTGAGCCCGCTGTATTCCATCCCGCGCCCTGCGTGGGATGGTGTTTTACCCTTCCCCGCCTCACCCGGCATGTCCTCGCAATAGCCAAACGCCAGCCGTTTTGACCTTACGCAATCTTTACCCGGAGAAAAACGCAAACCGCCAATAGGCCCTTGCTATTTGACGAATAAGAATTATTCTCATTGAAACCCATCAATGGAGATGAGCCCATGACTTATTTGATCGATGCCTGGCTGGACCGCCCACACCCCTACCTCAGAATCCTGCATCGGGAAACCGGGGAAGTTTGTGCGGTGCTTGAAGAAGAAGCCTTGAACGAACTGCAGGATCAGGGTGATCTGGACGTCAACGGCCTGAGTTCCAGCGAGCCGGTGGTGCTCAAGGAACTGGTGCGCAATCTGTTTCTGTTTTGCTATGCCCGGGCGTTGCGCCCGACGAATGAGCTGCACAACAAGATCGAGATGTGAGTAACAACACAAAACCTGTGGGAGCGAGCTTGCTCGCGATGGTATCGACTCGGTTCCAGAATTAAACCGAGTCGCCTGCATCGCGGGCAAGCCCGCTCCCACAGAGGTCTTACAGAACGTCGAGCAGTTCGACGTCGAATACCAGTACGCTGTGCGGCGGAATGCTGCCAACGCCTTGAGCGCCGTAAGCCAGTTCGCTCGGCACGTACAGACGCCATTTGCTGCCGGCATTCATCAGTTGCAGGGCTTCGGTCCAGCCAGCGATAACGCCGCCTACCGGGAATTCTGCAGGCTGGCCGCGCTCGTAGGAGCTGTCGAACACAGTGCCGTCGATCAGAGTGCCGTGGTAGTGAGTGCGTACTTGATCTTCACGGGTTGGCTTGGCGCCTTCACCTTGGGTCAGCACTTCGAATTGCAGGCCCGAAGCCAGGGTGGTGATGCCTTCACGCTTGGCGTTTTCAGCCAGGAAAGCCAGGCCTTCGCCTGCGGCGGCTTCAGCCTTGGCTGCAGCTTCGGCTTGCATGATCTCGCGGATCACCTTGAAGCTGGCGGACATTTCTTCCTGACCCACACGGCTTGGCTTGCCGGCGAACGCGTCGGTCAGACCCGCCAGGATCGCGTCCAGGCTCACGCCCGGTGGCGGGTTGTCACGCAGCTGGTCGCCCAACTGACGGCCAATGCCGTAGCTGACGCGGGTTTCGTCGGTGGACAGATTTACTTCGGACATGACACTGCTCCGCTATGCGGACGGCCCTGGAACTTGCCGTGCGTGCACAGCGCATCCCGGAGCGCCCGGAATCAAAAGGGCGAGCAGACTAGCACAGATGCCGCCACGTTGATGAACGGTGTCGGCTGTCACGCAGAACGAAAGGTGCTCGGTAATTTCGGACTTTCCTCGGCGCTGGCACCGCACATTTCATCATGAGCCGAGGTATGTATAACGTTGAATGGCTTGGGACAAGCGTGAAGCACTTCACGCGCATGCTCGACCGAGCGCAGCTGCAATGTCTCGCCATGAGCATCGAGCACTGGATGCGCCGCGCCATGCATCCGAGCCTCCAGCACGTAGAACACGCCTTCCATCGAGATCAGGTTCAACTCATCGATCTTTCCGGCGATGGCATACGCATTCAACTCTTGCAGGTTCATGAGCGCACCTCACGCAGTGGAGAGCCAGGGTTCTTACAGGGATATGCCTCGACGCGCCAAAGTACAAGCCACAAACGACACCGCCCGTCTGTTTCGTACCGCTCCCACAAGGACTGTGTAAGTCAGTGCTTGGTCAGCTTGTCCAGATAGCCCATGGCAAACGCCGACACCACGAAAGTCATGTGGATAATCACATACCACTGCAAATGCTCGGGATCGACGTTCTTGGCGTCCATGAAGATCCGCAGCAGGTGGATCGACGAAATCGCCACGATGGAAGCCGCGACCTTCATCTTCAACGAAGACGAATCCATGGTGCCCAACCAGTTGAGCTTCTCCTTGCTGTCGTCGATGTCCAGTTGGGAAACGAAGTTCTCGTAACCGGAAATCATCACCATCACCAGCAAGCCGCCCACCAGCGCCATGTCGATCAGCGACAGCAGCACCAGAATCAGATCCGACTCGGCCATCGAGAACACGTTAGGGATGACGTGGAAGACTTCCTGGAAGAATTTCAGTGCCAACGCCAGCAAGCCCAGCGACAAACCGAAATAGATCGGCGCCAGTAACCAGCGGGAGGCATACATTGTATTTTCGATAAAGCGTTCCATTGAATCTCACACAAGGGGCTGGAAATGGCGGCGAGTATAACAGCCGCCTGTTACACCCAGAAACCGCCGTAAAATCCGCAACCTGCGTGTGTGTGACAAAGTTTTTCTGCTAGTGTCCAGATCAATGACAGGTCAGCGACATCGGACAGGAAGACTGGAAATGGATGCGCGATTGCCTTTAACGAGTGCCGGACTTTGCCTCGCATTGCTGCTCGGTGGTTGTTCACCCAGCGATGAGAAACGCCAGGTCAGCCTCGAAGAAAAGACCGCGCAGTTCGAAAAGTCTCTGGAGGCGATCAAGGATCCGAAACTCAAGGACGTCGTGACCGAACTCGGCGGTTCACTGCTGCTGCTCGAGCGCGCGCAACTCAAGCTCGACAGTAAACCGGTGGTCACCGAATACGGCGAAGATGCCCTCGCCGTGTTCAAGCACTACCCCACGCCCCAAGCGCTGGTCGACACCTACATCAACGGACTGTTCGTGCTGCACAAGGACTCCAGCTCGGATTACCTGACCGATCTGCAACCGGTATTCCCCCTCCACTTCAACACCCCCGGCGAATTCCTTTTCCCTCATGACCTGGAATGGCAGTCGGTAACCCTCAGCAACAAACGCGTCATTGCATTTCAGCCGGAATGGTCGGAAACCGATCCTGGCATTCAGCTGAGCCCGTCGAGCTCCAACCTGACCAACCCCGATGATTTGACGGTGACCTACCCCTTCATCGAAGGCCTGGATGTGGACAAGAAGAGCCTGCCGCAACCGGTGAGCCTGCAAGGTAAGGTGGAGGTCATCGCCCCGCGTCGACTCTACAGCTTCGACCTGACGAAAAAGGACGTCGGCCAGACGCGCACCAACGACAACCTCAGTGTCACTCTGCTGAAGCTTGAAAAAAACCATGCCGAAATGGAATTCAGTAACAACGCACCACCGGCCCCCGAGGTTCGCGATACACCGCTCGACCCGCTGATCGTTCAGGCCAGGGACACCACCGGGCAATTCCTCTCGCGCTCCGGCGCGATCAACGAAACCGCCGCACAAATTGCGTTCTATCAAAAACAACTGGCGCAAATGCAACAACAGAAGGCTTGGAGCGAAGCATTCGAAAAGCAACTCGACGACGATCAGCGTGCGTTTGAAAAGCAACAAACCCGGCATTACGCCAAGGTGTACTTCAACGGGTCGATCGACACGCTCGAAGTCAGTCTGCTGGACTTCTCGGCGGTCACGGTGACCCGCAAGAACCTGAACCTGCCGGTGCGCCGCTTCGACCAGCACACTACGGAAAAAGCCATCCAGCCACTGGCCTTGCCAGTGGTAGTGTACGACGACCAGGCTACGACCTGGCTCAAGGGTGCGACGCTGAGCGAGGAGCAACTGAAAAAAAGCATCAGCATCAGCCAGTCGGTCGATGAGCCGAGCGCCGCACGCATCGAATTCGATCACCCCAGAAGCTTCAATGACGAACTGCTCGGCACCTCGTTCAATCCCGGCGAAAGTCCCGTGACGTTCTTTACCCAAGACAGCAATGGCCGGCGCGACGGGCCGATCGAGCTGCCACCGGAGGCGTATCAGGTCGACCCACTACGCAGCAGCATCACCTACGACCTGAATCTGTTTGCAGAAACACCGGCCTACGCGGTGGGCTCCATGCCGCTGTTCCTGGCGACTGTCGACAAGCAAACCTACAACGCCCACCCACTGCCCAAGGGCCTGGAGCTCAAAGGGAATACGTTGCTGGTTGATCTGAAGTTGTTCCCCGACCAGGACTGGCGCTTTTTCGCCAAGGATGACAGTGGCAACTATCTGAAAGAGATTCTTTCGGTCAGTCACGACGCGAGCGCGCAAGGTCCGGGGTTATTCGCAGTGCATTACTTCTACGGCCAGCCCACACGTCTGGAAACTTATCAGCGAACCAACCTCACCACCGTGCAATACGGTTTCGAGGTCAAACTCGACAAGACCGAACCCGGCAACCTGGATCAATAGCCTGGGTCAGCCCTCTGGCCGAAATCCGGGACCGGCAAGGTTGTGGTAACGGCCACCGTTGATCTCTCGCAACTGGGCTTGCAGGTGCAGGCACCAGATTTGCGGGTCATCGGCCAGTTCGTAGCCATGCAGGGTCAGGCTTTCGACGATGGTGTCGAGGATCGATTCAGCCACGACCGGCCCACGGAACGGGCCTTGAGCCTTGATGGCTGAAGGTTGCTCGCCGGCCATTCCGGCGGCAAAGAGCAAGGTCCACATGCCCGTATCTCCCGCCAGCGGGCGGATAGCACATTCGATACGGGTCACAAGGCCCAGGCATTGACGGGTGAGGCAGAGGTTGCGCGACATGGCGGCGACCCTCGGTAGATCCGGTATTCAGCCTCCACGGGAAGACTGTCTCGATCCAGTGATAACTGTCGATATCCTTGAGCAGAGAATAGAAGAAAAGTCCGGCTCGCACGCGGACCGGCAAACACAAGGCGCCGAGTGGTCGCCGTGCAAATATTGACGCCAGAGATGTGGCGAGGGGGCTTGTCGGAGCGCCGCACCGCCGCACCGCCCCGTTGGGCTGCGAAGCGGCCCCGAAATTTATCAGACAGACCTCATCGCCGATTTGACGACTGCTACGCAGCCCAACGGGGCGGTGCGGCGGTCCGACAAGCCCCCTCGCCACAGGGAGCCTCCTCAGTTTCGAGATTGACTCAGGCCGGTTTGACTTCCAGCAATGCTTCCTGCGCCAACTCCTTTTCGGCCTCCTTGAGGTCTTCGTCGCTGACCATTTCCGCGATCACCCGCAAGCGTTCCACCACCCGCGCGTTGACGCTGCCCTCGGGAAATTCGCCATTTTCATCCGGCGTACCGGCCGGCTCGCCGACCAGCAGGCTCAGGGCCTCGTCGGCCTGGCGCACCGCGTAGACATGGAACTGCCCCGCGCGCACCGCCGCCAGCACCTTCTCGTCGAGCATCAGCGTGGCGACGTTGGCCTGAGGAATGATCGCTCCCTGCTCGCCCGTCAGGCCGCGAGCCTCGCAGAGCCGGAAGAAGCCTTCGATCTTTTCGTTGACCCCGCCTACCGCCTGCACTTCACCGAACTGGTTGATCGACCCGGTAATCGCAAAGCACTGCTTGAGCGGCGTTTTCGACAAGGCCGAGATCAGCGTGCAGGCCTCGCCCAACGATGCGCTGTCGCCGTCGACGTAACCGTAGGACTGCTCCAGGGCGATGCTCGCGGAAATCGCCAACGGGAATTCCTGGGCATAACGGCTGCCCAGATACCCGGTGAGGATCATCACGCCTTTGGAGTGAATCGGCTGGCCGAGGTTGACCTCGCGCTCGATGTCGACGATGCCGCTGCCGCCCGGATACACCGTGGCGGAAATCCGCGCCGGTATCCCGAAGGCCGAATCGCCGACTTCCAGCACCGTCAGCCCGTTGCACTTGCCGACCGCCGCGCCATCGGTGTCGATCAGAATGATCCCGGCCAGCATGTCATCGAGAATCCGCGCCGAAACGCGCCCGGTACGGGTGGCCTTGGCCTTGAGCGCACGCTCGATGTGCCCGGCGTCAGTCATGTCGTCACCCGCCAGGTCACGAATGAAATCCGCCTCGCTGACCAGTTGGAACAGATCACCGATCCGTGCCGACAAACGTCCCTGGTGCTCGGCCAGACGTGCACTGTAAGTCGCCAGACGCGCCACCGCATCGACGGTCAGCGGCGCCATGCCTTCTTCCGAGGTACGGGTTTTGAGCAACTGGGCGAACTGTTCCAGGCTTTCGTCGACCATCGGAATGTCTTCGTCGAAATCCACCAGGACGCGGAACATCTCCTGGAAGTCCGGATCGAGGTCTTGCAGCGTGTAATAGAGCTGTCGGGCGCCGATGATCACGACTTTGACCTGCAACGGAATGTGTTGCGGCGTCAGCGTCACGGTGGCCAGACGGCCCAGCTCACCCAGTGGCGATTCCATTTTCAGCTTGCGCGATTGCAAGGCACGCTTGAGCGCATCCCACACGAATGGCTCGCTGAGCATTTTTTCCGCTTCGAGGATCAGGAAACCGCCGTTGGCCCGGTGCAGTGCACCCGGTCGCAGCTGCCGATAGGTGGTGTAGAGCGCGCCCTGATCGGTGCTGTATTCGATGCGGCCAAACAGGTTGTCGTAGGTCGGGTGCGGCTCGAACACCACCGGCGCACCGCCGCTGTGCGGATGCCCGACCACCAGGCTCGGGGCGTATTGCTCTTCAAGCAATTTGCGGGCGACGGCGTCGGTCTTGCTATCGTCCACCAATTGCTCGACCACCGTTTTGAGCAGGTACACCTGCATCGCTTGCAGGTAACCGCAAACGCCTGCGTTTTCCGCATACTTTTCCGACAGTGGCGCCAGCAATGGCTGCAAGGCCAGAGTGATGGTTTCTTCGTTGAGCTGGCGCAGCTGATTACTCGACTCGCGCTTCCATTGCGGCAGGCTGGCGAGCTCTTCGTTCAACCGCTCTTCGAGCCCGGAAATGTCGTCGTGAAAACGTTCGCGCTCGGCTTCCGGCAACTGGGCGAACTCCGCCTCATCCAGCGCCTTGCCTTCGCTCATCGGGGTGAACGCGATGTTGCTGCTGTCACGGTAGAGCGCGACGTCTTTCTCCAGCGCAAGACGCTCGATCACATCCAGCGCACGGTCATAACGCTGGTTGAAGGCGCGATCGATGGCGCTTTTCTTCTGCTGGTAGGACGGGTGCTCGAATACCGCCGGAAAGGTCGCCAGCAGGTTGTCGATCAAGCCATTGATGTCACCGATAAAGGCGCCAGCGGTGCCCGACGGCAACTCCAGGGCGCGAGGCTCGCGCGGCTCATCGAAATTATTAACGTAGACCCAGTCCGCCGGAGTCTGCAGGCGTTTGCCTTCGGCCTTGAGGTAGCGCTTGACGAACGAAAACCGGCCAGTGCCGGGCTCACCCATGACAAATACGTTGTAACCGGGGCGTGGCATGGCCACACCGAACTGCAAGGCTTCGACCGCACGTTCCTGGCCAAGCACACCGCGGAAGGGCTCCAGATCATTGGTGGTAGAGAAGCTGAACTGTTCAGCGGAAAACGGACGGGTCAGCGCTTCAGGCGCTAAACGCAAGCTGGCAGCAACAGGATCAGGCATCGGGCTTCCTTACATCAGGCGGGGCAGATAGCGGCATTCTGGCGCTGCCCGTACCTCACTGGCAAGGCGCGCCTGAAGCCAAAGCATAGACAAACCCTCAGCCCCGGGCCGCGCGGCTCAAAATCAATGTTTTCAGGGAATGTTTCGCAAAAAATCACGGAACCCCTGGAACGTGCCTAAACTCCAAACTGCGCGGCTGGAACGAAATAAACGAATAACCGGCCCACTGGCACCATTAGGGGCCAGCACTCTGTCCATTGGTATGCACACAAAGAGAACATAGCTATGAAACGGATTCTTCTTGGTACTCTCTTCACCGTTGTATCCATCAACGCCATGGCTCAGGCGCCAGGCGGTCCGGACTGCGGTTGGGGCAACATGCTGTTCGAAGGTCAGCGTGGCACCCCGGCACACTTCCTGGCATCCACCACCAACGGCACTTCCGGTAACGCCACCTTCGGGATGACGTCCGGTACCAACGGTTGCTCGACCAATGCAGCGCTGACCTATGGCGGCAAATCCTGGATTGCCATGAATGGCATGATGAACGAGCTGTCCGAAGACATGGCCAAAGGTCAGGGCGAAGCGCTGACTACTTACGCCGTGGTGCTGGGCGTGGCGCCGGAAGACCGTGCGCACTTCGCCGCCGTGACTCATCAGCACTTCCAGCAGATCTTCAGCAAAGCCGACGTGACCGCTGAGGATGTGCATACCAACACCCTGGCCGTATTGAAGAACGATCCTCGTCTGGCCAAGTACGCCACTCAAGCTTAAGCTCGACCCGCCCCGCTCTCTTTGGGGGAGCGGGTTTTATTTTTTGACCCCGGCCCGTTTTGGCCTGCCTCTTTGGGTCTTTGTTTCTTTCGACTTAAGTTGCTCACTATGCTCAAACGCCCTGCCTGGCTGGCGCTCTGTGTCTGCGCCCCGCTGTCCGCCGCGCCCCACATCGACAATCAACGTTTGCAGCAACTGGCCAACGACCCCTTCTGGATTTCCCTGGGTCATTACGAAACCGCCAAGCTCGGTGGCTGGCGCAGCTATGTCAGCGACAAAAAATTCTTTCTGGCCCCCGATGGCAACGAACACCCCGACCGTGAACTGGCAGCGACCGTACAGGCGCTATATGCCCCGGCCAGTGCCGGCGAGCAGCATGCGCAATGCGTCTATCCGGCCCGCACCCGCTGGTTGAAGGCGCAACTTGAACTAACCGGTCTGCCGACGCCGGACTGCACTGAGTTCAAGCAGTGGTTCAAGGACGTTTCGCCCCATAGTGCGGTGATGATTTTCCCGGCGGCCTACCTGAACAGCCCATCGTCGATGTTCGGCCACACTCTGCTGCGCATCGATCAGGCCGATGTGCAGAGCGACAAGACCTCGCTGCTCAGTTACGCGATCAACTTCGGCGCCTACATCGAGGGTTCGGACAACAGCATTCTGTATGCCTGGAAAGGCTTGATGGGCGGTTATCCGGGGCTGTTTGCGCTGGTGCCCTATCAGGAAAAACTCTCGGAATACCGCAGCCTCGAGAACCGCGACCTGTGGGAATACCGCCTGAACCTGACCCAGCAGGAAACCGAGCGCATGGTCGAACATGTCTGGGAGCTCAAGCAGATCCAGTTCGATTACTTCTTCTTCGACGAAAACTGCTCCTATCGCCTGCTTGAGCTGCTGCAAGTGGCGCGACCGAGCCTGAGGTTAACCGAGCAATTCCCATTGACCGCTATCCCCACCGACACCGTTAAAGCGGTGAAACAGGCCGGGCTGGTGGAATCGATCGAATATCGCCCATCCCGCGAGCGTGAACTGCTGAGCCGCGCAGAACCGTTGACCGACAAAGAGCAGCAATGGGTGCTGAAAGTCAGCGCCGATCAGAAACAATTGCAGGAACCGGCGTTCAAGGCGCAACCGCGCGAGCGCCAGGCGCTGATCATCGATGCGGCTTATCGTCTGGAGCGTTATCGCGCCAACGGTCAGGAACGTGACCCGCAACGGGCTCAGCGCAGTTTCGAATTACTGCGCGCGATCAATCAAAACCCGCCTCCGGAACTGGACATTGCGCGACCTGGCTTGCCCGAGGATGGCCACGAGTCCCGCACCTGGCAGGTCGGCATCGGCACCCGGGGTGATAAAGCCTTCGGCGAATATGGCCTGCGCATGGCCTACCACGACCTCAACGACAACGCCGAAAGCTTCCCCCTGGGCGCGCAGATCGAAATCTTGCAGATGAAGCTGCGCCAATACGAAGGCAATCACTGGCAGCTGCAGCAACTGGACCTGGCGACCATCCGCTCCCTGACCCCGCGCAACGCGCTGTTGCAGCCGCTGTCGTGGCAAGTCACCGGCGGCCTGGAGCGCGTACCCGGCAAGCATGATGACCAAACCCTGGTCAGTCATGTCAACGGTGGCGGCGGCGGGACCTGGCAACTGGGCGACGACATGCTCGGATTCGCCTTGGGCACCGTGCGTGTGGAACACAACAACGACTTCGCCGGTTTCATTGCCCCGGCGGCAGGCTTCAACAGTGGCCTGCTGTGGAAAAACCCGTTGGGCAATTTCAGCCTGGAAGCCAAGGGCGATTACTTCACCAATGGCGAAGTGCGCCGGAGCATGAGCCTGAATCAGCAATGGGAATTGTCGCGCAACCTCGGTTTGCGCCTGAGCGCCCAACGCGAATTCAGCCACCTGGCGTCACCTGAAAACGAAGTGATGCTTGAAGTGAAGTGGTATCACTATTGATCCTGTGGGAGCGAGCCTGCTCGCGATGAGGCCATCACATTCAACATCCATGCTGCCTGTTCCACTGCCATCGCGAGCAGGCTCGCTCCCACAAGGGATCTGCGCCATCCGACAGATTAATCACAGCCCTTTCACAGACACCCGACAAAACCGCTTCTAGACTTCCCCTATAGGCCGTTAACGGCCCAGGAGTCCAAGATGTGGCGTTGCGTGAGTATGTTGGGATTATTGGCATTGATCACAGGGTGCCAGTCGACTCACGAAGATCTGATCGCCAAGGGTTATCCGCCGGCGTTCGCCGATGGCTTCGATGACGGTTGCAGCAGTGGTCGACAAGCCGCCGGGGCGATTACCGGTGAATTTCGAAAAAACGTCCCACGCTACCTCAAGGACAAGCAATACGCCGAAGGCTGGACCGATGGCTTCCGTCAGTGCCAGGCCATGCGCGAAAACGAGGATCGAAACGAGTACAGGGAACGCCATTGGGACGAGCGCGAACGGGCCTGGCAACAGCAGAAAGACCGGGACGCCGCACGAGCCTATCGCTCGCAATAAGTCGTTTACAGACATTTGTCGAAACTTAAAGCCTGCGACCATGGCCCAACCCCTATAACGGGAGAAAAGCATGAGTCGCGCCTTCGTTAATGAAGATAACGCCGCCGCGCAAGCCGACCTGCCAGTCGAACGGCAGGTCAGTGCGCAGCCCAATTACGTCACGCCCGCCGGACTCGCACAGCTTCAGGCGAAAGTCACCGAGCTGCAAAACCTGCTCGACGAGGAAAGCGCCAAAGGTGACCTGGCCGACAAGCAGCGCCAGGCCGACCTCGACCGCGACTGGCGCTACTTCAAGCAGCGCCTGCAAAGTGCGCAGCTGGTCGCACAGGCCTCCTCGACCGACAAAGTGCAGATCGGCAACTGGGTGACCTTTGCCGACGAATATGATCATGAACAGCGCGTGCAATTGGTCGGAGAAGACCAGGCGGATGCCGCTCATGGGCTGATCAATTGGAGTTCGCCGCTGGGACGGGCGTTGCTGGGCGCGCACGTGGGCGATGAAGTGCTGTGGAAGCGGCCGGCGGGGGATTTGCTGATTGAGGTTATGACCATAGAGATTGGGTGAGTTTGATGACGCCTTCGCGGGCAAGCCCGCTCCCACAAGGGATTTCGCGCGTTCTCAGAATCCGGGCCTGAAACAGATCCCTGTGGGAGCGGGCTTGCCCACCATAGCCGCGCCTCGGTCTTACTGAACGCCCATAAAAAAACGGAGCCCCGAAGGCTCCGTTTTTTATGCCGCCAGCCTGAAATCAGGCCAGTTTCTTGTGCCGTACGCGGTGCGGTTGGGAGGCCGCTTCGCCGAGGCGTTTCTTGCGATCGGCTTCGTACTCGGTGTAGTTGCCTTCGAAGAACACCGCTTGCGAGTCATCTTCGTACGCCAGGATGTGAGTCGCGACGCGGTCAAGGAACCACCGATCGTGAGAGATCACAATGGCAGCGCCCGGGAAGTCCAGCAAGGCTTCTTCCAGGGAACGCAGGGTTTCAACGTCGAGGTCGTTGGACGGTTCGTCGAGCAGCAGGACGTTGCCGCCCTCTTTCAGGGTCAGGGCCAGGTGCAAGCGACCACGCTCACCACCGGACAGGTCCTTGACGAACTTCTGCTGATCGCCACCCTTGAAGTTGAAACGACCGACATAGGTACGCGACGGGATCTCGTAGTTGCCGATACGAATCTGGTCGGAACCGTCGGAGATCTGCTGGAACACAGTCTTGCTGCCATCCAGGTCTTCACGGCTCTGATCGACGCACGCCAGTTGCACGGTTTCACCAACTTCGATGCTGCCCGAATCCGGCGTTTCCTTGCCCATCAGCATACGGAACAGGGTCGATTTACCGGCACCGTTACCGCCGATCACGCCAACGATGGCGCCTTTAGGCATGGAGAACGACAGGTTGTCGATCAGCACGCGATCGCCGTAGCCCTTGGTGACGTTCTTGAACTCGATGACCTTGTCGCCCAGGCGTGGACCGGCCGGGATATAGATCTCGTTGGTTTCGCTGCGCTTCTGGAATTCCTGCGATTGCATTTCTTCGAAGCGTTGCAGACGAGCCTTGGATTTGGACTGGCGGGCCTTGGCGCCTTTGCGCACCCACTCCAGTTCTTCCTTCATGGCCTTTTCGTGAGCCGATTGCTGCTTGGATTCGGCTGCCAGACGATCGGACTTGGCTTCGAGCCAACCCGAATAGTTGCCCTCGTACGGGATACCGGCGCCGCGGTCGAGTTCGAGGATCCAGCCGGCAACGTTGTCCAGGAAGTAACGGTCGTGCGTGATCGCAACCACGGTGCCCGGGAAATCGTGCAGGAAATGCTCCAGCCAGGCGACGGAATCGGCGTCCAGGTGGTTGGTTGGTTCGTCGAGCAGCAGCATGTCCGGGGCGGACAGCAGCAGGCGGCACAGGGCCACACGACGCTTTTCACCACCGGAAAGATGTTCAACCTTGGCATCCCAGGCCGGCAGACGCAGTGCATCGGCAGCGACTTCCAGTTGGCGATCCAGGTTGTGGCCATCGCTGGCCTGCAGGATGGCTTCAAGCTTGGCTTGCTCTGCAGCCAGCTTGTCGAAGTCGGCATCCGGATCGGCGTAGGCCGCGTAGACCTCGTCCAGACGCGCCTGGGCGTCCTTGATCACGCTGACTGCTTCCTCGACCACTTCACGCACGGTCTTGGTCGGATCCAGGATCGGTTCTTGCGGCAGATAGCCGATGTTCAGGTCCGGCATCGGACGGGCCTCGCCGTCGAACTCGGTGTCGACGCCCGCCATGATTTTCAGCAGCGTGGACTTACCCGAACCGTTGAGGCCGAGGACGCCGATCTTGGCGCCGGGGAAGAACGACAGCGAAATGTTTTTCAGGATTTCCCGCTTCGGCGGAACAACTTTGCCCAGCCGATGCATGGTGAAGACGTATTGAGCCATGGAGAACCTAGGGTCAGTGACTGATGAATGATTGGAGCGCAGGCGATGCCCGGCCAGGCCATGCGCGTCGTTCGTTTGATGGGTATCAAGGCGGCGCGCTGAAAAAACCTAGGAGCTGGAACGCTCCCGCGTAACCGGCAAAGCTACCTCATTGACAGAAGGCAGTCCAGCCGAGTGGGACTGGCACTTCGCCACAACTCAAGGCATGCTAGCCGCCCTTCGGGCGTCCGGCTTATAGTGCACGCCGCGCCAGTCCAGCCAAACCGCAGGATTACAGTTTGTCCAATGTCACTCCGCCATCGTCCGCGAGCGTGCTCAACCCTGGGCTCGGCTCGCCCCTGCGCGGAAGCTTGAAGGGCGCGCTGGCGACTCTCGTGCTGTTGCTGATCGCACTGCTGTTCTGGCAACTGCTGGATCAACTGCGCGAAACCCAGAAAAACCAGCGCCAGTACACCATCGACTACACCGCCGATCTGGCTTCGCAAGTCAGCCTCAACATGGCGCTCAACGCCCAGATCGCCCTTAATCTGCTACCGATCATCGAACAACCGCAAAGCGCCGACGAACAGCAGGCGTTGCTGCGCAAACTGCAACAGTCGCTGCCCGACCTGCGCAGCCTGGCGCTGCTCAGTCCCTCCGGAAAAATCCTCAGCGACAGCGCCACCGACAGCCAGGACGCCAACTACCTGAGCGAACTGGTCCAGCGCAGTCGCGCCCAGGCCCATTATTTCAGCAATGCCGACGACGGCTCGGTGGTGCACCTGCTCCTGCATCAGGCCAGCGGCAGCACCCGCGGTTATTGGGCCTTGCGCCTGATGCCAACGTTTTTCTCAGCACTGACCAAACAGGGCGACGCCGGCATCCGCCCCCTGTGGCTTGTGGAAAACCGCACCAATCATCAGATCATCAGCCGCGATGACACCCTGCCCTCAGCCAAACCCACCGCGCTGACACCCGACGAACTGACCAACAGCGTGCTGACCGTTCCCCTGAGCGGCAGCGACTGGCAATTGCGCGGTCTATTCGACCGGCAACGGGTCATCGAACAACTGCTGCCGGCGTTCATCGGCAAATGCTTGCTGGGCCTGGCCTTCTCGCTGTTACCGTTCATCGCTTTGCTGAACATTCGCCGCCGTCAACGGCAACTGCATGAAGGCCGCCGACGCTATCAGGACATTTTCGAGGGTACCGGCGTTGCCCTGTGCGTGCTCGATCTGTCCGGGCTCAAAGGTTTTTTCGACAAGGCGCAACTCACCAGCAGCGAGCAGTTGAGGACCTGGCTCGATACACCGGAGCAACGCCAACAACTGCTGCAGGAACTGCGCATCACCGAGGTCAACCAGGTCGCCCTGCAACTGCTCAATGTCAATTCCTGTGAGCAGGCCTGGAAACTGCTGATCAACGGCTGCCCACTGGACTGCACGGCCATCGGCAATCAAGTGCTCGAAGCGGTGCTCCACCAGCAAAAACAGCTTGAGCTGGAAATCAAACTCCAGGATGCCAATGGCCGCGACCAGCACTTGTGGCTGGTGTTGCGCCTGCCGGAAGACCAGGCCGACTATAGAGCGGTGATCCTGAGCATCAGCGACATCACCAGCCGCAAACTCATTGAGCTTTCACTGCTGGAACGCGAAGGGTTCTGGTCCGATGTGGTGCGTACCGTACCGGATCACCTGTATGTGCAGGACGTGATCAGCCAGCGGATGATCTTCAGCAACCATCACCTGGGGCAGACGCTGGGTTACAACCGTACCGAATTGCATCAGATGGGCGAGTATTTCTGGGAAATCCTCTTGCACCCCGAAGATGCCGACTACTATCACCGTTCGCGCCAGTCCCAGCGTCACGCCGGGTACACCCAATTGCTGCAATGCCAACTGCGCTTCCGTCATCGCGACGGCAAATGGCGACGTTTCGATATTCGTGAACAGGCCCTGGCGCGGGATAGGCACGATCAGGTCACGCGCATCATCGGCGTGGCCAAGGACATCACCGAGCAGATCGAAGCCAGTGAATCCCTGCGCGACAGCGAGCAGCGCTACCGAATGCTCGCCGAAAGCATCAGCGACGTGATTTTCTCCACCGACAGCAAGATGGCGCTCAATTACGTCAGCCCGTCGGTGCAAGCTGTACTGGGCTTCGACGCCGACTGGATATTCCAGAACGGCTGGCAATCGACCATCGCCAACCCGCAACAACTGAGCGGCATCTACAGCCTGATGGACCGCGTCAGCAAAGCGCTGGATAAACCTGACCAACTGGCGTTGCTGCGCAGTCAGGTGCAGACCCAACTGTTTTTGTTCGACTGCCTGCGGGCCGACGGGCGCAAGATCCCCATCGAGCTGCGTCTGGTGCTGGTGTGGGACGAACATGGCGCCTTTGAAGGCGTGCTCGGGGTCGGTCGCGACATCAGCCAGCAACGCCGGGCCGAGAAAGACCTGCGCATGGCGGCCACGGTATTCGAGCACTCGACCTCGGCGATCCTGATCACTGACCCGGCCGGCTACATCGTCCAGGCCAACGAGGCCTTCAGTCGCGTCAGCGGCTATGCGGTGTCCCAGGTTCTCGACCAATTGCCGAACATGCTCACCGTCGACGAGCAGCAGGAAGCCCATCTGCGCTACGTGCTCAAGCAATTGCACCAACACAGCACCTGGGAAGGCGAAGTCTGGCTCAAGCGCCGCAACGGCGAGCATTACCCGGCCTGGGTCGGGATTACGGCGGTGCTCGACGACGAAGGCGACCTGGCCAGTTACGTGTGTTTCTTCAGCGACATCAGCGAACGCAAGGCCAGTGAGCAACGGATTCACCGCCTCGCCTATTACGACGCCCTGACCCACCTGCCCAACCGCACGCTGTTCCAGGATCGCCTGCACACCGCGCTGCAATCGGCCGAACGGCAGAAGTCCTGGGTGGTGCTGATGTTCCTCGATCTGGACCGCTTCAAGCCGATCAACGACTCCCTGGGCCATGCCGCCGGCGACCGCATGCTCAAGGAAATGGCCACGCGCTTGCTCGGTTGCGTCGACGATGACGACACCGTAGCGCGCATGGGCGGTGATGAGTTCACGTTGCTGCTGCAACCGCGGGTCAACCGCGAGATCGCGCTGAACCGGGCGATTCACGTGGCCGAGCAGATTCTCGCCAGCTTGGTGAAACCGTTCGTGCTGGAAGGCCGCGAGTTCTTCGTCACCGCCAGTATCGGTATCGCACTGAGCCCTCAGGACGGTAGCGAACTCAGTCAGTTGATGAAGAACGCCGACACCGCGATGTACCACGCCAAGGAGCGTGGCAAGAACAACTTCCAGTTCTATCAGGCCGACATGAACGCCAGCGCCCTGGAGCGTCTGGAGCTGGAAAGCGACTTGCGCCATGCCCTGGAGCAAAATGAATTCGTGCTGTACTACCAGCCGCAATTCAGCGGCGACGGCAAACGCCTGACCGGCGCCGAAGCCCTGCTGCGCTGGCGCCACCCGCGCCGTGGTCTGGTGCCACCGGGGGATTTCATTCCAGTGCTCGAAGAGCTCGGGCTGGTGGTGGATGTCGGCGACTGGGTGATCAGCGAAGCCTGCCGTCAGCTCAAGACCTGGCATCAGGCTAAGGTGCGAGTGCCGAAGGTCTCGGTAAACATTTCGGCCCGGCAGTTCTCCGACGGGCAGCTCGGCACGCGGATCGCCACCATTCTCAAGGAAACCGGGCTGCCGCCGGCGTGCCTGGAGCTGGAGCTGACCGAAAGTATCCTGATGCGTGAAGTCAGCGAGGCGATGCAGATCCTCGCCGGGTTGAAAAACCTCGGCTTGAGCATTGCGGTCGACGATTTCGGCACCGGGTATTCATCGCTCAACTACCTCAAGCAATTCCCGATCGACGTGCTGAAAATCGACCGTACTTTCGTTGATGGCCTGCCATCCGGTGAGCAGGATGCGCAGATTGCCCGGGCGATCATCGCCATGGCCCACAGCCTCAATCTGGCGGTGATCGCCGAGGGCGTGGAAACCCACGAGCAGCTCGACTTCCTGCGTGAACATGGTTGCGATGAGGTTCAGGGCTACCTGTTCGGCCGTCCGATGCCAGCCGGCCGGTTCGAAGCGCAGTTCAGTAACGATGCGCTGTTCATGTTTGACTGAGGCCTTGCGCAGAGGCTGCCGGCCCCATCGCGGGCAAGCCCGCTCCCACAGTTTTTTGGGCGTACCCAAGATTTGTGACCACTGAAGATCCCTGTGGGAGCGGGCTTGCCCGCGATGAGGCCAGCACGATCACCGCTGATCCCGTCATGAAGCCCACTTGTCTGCGACATGATGTCCTTTCATATGCCATCTAAAAGCGGTTGGGTTAGAATGCCCCCCTTTTCTGCCCCGATCCTTGAGGACCGCCATGTTCAGCCGTGATTTGACTATTGCCAAGTTCGACGCCGACCTTTTTGCCGCCATGGAGCAAGAAGCTCAGCGCCAGGAAGAACACATTGAGCTGATCGCTTCGGAAAACTACACCAGCCCTGCGGTGATGGAAGCTCAAGGCTCGGTATTGACCAACAAGTACGCCGAAGGCTACCCGGGCAAGCGCTACTACGGTGGTTGCGAGTTCGTCGACGTGGTTGAGCAACTGGCCATCGACCGTGCCAAAGAACTGTTCGGCGCCGATTACGCCAACGTTCAGCCACACGCTGGCTCGCAAGCCAACAGCGCCGTTTACCTGGCCCTGCTGCAAGCAGGCGACACCATTCTGGGCATGAGCCTGGCCCACGGTGGTCACCTGACCCACGGTGCCAGCGTTTCCTCCTCCGGCAAGCTGTACAACGCCGTTCAGTACGGCATCGACGCCAATGGCCTGATCGACTACGACGAAGTCGAGCGTCTGGCCGTTGAGCACAAGCCGAAAATGATCGTGGCCGGTTTCTCTGCCTACTCGCAGATTCTGGACTTCCCGCGCTTCCGTGAAATCGCCGACAAGGTTGGCGCCTACCTGTTCGTCGACATGGCCCACGTGGCCGGTCTGGTCGCCGCTGGCGTCTACCCGAACCCGGTGCCTTTCGCTGACGTCGTGACGACCACTACCCACAAGACCCTGCGCGGTCCACGTGGCGGCCTGATCCTGGCTCGCGCCAACGCTGACATCGAGAAGAAGCTGAACTCCGCAGTATTCCCGGGCGCCCAGGGTGGCCCGCTGGAGCACGTGATCGCTGCCAAGGCGATCTGCTTCAAGGAAGCGCTGCAACCTGAGTTCAAGGCCTACCAGCAACAAGTGGTGAAAAACGCTCAGGCCATGGCCGGCGTGTTCATCGAGCGCGGTTTCGACGTGGTGTCGGGCGGTACTCAGAACCACCTGTTCCTGCTGTCGCTGATCAAGCAGGAAATCTCCGGTAAAGACGCCGACGCCGCGCTGGGCAAAGCGTTCATCACCGTGAACAAGAACTCGGTACCGAACGATCCACGCTCCCCGTTCGTCACCTCCGGCCTGCGTTTCGGTACCCCGGCAGTGACCACTCGCGGTTTCAAGGAAGCCGAGTGCAAAGAGCTGGCTGGCTGGATCTGCGACATCCTGGCTGACCTGAACAACGAAGCGGTGATCGACGCCGTTCGCGAGAAGGTCAAAGCCATCTGCAAGAAACTGCCGGTATACGGCGCTTAATTGCAGCGCTAAACCGCAGCCATGAAAAAACCGGCCAGTGATGGCCGGTTTTTTTTCGTCCGTCATAAAGATCAATGGGGTCTGCACCACTGGTCAGACCGGTCATGCCAATTTTGCTGCGCCCTCTTGTCATCCTGAAAAAATCCAGCGTAGACTGCGCCTGCACTGGACATACCGGTAAGACCACAATAATTAAGTCCTGAATCTGATGCGCTTAGCGCACGGCAGCCAGGACACCGACCAGGATTCCTCCCATGCTCAGATGGTGCTCGCGTTCAATCTTCCTTCAAGTGGTTCTCGGACTGGTGCTCGGCATCATCTGCGGACTGACCCTTCCCGAATACTCCGCCCAACTCAAACCCCTCGGCGACGGCTTCATCAAACTGATCAAGATGCTCATCGGCCTGATCGTGTTTTGCGTGGTGGTCAGCGGCATCAGCGGTGCCGGTGACCTGAAGAAGGTCGGCCGCATTGGCCTCAAGTCGGTGATTTACTTCGAAGTGCTGACCACCATCGCCTTGGTGATTGGCTTGGTATTCGCCTTCACGACCGGTATCGGCAGCGGCGCGAACATTCATCTGGAGCAGCTCTCCGCTGCCGACATGGGCGACATCGCCCAGCGCGGTCAGCACATGCACACCACCACGCAGTTCCTGATGGACCTGATTCCGACGTCGGTGATCGGCGCCTTCGCCGACAACAACATCCTGCAAGTCCTGCTGTTTTCGGTGCTGTTCGGCAGCGCGCTGAACCTGGTGGGTGAAGCGGCGTCGGGTATTTCCCGGCTGATCAATGAGCTGAGCCATGTGATCTTCCGCATCATGGGCATGATCGTGCGCCTGGCGCCGATCGGCGTCTTCGGCGCCATCGCCTTCACCACCAGCAAATATGGCCTGGACTCGCTGCAACACCTGGGCAGCCTGGTCGGCCTGTTTTACCTGACCTGCACGGCGTTCGTGGCGCTGATTCTCGGCCTGGTGATGCGCCTCTCCGGTCTGCGGATGTGGCCACTGCTCAAGTACCTGCGCGAAGAACTGCTGATCGTCATGGGCACCGCTTCTTCCGATGCCGTGCTACCACAAATCATGCGCAAGCTTGAGCATCTGGGCATCGGCAGCTCCACGGTCGGGCTGGTGATTCCGACCGGGTATTCGTTCAACCTTGATGGTTTTTCGATCTACCTGACCCTGGCCATTGTGTTCATCGCCAATGCCACCGGCACGCCGCTGGCCATGACTGACCTGTTGACGATTCTGCTGGTGTCGCTGATCACCTCCAAAGGTGCCCACGGGATTCCCGGCTCGGCGCTGGTGATTCTCGCCGCCACCCTGACGGCGATCCCGGCGATTCCGGTGGTGGGCCTGGTGCTGGTGCTGGCGGTGGACTGGTTCATGGGCATCGGCCGGGCGCTGACCAATTTGATCGGTAACTGCGTCGCCACAGTGGCCATTGCCCGCTGGGAAAAGGACATCGATATCCAACGGGCAAACAAAGTGCTGTCCGGCCAGGTGGGTTATACCTTCCAGCCGAGAAAACCGGTTGTCCCGGCACATCAGCAGGAATTTTAAACAACGTGTGCCTGCCCACGGGCAGGCACATTTATCGCGATTTGGAGCGAACAGTGATTACCTCGTCAACCGTCGTAAATTCAGTGGTAGAAAAACTACGGGCCGCGCTGGCCCGCGGTCAGTGGCGTTCCGGCGAAATGCTGCCGGGCCAGCGTGAACTGGCCGAACAACTGGGCATCAGCCGCCCAAGCCTGCGCGAAGCGGTGATCGTGCTGGAAACCCTCGGGCTGGTGCGCTCGATGCCGGGTAAAGGCGTAGTGGTGCTGGAAGCCAATCTCAGCGACAGCCAAAGCCACGACAGCGCGGTCGCCGGGGCCAGCCTGGAAGACGTGCTGCAACTGCGCTACACCCTTGAGCCGTTCATCGTCGGCCTGGTGGCACAGTCCATCAGCAGCAAGGAAGTCGGGCAACTGCGCCTGACCCTGATGGACATGCGCGAAGCCCTGGAAGCCAATGACAGCGAGGCCGGTGTGAACGCCTACATCGCGTTCCACGAAGAGTTGTTCACCCTGACCTCGAACCCGATTTTCCAGAGTGTGGTGCAACAAACCAGCAATGCCCTCAAGCAAAGCGCTGACGTGCTGCGCAATTCTCCGGAGCATCTGGCTGAACGCCTTGAAGAAAGCGAAGCCATGGTGCGAGCGATCCGCAGCAAGAACAGCGCCCAGGCCAGCGCCGAGATGCGTCGGCATATTCTTCGGGAAGGCCAACGGATGGGCATCGAATTGAACATCCCGGACGACCACCTTGGCAGTTGACCCCCCTCTTCGAACTGGAGACAGGCCATGAACAGCTTCGCCTCACCACAAACTCTTGTTGCCCTGCCCTTTCACCCGCTGGTGGATGATCTCTATTCGCGGATCTTCGACGCGATTCTCGAACAGCGCATCAATGCGGACAGTCGCTTTACCGAAGATAGCCTGGCGCAGATGTTCGGTGCCAGGCGCAGTGATATTCGTAATGTGCTGACGCAACTGTCCCATCAGCAGATCATCATCCTGCGGACCAATCATCGCCCCCGGGTCGCCGAGCCCGATGTCGAACAGACCCGTCAGACGCTTCATGCCCGGCGTCTGACCGAAATCACGCTGGTGAAACTTGCCTGCCAGCAGCCTCGCCCGAAAAAACTGAAACGCCTGCGTGCCTTGATCGAAAGCGAGCGCCTATGTAAGGAGCGTGGTCCAGCGATTCGGTTATCGGGGGAGTTTCACTTGCAACTGGCCGAAATGGCGGGAAATGCACCGCTGGTGCATTTTCTTGGCAGCCTGGTGCCGTTGACTTCATTGGCGACGGCGCATTTCAATGCGTGGGTAGAGGGCTATTGCGTCTGGCAGGTGCACGAAGGGATTTTGGCTGCGGTAGAGTGCGGGGACGCTCGGAGGGCAGAGACATTGTTGACCCGGCACCTTGATTACATGGAAGAGACATTGCTGAATGCGGGATCGGCTCTGAGCCACAATCGTGTCGCCGGTTAGATCGCCTTCGCGGGCAAGTCTCGCTCCCACAGGTATTGCATATCCTCTGTAGGAGCGAGGCTTGCCCGCGAAGGCGTCATCACCGACGAGCACATTTTCAACCCACCGCAACCCGCGTAAACCCCTTGCGAATTTTCTCTTCTGGCAACTCATCGGCAATGAACACGATCACGCTTTCCCGCGCCTCGTCATCCGCCCACTCCGTATCCCAATCGAAACCGTAAAGTTTCAATACTCCCTGAAACACCATGCGTCGCGGTTCGCCGAGGATGTTCAAAACGCCTTTGTAGCGCAGCAATTGCTTGCCATGGTCTTCCAGCAGTTCGTTCATGAACTCGCTGAGCTTGTCGATATCCAGCGGCTTGTCGGTGCGCAATACCAGGCTGGAAATACGATCGTTGGAGGGCGCCTTGCTCACCGGGCGCAAACTCACGCCACCACCGAGGTCGGCATTGAGGTTGAAACCACGCACATCGAGCAGTTCGGCCAGATCAATCTTGCCGTGGTCGACCACGCGAATCGGGGCGCGACGGTTGATGCGGGTCAGACGTTCGCTGAGGGCAGCGAAGGTCGACTCATCCACCAGATCGCGTTTGCTCACCAGCAAGCGGTCGGCAAAACCGATCTGCGCCTGGGCGATGGTCTGAGTCAGGTGGTGTTCGGCATGTTTGGCGTCGACCAGGGTGATGATGCCGTCAAGGATATAGCGCTCGCGCAGCTCTTCGTCGATGAAGAAGGTTTGCGCTACCGGTGCCGGGTCGGCCAGACCGGTGCATTCGATCACCAGACGGTCGAAGGCGATTTCGCCGCTCTCCAGGCGTTCCAGCAACAGGTACAGGGCCTTGGTCAAATCAGTATGAATGGTGCAGCAGACGCAGCCGTTGGACAGCGTCATCACTTGCACCGGCTCATCGCCCAACAGTTGGGTGTCGATGCCGGCGTCACTGAATTCATTTTCGATCACGGCGATTTTCAGACCGTGCTCGGCTTTGAGCAGGTGGCGCAACAAGGTGGTTTTACCAGCGCCGAGGAAGCCGCTGAGGATCGTGACAGGGATTGGCGCTAACAAAATAAGGTCTCCCGGACGCAAAAAAACTGTAGGAGACAGCGGTGCGGCGATCCGACTTGCCGGCGAAAGCGTCCTGAAGATCGCCTTCGCCGACAAGCCGTGCTCCTACAGTGGTGTGTTGCCTAAACCGCGTATTTCAACAGCACTTCGGTCCACCCTTGCCACCGTAACGAGCCTCCTGGCGTTCGCGAAAGAACGCCTCGTAACTCATCACCGGCTTGTCCGGATGTTTGGTTCGCATATGCTCGACGTAGTTGTCGTAGTCGGGCATGCCGACCATCAGGCGCGCAGCCTGACCGAGGTATTTACCGAGGCGACTCAGGTCATTGAACATGGTGCAATCCTCAGGTTACGCATCCGGTTGAGCCTGGAACGGCGACTCTTTATCCGTGCGTTCTTTGGTGCCCCAGGCAGCAATACCGACCTTGAGCGCATAGAACAGGATGCTGAACACCACAAACAGGAACAGCGCGGTCAGCGTTGCGTTGGTGTAAGCGTTGTAGATTACATGCTGCATCTGCTCGATGCTCTTGGCCGGCGCGAGGATCTGACCACCGGCCAGCGCATCGCTGTACTTCTTCGCCAACGACAGGAAACCGATCGCCGGGTTGGCGTCGAACAGCTTGATGAAGCCGGCGGTGGTGGTGCAGATCAGCAACCACACGGCGGGCAGCATGGTGACCCAGATGTAGCGCTGGCGTTTCATTTTGATCAGCACGACGGTCGCCAGCATCAGCGCGATACCGGCCAGCATCTGGTTGGAGATACCGAACAGCGGCCACAAGGTGTTGATCCCGCCCAACGGGTCGATCACGCCCTGGTACAGCAAATAGCCCCACATCGCCACGCAACCGGCGGTCGCGATCAGGTTGGCGGTCCAGGACTCGGTGCGTCTCAGCGCCGGTACGAAGGAGCCGAGCAAGTCCTGCAGCATGAAACGCCCGGCACGGGTGCCGGCGTCGACCGCGGTGAGGATGAACAGCGCTTCGAACAGGATCGCGAAGTGGTACCAGAATGCCATGGTGTTTTCGCCCGGCAGCACACTGTGCAGGATCTGCGCGATACCCACCGCCAGGGTCGGCGCACCACCGGCACGGGCCAGAACGGTGGTTTCACCGATGTCCTTGGCCACCGCTTGCAGGGCTTCCGGGGTAATCGCGAAACCCCAGCCGCTGACGGCTTGTGCCACCGCCACCACGTCACCGCCAACGACCGCCGCCGGGCTGTTCATGGCGAAATAGACGCCCGGCTCGATCACCGAAGCGGCAACCATCGCCATGATCGCCACGAAGGACTCCATCAGCATGCCGCCGTAACCGATGTATCGGGCGTTGACTTCGTTATCCAGCAACTTCGGCGTGGTGCCGGAGGCAATCAGTGCGTGGAAACCCGAGACTGCACCACAGGCGATGGTGATGAACAGGAACGGGAACAGCCCGCCCTTCCACACCGGTCCGGTGCCGTCGATGAACTGGGTCAATGCCGGCATTTTCAGCTCGGGCATGGTGATCAGAATGCCGATCGCCAGCGCAACGATGGTGCCGATCTTGAGGAAGGTGGACAGGTAATCGCGAGGCGCCAGAATCAGCCACACCGGCAACACCGCCGCCACGAAACCATAGCCGATCAGCATCCAGGTGATCTGAACCCCGGTAAAACTGAACGCCTTGGCCCACACCGGGTCAGCGGCAATCTGCCCGCCCAGCCAGATCGAACCCAGCAGCAACGCCACGCCGATCACCGAGATTTCACCGATGCGGCCCGGGCGGATGTAGCGCATGTAGACGCCCATGAACATCGCGATCGGGATGGTCGCCATCACGGTAAAGATGCCCCACGGGCTTTCGGCCAGGGCCTTGACCACGATCAGCGCCAGCACCGCGAGGATGATGATCATGATCAGGAAGCAGCCGAACAGCGCGATGGTCCCGGGGATGCGGCCCATTTCTTCACGGACCATATCGCCCAGGGAACGACCGTTGCGGCGGGTGGACATGAACAGGACCATGAAGTCCTGAACCGCACCGGCCAACACCACGCCGGCAATCAGCCACAGCGTACCGGGCAAATAGCCCATCTGCGCTGCCAGCACCGGACCGACCAGTGGCCCCGCGCCAGCGATGGCCGCGAAGTGGTGGCCGAAGAGGATGTGTTTGTTGGTCGGCACATAGTCCAGACCGTCATTGTTGAGCACGGCAGGTGTAGCCCGACGTGAGTCGAGTTGCATCACATTGTTAGCGATGAACAGGCTGTAGTAACGATACGCAACCAGGTAAATGGCCACGGCGGCAACCACGATCCACAAGGCGTTGATCGCCTCGCCTCGGCGCAATGCCACTACGCCCAGGGCGCACGCTCCTACGACTGCCAGCAGTAGCCAGGGTAAGTGGCGTAGCGGGCTATTATTATTTTTCATTTTATGATTCCAGCCAGAGAGGACAAGAAAGACAGCCATCCCGAGTTTAGCGCTACTGGCCTCAAAGGCCACCCCCAACGTTGGTCTAGATAAGGGATGGCGACCGTGGCGGTTGGTGCAAAGCCCGGTCTATAGTCATTGCACCACGCACAGAGGTCAGGCCATGAGCGAACAGCATTCCGATCGCCGCCGTTTCAAGCGCATCGCCTTCAGCGCACAGACCGAACTGAGCCAGGACGGGCAGCGTTGGCCGGTGCAATTACTCGACTTGTCGCTCAAGGGCATGCTGATCCAGCGTCCCGAGCCTTGGCAGGGCGATCCCAGCAAACCCTTCGCAGCCGATATTCATTTGAACCCCGAGACCGAGATCAGAATGGATGTGCGGTTGGCCCACAATGATTATGACCAGCTGGGTTTTGTCTGCCTGCATATCGGGCTGGACTCGATCGAACATCTGAGACGGCTGATCGAACTGAATCTCGGTGATCCTGACGAGCTGGATCGGGAGTTGGGGGCACTCATCGAAATCTGAAGACAAGACGCAATCCCCTGTGGGAGCCGGGCTTGCCCGCGATGGCGATTTTAATCCCACCACGAATGTCGTCTGACAAACCGCTATCGCGGGCAAGCCCGGCTCCCACAGGATTGCGTATTGCTTGCAGCTATTCGAACAGTGCGTCGAGGGCCTGTTCCAGGCGCGTCACAGCGATAATCTGCAACCCCGGCGGTGCTTCTTTCGGCGCATTGCCCTTGGGCACGATGGCGCGCTTGAAGCCGTGCTTGGCCGCCTCTTTCAAGCGTTCCTGGCCACTCGGTACCGGGCGCACTTCACCCGACAACCCGACTTCGCCAAACACCAGCAGATCGTGCGGCAGCGGCCGGTTGCGCAAACTGGACATGACCGCCGCCATCAAGGCCAGGTCGGAAGCGGTTTCCAGGACCTTCACGCCGCCGACCACGTTGAGGAACACATCCTGATCGTGGGTCGGGATGCCGCCGTGGCGGTGCAAAACCGCCAACAACATGGCCAGGCGATTCTGATCCAGACCGAGCGTCACCCGGCGCGGGTTGGCCAGATGACTGTCGTCCACCAGCGCCTGGACTTCCACCAGCATCGGCCGGGTGCCTTCCCACGTGGCCATGACCACACTGCCCGGGACTTCTTCCTGGGCGCGTGTGAGGAAAATCGCCGAAGGGTTGGAGACTTCCTTCAGGCCTTTGTCGGTCATACCGAACACGCCCAATTCATTCACCGCGCCAAAGCGGTTTTTCACCGCCCGTAGCAAACGCAGGCGCCCATCGGATTCGCCTTCGAAATACAGAACGGTGTCGACCATGTGTTCCAGCACTCGGGGGCCGGCCAGCGCGCCCTCCTTGGTGACATGGCCCACAAGGAAAATCGCGGTGCCGCTTTGCTTGGCGTAACGCACCAGCAATGCCGCACTTTCGCGCACCTGGGAGACACCGCCCGGCGCCGATTGCAGTTGCTCGGTGAAGATCGTCTGAATCGAGTCGATCACCATTACCTTGGGCTTTTCCTGCCGGGCGGTGGCGATGATGGTTTCGATGCAGGTTTCGGTCATCACCCGCAGCTGATCCTGAGGCAAGCCTAGCCGTCGGGCACGCATGGCCACTTGTTGCTGGGACTCTTCGCCGGTGACATACAGCGCCGGCATGCTCTTGGCGAGGTTGCACAAGGTTTGCAACAGAATGGTCGACTTACCGATGCCGGGATCACCACCGATCAACACCACCGAGCCATCCACCAGGCCGCCGCCCAGAACACGATCCAGCTCGCTGGACGCCGTGGAGAAACGCGGAATCTCTTCGACACTGACTTCGGCCAGGGTTTTGATCTGCGCCTGCTGGCCAGTCCAACCGGTACGACCGCTGGGGGCTGCGGCGCCGCCACTCTCCACCATGGTTTCGGTCAGGGTGTTCCAGGCCCCGCATTCGCCGCACTGGCCGGCCCACTTGGGGAAGGTTGAGCCACACTCGGTGCAGCCGTACATGCGCTTGGCCTTGGCCATCTGAACTCCCGGCAAAAACCGCGATGATAGCTCAGCTGGCGCGGATCAGCGCGGCGCCGCCGTGCGGATTTCACCGCTGGCCAGACGCGCGGCACTGTTGCCCAACGGATCTTCGGCGTTCATGTCCGCCCCTTTGGCCTTGAGTGCATCCAGCAACTCGACGCGCTTGAACAACCCGGCATACATCGCGGCAGTCTGCCCGGCGCCGTTGCGTTGGTCGGGGCTGCAATTGGCGGCCAGCAGGGTTCGAGCGATCTGCACTTCGCCTTTGAAAATCGCACCCATCAGCGCGGTATTGCCGCGTTGATCCTGGGCGCAGGCATCCGCACCGGCCGCGAGCAAACGCTCCACGGCGGCATTCTGGCCGTGATAGGCGGCCAGAATCAGCGCGGTGTAACCCTTGCTGTCACGGGTGTCGAGGGAATAGCCAGCTTCGATGAAGGTCTCGAGCATCGGCACATCCCCCCGTCGGGCGGCATCGAAATAGTAATCCTGTAATTGCGCTTTCAGCGCCTCGGGGTCCTTCGAGAGTGGCGGCTCAGCACCGGCGAACACACTGAGCGACCAGCACGCCAGAAACACAGACAAATAAAGACGCATGGCAGCGCTCCTTGACCAGACGGGACCTCGCGTGAGGCCCCGCTTCAGACAGATAGATCAATCGACCAGTTTGGCCGCCAGCGTCTTGACCCGGGCCAGATCACCCTTGGCCACTTTGGTTACTCCTGTCCCATATTCCGGGTCAGCCTTATAGAGGAAGGACAGGATGATGTGCTTGCTCTCGTCATCGGTGGTGGCCAGAGAGCCGCCGAAGCTGTCGATCAGATCCTGACGCTCCTTCTGGCTGAACGAGCGATACAAATCGCCAGCCTGCTTGAAGTTCTGCTCACGCTGAATCTTCGCCTGCTGCGTGCTGCCCGTCAGAGTCGACTGGCTGTAACGCGCGGTTGGCGGCTCTTCACGGGGCAGCAAACGACTTGGCTGGTAATTCACACCTGTGCTGCTGGCACCGATGTTCATTGCACCATCCTGATTACCGTTGTTCACGGCGACTTTCGGTGCATTGATCGGCAACTGCAGAGCGTTGGCCCCCAGACGATACAGTTGGGTATCGGCATACGAGAACACCCGCCCTTGCAACAAGCGATCTTCCGAAGGCTCGATACCCGGCACTAAGTTAGCCGGTGCCATCGCCACTTGTTCGGTTTCCTGGAATACATTCGCCGGGTTACGGTTCAACACCATTTGTCCAACTTTTCGTTCAGGTATGCCGGGCCAGATCTTGGTCGCGTCCAATGGATCGAAATCAAACTTGGACAACTCTTGAGGATTCAGAACCTGGACGTACAAGTCCCACTTCGGAAAGTCCCCCTTGTTAATATGAGCGACCAAGTCATTAGTCATATGACTGTAATCTTGACCTTGAACAGTGGTGACTTCTTTGGGGTCGAGATTTTTTATCCCCTGCACACTTTTCCAGTGAAACTTTACATAGTGAACATCGCCTTTGGCGTTAACCAATTTGTAGGCATGTACACCGTTGCCGTCCATCTCCCGATAACTGGCCGGGGTACCGGAGTTGGAATACAACTCGGTCAAGGTGCGAGTGGCTTCCGGAACATGGGAGAAGAAATCGAAACGACGGGAGTCATCGTCAAGGTTGGTGCGCGGGTCCGGCTTGAAGGCATGGACCATGTCCGGAAACTTGATGGCGTCCCGGATGAAGAAGGTCGGGAAATTGTTGCCAACCAGGTCCCAGTTTCCGTCCACAGTGTAGAACTTGGTGGCGAACCCTCGTGGGTCACGCAGGGTTTCCGGCGAATGGTTGCCATGGACCACCGCGGAGAAGCGCACAAATACAGGCGTGCTCTGGCCGCCAGCGAACACCTTGGCCTTGGTCAGATCACTGAGATCATCGGTCACGGTGAACGTGCCATGGGCGCCAGTCCCCCGGGCGTGCACCACACGTTCAGGAATTCGTTCACGGTCGAAACGCTGGAGTTTCTGAATCAGCTGTACGTCTTGCAACAGCACCGGCCCGGTCGCGCCGGCGGTTTGCGAGTTCTGGTTGTCGCCGACGGCGGCACCATTATCACGAGTCAAGGTCGCCGCGTTGATGGAGAACGACAGCAGGCTGGCGGTCAGAACGCCAAACGTACGACGGAGGGGAAAAGCCCCGAGGTCAAGGGGAGTTGTCATGGAAGTTTCCTCTGATTTTATAAGGCGCATCCAGGTGCGCTTTACAGAGGCTAGTGACCCAAAGGCCAAAACATAAATAGAAATCCCACACCGGGCCAATAGAGAAAAAGGTCTGGAAAGCCCGGTCTAGAGCGGGTAACCGCGCGCGACTGGTGGCACATTGCAAACTAATTGCCGGAAAATGTGTCGATAAGTCCGAGCATTGTAAGACGGTGTTACGAGCGGGAGCCGTTTTGCTGATTTACACTGCGTTCACCAACCTCATCTGTAACAAGGAAATAACCTATGGGCGTGATAAGTGAGTTCAAGGCCTTCGCGGTCAAAGGTAATGTGGTCGACATGGCGGTGGGTATTATCATCGGCGCAGCCTTCGGCAAAATCGTTACGTCATTTGTCGGCGACGTGGTGATGCCCCCCATCGGACTGCTGATCGGTGGGGTGGACTTCAGTGACCTGGCCGTTACGCTCAAGGCTGCCAACGGTGATGTCCCGGCGGTGATGCTGGCCTACGGTAAGTTCATCCAAAGTCTGATCGACTTCATCATTGTCGCCTTCGCGATTTTTATCGGCGTCAAGGCCATCAACCGTCTGAAACGCGAAGAGGCCGTTGCGCCAACCCTGCCGCCGGTTCCGACCAAAGAAGAAGAACTGCTGAGCGAGATCCGCGATCTGCTCAAGGCTCAGAACAATCGGCCCTGATAGTTGATTGCCCAGAGAAACGGCGCCTTCGGGCGCCGTTTGTTTACCAGTAGTTTTCCACCGCCACTTGGCCAGCTCTTCGACTCAGGCTTAGGTGCATGCCCCGTTGTTTCAGTAACTTGCGCGTGTCATCGATCATCTGTGGGTTACCGCAGAGCATCACTCGCGAATGCTCGGCCGTCAGCGCTACACCGGCCGTCTGTTCCAGTTCACCACTTTCCAGGAGTCCGGTAATCCGCCCATCCAAGGCACCCGGATGCTGTTCGCGGGTGACGGTGGCGATGAATTGCAGTTTGTGCGCGTACTCGGCCAGATAGTCACGTTGCGCCAGCCCCGCAATCAACGCCTGGTATGCCAGCTCCCGCGCTTCGCGCACGCTATAGACCAGAATGATTCGTTCGAATTTTTCCCAAACTTCGAAGTCCTGAAGGATCGACAGAAACGGCGCCACGCCCGTGCCTGTGGATAACAACCAGAGGTCACGGCCATCGACGAAGCGATCCAGCGTCAGATAGCCGAAGGCCTGCCGGTCGACCAGCAGCGTATCGCCCACTTCCAGCCGACTCAGCTCACTGGTGAACTCCCCTCCAGGCACAACAATAGAGAAGAATTCAAGGAACTCGTCATAGGGCGACGAGACCATGGAATAGGCCCGCCATACCGTGCTGCCGTCTGCCTTGGTGACACCCAGCCGGGCGAACTGCCCCGCTCGGAAACGAAAGCCCGCATCCCTGGTGGTGCGCAGGGTGAACAGGTTCGGAGTCAAAGACTGGACCTCAAGCAAGGTCTGACGAGTGATTTTTTCAACACTGGCAGTCATGGGCCGCTCCGATCAACAGATAACGCCAGTGTCCCCCAAAGCCGACGACGTAAACACCGATGATTTGTAGTGTTATTCGTACAGAGACTTGGGCAGTGCAATAGAAAACTAATACCTGAGTGTTGATTTTGTCTAACCCTGAAACAACGCTAAGAACCAGTTATGCAGCTACAGGATTTTTCAAGAGCAAAAAAGTTCAGCAAGCTTGTAAGAATCCTCCTACACTCTGGGACGTGCCGGATCTTGGATCCAACTTGCACCCTTAAGAAAGCCCCCCACGGAGTTATCCCATGAAAGTGTGGAAGGAGTCACAGTTAACGCAACTTTCTTATGCTCAGAAAATCGAGACTGCCTACGAGTTATCTCTCAATTTCGTTAAAAACCTGGGCTTTAATTTCTGTGCACTTTCAATAACTTCCCAAGCGAGAGGAATACACTGCCGTCCGATCAGTCTGAATAACTACCCCACCGAATGGAACATGAAATATGAACAAGAGCATTTCAATGAAGTCGACCCGATAATAGCCCATTGCAAGCAATCTGAATGGCCAATTCTTTGGCGGGAAGAAGTCTACTCAAAGGCACAGACGCTGTGGCAAGCACAAAAAAAGCTGGGTTTACAGTATGGCTGGTCCCAATCCGTTCATGATCAGAACGGGCTTTGCAGCATGCTGAGCCTGGCCAGAAGCCACTGCCCGATTACTACAGAGGATCTGTATAAAAATCTGGGTTACGCAATGTTCATCAGCCGTCACCTGCACGGGCTTGTCGCAAAAGATCTGCCTGCGTGTGCGCGGAAACCGAACACGCATCTGTCATCCAGAGAAATCGAGGTGCTGAAATATTCAGCCGATGGCAAAACAGCCTGCGAGATCGCGATCATCCTCAGCCTGAGTGAAAGCACGGTACAGTTCCATATCCGGGGTGCCATCCGCAAACTCGGCGTCAACAACAAAATTGCCGCCGTGATCCGAGCAGCGAGAGAGGGCGTTATCTGAAACTGTTCAAATCAGGTAATCCCTGCAAGTAATCCAGACCAAAAAAACGTACCATCTGCGCTCCATCCTGAGTGATGCCGTGTGACGATCCACGACGCAGTCCGCTCGGATGGTTCCGCCCGCTACAACGTCCCTGAGCGGCGGCCACTCGTTGATTATCTCCGCTGACTACCCAGAGCCCTCCGCCTCATGCCTCTGCTCGAAACCCCCTTCGCTCAACTCGATCTGATCCGCCAGCCAGAACAGCAGAACGAACCGCTGCAAGCATTTGATGCCGCGGACGAGTACCTGCTCAATCATCTGGCCGGACAACAACCGGCAGCGGATACCCGCGTGCTGGTGCTCAACGACAGCTTCGGCGCACTGGCCGCCAGCCTGGTGGGCAAGGTCCGGGTGACCAGCAGCGGCGATTCGTTTCTGGCCTTCCAGGGGTTGGAAAAAAACCTGATACGCAATGGCCAGGCGTTTGATGCAGTGCCGAGCGTGCCTGCCAGCGAAGCCTTCGTCGGGCCGTTTGACCGGGTATTGATCCGGGTACCGAAAACCCTGGCCTTGCTGGAGGAGCAGCTGATCCGGCTACAGGGTCAATTGGCTCCCGGCGCTCAGGTGATTGCTGGCGCGATGGTGAAGCATCTACCACGCGCCGCGGGCGATCTGCTGGAACGCTACATCGGCCCGGTGCAAGCCTCGCTGGCCGTGAAGAAGGCTCGGCTGCTGATCGCCACGCCCGAAGCCAAAGCCCCCGCTGTCTCTCCATACCCGACGCGCTATCGACTCGACACGCCTGCAATCGAACTGCTCAATCACGCCAACGTGTTCTGTCGCGAAGGGCTGGATATCGGCACGCGGGCCTTTCTGCCGCACTTGCCGAACAACCTCGGCACAGCACGAGTCGCCGATCTGGGGTGTGGCAACGGCGTGCTGGCAATCGCCAGCGCCCTGCAAAACCCTGAGGCCCATTACACATTGGTGGACGAGTCGTTCATGGCCGTGCAATCGGCTACTGAAAACTGGCGCGCGGCGCTGGGCGATCGTGACGTGATCGTGCGCGCTGGCGATGGGCTGGCAGGGCAAGAACCCCAATCCCTCGACGTGGTGCTGTGCAATCCGCCGTTTCACCAACAGCAAGTGGTCGGCGATTTTCTCGCCTGGCGGATGTTTCAACAGGCGCGCGAAGCGCTGGTGGTGGGCGGTGCACTGTACATCGTCGGCAACCGTCATCTGGGTTATCACAGCAAGCTTGCACGGTTGTTCCGCGGCGTCGAACAAGTGGCCGCTACCCCCAAGTTCGTGATTCTCAAAGCACGCAAATAAAAGCAGACTAAAAAAAACCCTCCGTCGCAGGAGGGTTAAAAATCCGTGCCGCAAGGCAACGGGATGGGAATTTCAGTGGGTACTCAGGCCCGCGGCATTCATGAACATGCGCATCAGCGTGGCCACGATGAACAGTGCCATTACACTGCCAGCCCAGATCAACGCCAGCCAGCCGAGTCGCTGCCAGAGCGGCTTTTTCTCGGCGGCTTCAATTTCCTGCAAATCAGGTTTGCCAGCCATCATCGCTTTCTCCTTTATGGGCTAGTGGTAACCATCTTCGTGGGTGACCTTGCCGCGGAACACGTAGTAGCTCCAGAAGGTGTAGCCCAGGATGAACGGGATGATGAACAGCGTGCCCACCAGCATGAAGCCCTGGCTCTGCGGCGGTGCGGCAGCGTCCCAGATTGAGATCGACGGCGGCACGATGTTAGGCCACAGGCTGATACCCAGACCACTGTAGCCTAGGAAGATCAGCACCAGGGTCAGCAGGAATGGCGTGTAATTCGCATTGCGAGCCACTGCGCGAATCAGACCGTACAGGGTCACCAGCACCAGAATCGGCACCGGCAGGAACCAGAACAGGTTCGGCAGGGCGAACCAGCGTGCAGCGATCTCGGCGTGGGCCAACGGCGTCCAGACGCTGACGATGCCAATCACCGCCAGCAACACGAAGGCCAATGGTCGCGCCAGGTCATGCATCTGTTCCTGCAGCTTGCCTTCGGTCTTCATGATCAGCCAGGTGCAACCGAGCAGCGCATAAGCCACTACCAGCGCCGCGCCACAGAACATCGTGAACGGCGTCAGCCAGTCGAGTGAGCCACCGGCAAACTGACGATTGACCACCGGCAACCCATCGATGAACGCACCCAATGCCACGCCCTGGAAGAAGGTGGCGGCGATCGAACCTCCGATGAATGCCTTGTCCCACAAGTGACGCTTGGCGTCCTTGGCCTTGAAGCGGAACTCAAAGGCCACGCCACGGAAAATCAGCCCGATCAGCATGAAAATCAGCGGCAAGTACAACGCCGAGAGCACCACCGAATAGGCCAGCGGGAAGGCGCCGAATAATGCCGCACCGCCCAATACCAGCCAGGTTTCGTTGCCGTCCCAGACCGGGGCGACGGTGTTCATCATCACGTCACGGTCGGTCTTGCCCTTGATGAACGGGAAAAGAATCCCGATCCCCAGGTCGAAGCCGTCCATGACCACGTACATCATGATGCCGAAGATGATGATCACGGCCCAGATCAGCGGAAGATCAATACCCATGATTCAAATCTCCTTGGTCAGGCTGTGGTTGTGATCGCCGTCACCGTTGTCGTCGGCTGCAGACAGCGGACGGGCCGGCGTGCGTTTCTGGCCAGGACCGCCTTCATTGGTTTCCTTGCCTTCGTCAATCTTCGGCCCTTTGCGCACCAGGCGCATCATGTAGCCAAGACCGGCACCGAACAGCGCGAAATACACCACAACGAACATGATCAAGGTGATGCTCATCTGAATGAAGCTGTGCCCGGATGACGCGTCCGCCGTGCGCATCAAGCCATACACCACCCACGGCTGACGGCCGATTTCAGTGGTGAACCAACCGGCGAGGATTGCGATCAGGCCGGACGGGCCCATCCACAGCGCCAGGTACAGGAACGGACGCGAGGTATACAGCGTGTCGCGCTTACGCAGCCACAGGCTGCACAAACCGGTAAAGACCATCAGCAAGCCCAGGCCGACCATGACCCGGAACGACCAGAAGACAATGGTCGAATTCGGCCGGTCTTCAGGCGGGAACTCCTTGAGCGCCGGCACTTGTTTGTCCAGGGTGTGGGTCAGGATCAGGCTGCCCAGGTACGGAATCTCGACCGCGAACTTGGTCTTTTCGGCTTTCATGTCCGGCCAGCCGAACAGGATCAACGGGGTCGGTTCATCGCCAACATTTTCCCAGTGACCTTCAATCGCAGCGATTTTCGCCGGCTGGTGCTTGAGGGTGTTGAGGCCGTGGAAGTCACCGATGACGGCCTGAATCGGCGCCACGATCAGTGCCATCCACATGGCCATCGAGAGCATGGTGCGGATGGCCGGGTTGTCCTTGCCGCGCAGCAAGTGCCAGGCTGCCGACGAACCGACGAAGAAGGCGGTCGCAACGAACGCCGCCGTCGCCATGTGCATCAGGCGGTAGGGGAACGACGGGTTGAAAATCACCGCCAGCCAATCCACCGGAATGACTTGCCCGTTGACGATCTCATAGCCCTGCGGGGTCTGCATCCAGCTGTTGGAGGCGAGAATCCAGAAGGTCGAGATCAGGGTACCGATGGCGACCATGACCGTGGCGAAGAAGTGCAGCTTGCGCCCGACCCTGTTCCAGCCGAACAGCATGACGCCGAGGAAACCGGCTTCGAGGAAGAATGCGGTGAGCACTTCGTAGGTCAGCAACGGCCCGGTCACGGAGCCGGCGAAATCCGAGAAGCGGCTCCAGTTGGTGCCGAACTGATAGGCCATGACCAAGCCGGACACCACACCCATGCCGAAGTTGACGGCAAAGATCTTCGACCAGAAATGGTACAGATCGCGGTAAGTGTCGTTGTGCGTCTTCAGCCACAGGCCTTCGAGCACCGCCAGGTAACTCGCCAGACCAATGGTGATGGCCGGGAACAGGATGTGGAACGAAATGGTGAACGCAAACTGAATCCGGGCGAGATCAAGTGCCTCCAAACCGAACATAAGTCTTCCTCTGTCAGGTAATACCGGCTGAAGGCTTGCGGCCTGCACCCACTGCCCCCACGGATATGGAGTGTGGAGAACTTGAATTCGTTCTTTTTCTACCATCATCACAACGTAGGGAATCTGGCCATCTGGCCGCCGGATCATTTCCACGAAGGGTCTTGATCTGGATCAAGCAACGTTGAAAGAGTAGTCGCATTTTTGCCGATGGACGGTGTGGTCTATTGCCGCGTGACAGGTTGCCTCACGGGTTTGGCAACGACATGAAATACATTTATTGGGAGAGGATCACTCATTGTGGCGAGGGGGCTTGTCGGAACGCCGCATCGCCCCGTTCGGCTGCGAAGCAGTCGTAAATCCGGTGACTGCGGGGTGCCTGACAGAAATGAGTACCTGGGTCTGGGGCCGCTTCGCTGCCCAACGGGGGCAAGCCCCCTCGCCACAAGGAGACAGCAATAAACCTGGGATCGGTGTCTAGCTAACTAAATTTCCCCAGCCTGCAACTCTCGGTTACAGGTTGGTGATAATCTCGCCCTTCCCCTCGCCCAGACTTGCCTTCAGATGCCCAGCCAAGCGCCCCTGCTGTTACGTCATCACCGCCCTTTTATCGCGTTCTGGCTGGCTCGGGTATTTACCGCCAGCGGTTTTCAGATGTTGACCGTGGCCATCGGCTGGAATCTGTATCAACTGACCGGCAACGTGCTCGATCTGGGTCTGGTGGGGTTGGTGGAGTTTGCCCCGCGGGTGTTGTTCATGCTGCACACCGGGCATGTCGCGGATCGCTATGACCGGCGCCAGGTCGCGGCGATCTGTCAGTCCGTGCAAGCGCTGATCGCCCTGTCATTGGCCATCGGCAGCGCGACCGACCATGTCACCCGGGAGATGATCTTCATTCTCGCGTTCCTGCTCGGCGCCGCCCGCTCCTTCGAGATGCCGACCACTCAGGCCTTGCTGCCGAGCATCGTGCCCAGCGCTTTATTCCCACGCGCGGTGGCTGCCGCGCAATCTGCGCAACAATCGGCCACCATCGTTGCGCCGGCGCTGGGCGGTTTGCTTTACGCCTTCGGCAGCGTCTGGGTGTATGGCCCGACGGTGATCCTCTACCTCATCGCCTGTGCGCTGATGCTTAACCTGCCGGCCCGGCAGACACCGTTGAACAAGGGCAAGGCAACCCTGGATTCGCTGCTGGCAGGCATTCGCTTCATTCGCAGCCGCCCGGACATTCTCGGCGCAATTTCTTTGGATCTGTTTGCCGTCCTGCTGGGTGGCGCGACTGCGCTGCTGCCGGTGTTCGTCAAAGATATTCTGCTGACCGGCCCTTGGGGTTTGGGCCTGCTGCGTTCTGCCCCGGCGGTGGGCGCACTGTTGATGTCGCTGTTTCTGGCGCGATTTGCCGTGGAGCGCAACGTCGGACGGGTGATGTTCACCGCCGTGGGCGTATTCGGTGTGGCGACCATCGCTTTCGGCCTGTCGACTTCGTTCTGGTTCTCTCTCGCCGTGTTGGTGGTTTTAGGCGCGGCGGACATGATCAGCATGGTGATCCGCGCCTCGTTTGTGCAACTGGAAACCCCCGACGAAATGCGCGGTCGGGTCAGCGCTGTGAATGGCTTGTTCATCGGCGCTTCGAATCAGCTCGGCGAGTTCGAGTCCGGCTTGACGGCCCACTGGTTCGGCACAGTGCCGGCCGTGGTGATGGGCGGCATTGGCACACTGATGGTGACCGGGGCCTGGATCAAACTGTTCCCGACCCTGGCCAACCGCGACCGCATGCATGTGCCGGTAGAAGAGGTCAGGGCCTGAAGCAGTCTTCTACACCAGCAATTCCCCCGCCACCGCCGACCGCGTGGCTTTACCGCAGAGTTGCTCCACCAGCGTCAGCGCAAACTCCAGTGCGGCGCCAGAACCCTGGGCGGTGATGCAGTTGCCATCGACCACCACCGGTTGATCGACGAAGTTGCAGCCCGACAATTGATGGCTGGCGGAGGGCAGGCAGGTCATGCGCCGCTGACGCAGTACGCCAAAAGTCTGCAGCGCCAGCGCCGGCGCTTCGGCAATGCCGGCAAACAAGCGCCCGGCGGCGACCTGGTCCTTGATCAATTGTTGCAGGGGTTGGTGGGCCGCCAAATGCTGTGTCCCCACGGCGCCGCCGGGCAAAACGATCAAGTCGAAGGGCTGGGCCAGCAAATCCACCAACATCGCATCGGCGGTCAAGCGGGTGCCGCGGGCGCAGGTGAGCATGCGCCGCGACTCGATGCTGGCCACCACCACTTCAACCTTGGCGCGGCGCAGCACATCGATCAGGGTCACGGTTTGCAGATCGTCGATGCCCTCGGCGAGGGTAATCAGGGCTCTAAAGGTCATGGGCGCGGTCCAGAGAATGATCTTTAAAGCGTAGTCAGCTTTCCTGACCCTTGTTCGAGCCTGGCCGTTACTTGATGTAAAGCTGTGTCGACATCGTATTGCCCGGCGCGTTGATCGAGGTGTTGCTGAACGTGAAAATGCCGTCCTGCTTGCCTGCCAGGTTAAAGATGTACAGATAGCCGACAGTTTTTTTCCCGGCGGAGCACTCGGTCAGGTTGCCGGTATCAAAAGCACAGACAGGGGTCCGAGTGCCGTCCACCTCGAAACCGTCCAGGGCAACATGGGCTTCGCGACCGTAGCCGACTTCCAGCACATAAACCTTGATGTTCGGCCCCTTGTGGTCGCAACGGGTCTGCTCCTGCTTGTCCGCAATATCTTCAAAGCCACAGCTGGGTGACTCGACCTTGAGCACCTTGACCTGGCTCAACGGTGGCGCCATCGCTGCCGAGGCGGTTTGGGCGCCCAGGAACAACGCGATCAATATTGCGAATGCGGCAACCACACGCGTCTTCATGCACTTCATATTCACCCTCCTCTCTCCCCCCAAAAAACAAGCGCGCAGTATGGCTCAGTTCCCTTTTGGGCAAAACATCGACGACGATCGTAGCCATAAGCAGCCATAACCCTACGCTGCTGGTATGATGCGCGGCTTTTTCCGACCCACAGAAAATTCCCCAGGCGCCTGCAGCGGTCTGTGCTTTGCTGTTGAGGTCGATACATTCACGGCGCCGGGCGCGCCACGGGGAGCAGACATGCTGGAAAGGCTGTTTCAACTCAAGGCACACAACACCAACGTGCGAACCGAGATTCTGGCGGGCGTCACGACCTTTTTGGCCATGGCCTACATTCTGTTCGTCAACCCAAGCATCCTCGGCGAGACCGGCATGGACAAGGGCGCGGTGTTTGTCGCCACCTGTCTGGCAGCTGCCATCGGCTCGACGACCATGGGCCTGATCGCCAACTACCCGATCGCCCTCGCGCCGGGCATGGGCCTGAACGCCTTCTTCACCTACACCGTGGTCCTGCACATGGGCCACACCTGGCAGGTGGCACTGGGCGCGGTGTTCCTCTCGGCGGTGATGTTTTTCCTGCTGTCGATCTTCCGCATCCGTGAATGGATCATCAACAGCATCCCGCTGGCACTACGTTCGGCGATTGCCGCCGGTATCGGCCTGTTCCTGGCACTGATCGCCCTGCACAACGCCGGCATCGTCGTCAGCAACCCGGCGACCATGGTCGGCCTCGGCGACCTGAAGCAACCGGCACCGATCCTCGCGACCCTGGGCTTCGCACTGATCGTCGCCCTGGAGGCCCTGAAAGTCCGTGGAGCAGTGCTGATCGGCATTCTGTCGGTAACCATCGTCTCCATCCTGTTGGGCTTCAGCCCGTTCGGCGGCGTGATGTCGATGCCACCGTCCCTGGCCCCGACCTTCCTGCAACTGGACATCAAAGGCGCGCTGGACATCGGTCTGGTCAGCGTGATCTTCGCGTTCCTGTTCGTTGATCTGTTCGACAACTCCGGCACCCTGATCGGCGTCGCCAAGCGCGCCGGCCTGATGGGCAAGGACGGCCACATGCCAAAAATGGGCCGCGCCCTGATCGCCGACAGCACCGCGGCCATGGCCGGTTCCTTGCTGGGCACCTCGACCACCACCAGCTACATCGAATCCGCAGCCGGCGTGAGTGCCGGCGGCCGCACCGGCCTGACCGCCGTCGTGGTGGCGATTCTGTTCCTGCTGGCGCTGTTCTTCTCGCCATTGGCGGCCAGCGTTCCAGCCTTCGCCACGGCACCTGCATTACTGTTCGTCGCCGTATTGATGACATCCGGCCTGGCGGAAATAGACTGGGACGACATCACCGTCGCCGCACCGGTCGTGGTCACCGCCCTGGCCATGCCATTCACGTACTCCATCGCCAACGGCATCGCCTTCGGTTTCATCTCCTGGACCGCCATCAAGTTGCTGTCCGGCCGTGGCCGTGAGCTGAACTCAGCGTTGGTGGTTCTGTCGATTCTGTTCGTGATCAAGTTAGGTTGGTTCAACGCATGACTTTTGATTCCCAGGCTTACGCCGTTCAGCTCGAAGAAAAGGTCACGCGCCTGCGTGACCTGCTGGCCCCGTTCGGTGCGCCCGAGCCTGCGGTGTTCGATTCGCCGCTGAAAAACTTCCGCCTGCGTGCCGAATTCCGCCTGTGGCGTGAAGCCGGCGAGCGCCACTACGCGATGTTTTCCCAGGAAGACAAACGCACACCGATCCTGATCGAAGAGTTCCCGATCGCAAGCCTGCGCATCAACCAGTTGATGCCGCAACTCAAGGCGGCGTGGCAAGCGAGTGCCGCCCTGAGCCACAAGCTGTTTCAGGTGGAGTTCCTGACCACACTGGCCGGCGATGCGATGATCACCCTGTGCTACCACCGCCCGCTGGACGAGCACTGGCACGCCGCGGCGTCGAAGCTGGCAGCCGACCTGAACGTCAGCATCATCGGTCGCTCGAAGGGCAAACGCGAAGTGATTGGTCACGATTACGTGGTCGAGAAACTTGAAGTCGGCGGCCGCACTTTTAGCTATCGCCAACCGGAAGGTGCGTTCACCCAGCCCAACGGCACGGTGAACCAGAAGATGCTCAACTGGGCGTATGACGCTCTCGGTGATCGCCCGGATGATCTGCTGGAGCTGTATTGCGGCAATGGCAACTTCACGTTGCCGCTTGCTACCCGCGTGCGCAAAGTGCTGGCCACCGAAATCAGCAAGACCTCGGTCAACGCGGCGCTCAGCAACCTGAGCGAAAACGCGGTGGATAACGTCACGCTGGTGCGTTTGTCTGCCGAAGAGCTGACCGAAGCCCTGAACGAAGTTCGCCCGTTCCGTCGCCTGCACGGCATCGACCTCAAGAGCTACGAGTTCGGTAGCGTGTTCGTCGACCCGCCACGTGCCGGCATGGACCCGGACACTTGTGAGCTGACCCGGCGCTTCGACAATATCCTCTACATTTCCTGCAACCCGGAAACCCTCGCGGCCAACATTGCCCAACTAAACGACACCCACCGCATCACTCAATGCGCGATGTTCGACCAGTTCCCATGGACCCATCATATGGAGTCCGGAGTGTTGTTGACCCGTCGTTGATTGCAGCTGCTACACAAATCAGCCGTCCTTGGGACGGCTTTTTTGTGGGCGATTGAAACGCCCTGTATTTGTACGTCTGCATTTGATAAATACCACCTCAGGCATCCCATTTGATTCTTGGTGTAATCAATCATGCAGCGACATTTCGACGATCTTCAGCTGGGCAGCATCGAACTGTTTTGCCTGGCCGCCGAAGCCGGCAGCTTTACCGCCGCGGCCCTGGTGGCGGGTGTGACCCCGGCTGCGGTCAGCCGCTCGGTGTCGCGGATGGAAGAACGTCTAGGTGTGCGGCTGTTCGCGCGCACCACCCGCAGCGTCAAGCTGACCGACAGTGGCCGACGCTATTTCGAGGAGTGTCGCCTGGCCCTTGCGCAACTGGTCGAGGCTCAGCGCGAAGTCATGGGCCAACAGCAGGAACCCTCCGGCACCTTGCGCATCAGCATTCCCACTACCTATGCCCACCATCGCATCCTGCCGCTGCTGCCGGCGTTTCGGGCGCGTTTTCCTGCTGTGAAAGTCGAAGTGCACGTCAGCAATCGCAACATCGATTTCGTTGACGAAGGCTATGACATGGCAATCCGTGTACGGGCCATTCCCGACTCCGGGCTGATTGCCCGGCCGCTGGAGGACGCCGCGCTGGTGATGATTGCCAGCCCTGACTATCTGAAGCGTGCCGGCATTCCACAGAGCCTGGATGACTTGGCGCACCACGAATGCATCCAGTTCGAGCTACCCAGCAGCGGGCGGCGGATTGCCTGGCTGTTCAACGATAACGGTGTGCCGCTGGAGATTTTGGCCGAGGGTAATTACTGCTGTTCCGATGATGTATTGGGCGGCGTGACGCTGGCGAAACACGGCGCCGGGTTGTTTCAAACCTATCGCTTCATCGTCGAAAACGAACTGGCGGATGGCTCGCTGGTTGAAGTGCTCAAGCCCTATGGCGGGCGTTCGCGCCCCTTCACTTTGCTGTATCCGCAAAGCCGCCATGTGCCGTTGCGGCTAAGGGCGTTTATCGATTTTCTGGTTGAGCGTCTTCCGCGCTGAATGTCCGATCACCGCACAAATAATCCAGGCCTGACGCCTCTTCAATTGACCTTATTAACCAGTTAGTACAATTTATCTCCACAGGCTGAGACCCTCGGCCAATGCCAAAAATAATAAGTGGAGAGACCCGATGTCCCCTATCGTTCTGGTGCTCAACGGCCCGAACCTGAACCTGCTTGGCACCCGTGAACCGGCAACGTATGGCCACGAAACCCTGGCGGATATTTCAGCGCTGTGCGGTCGCGCCGCCGAAGAGTTCGGTCTGAAGGTGGAGTTTCGCCAGACCAACCATGAAGGCGAACTGCTCGACTGGATTCATGCCGCCCGTGGCCGTTGCGCCGGGATCGTCATCAACCCGGCCGCCTGGACTCACACCTCGGTCGCCATTCGCGATGCCCTGGTCGCCAGCGAACTGCCGGTGATCGAAGTGCACCTGTCCAATGTCCATGCTCGCGAACCCTTCCGGCATCACTCCTTTGTCTCGTCCATCGCCACGGCAGTCATGTGCGGTTTCGGCAGCCACGGCTATCGTTTGGCGCTGGAGCATTTCAGCCAACGTTTGAAAGGTTAAGCCCCATGACACAGAACACCGTGGTATTGGCCGGGCTGATCGGCGCCGGCATTCAGGCTTCCAGCACTCCGGCGCTGCACGAGCATGAAGGCGATGCGCAGGGTTTGCGTTACCTGTATCGGTTGATCGACCTGGATCAGCTGAAACTCGACAGCGGCGCCCTGCCCGACCTGCTGATGGCCGCCGAGCGGATGAATTTCACCGGGCTGAACATCACCTTCCCGTGCAAGCAGACGATCATCCCGTTGCTCGATGAGTTGTCGCCGGAAGCCCGCGGTATTGGCGCGGTGAACACGGTGGTGTTGAAGGACGGTAAACGCATCGGCCACAACACCGATTGCCTGGGCTTCGCCGAAGGGTTTCGTCGCGGCCTGCAAGACGTTGCCCGTGAGCGTGTGGTGCAAATGGGCGCAGGTGGCGCAGGCGCAGCGGTGGCCCACGCGCTATTGAGCGAAGGCGTAAAGCTGCTGAGCATTTTCGATGTGGATCACAGCCGGGCTCAGTCGCTGGCGAACAACCTTAATCAGCATTTCGGTTTTGGCCGCGCCGTAGCCGGTCATGACTTGCCGGGCACCCTGGGCCAGGCTGACGGGTTGGTGAATACCACACCCATGGGCATGAAAAAACTGCCGGGCATGCCGGTGCCGGTAGAGCTGCTTCGAGCTGATTTATGGGTGGCGGAGATCGTTTACTTCCCGCTGGAAACCGAACTGCTGCGCAATGCTCGCGCACTGGGTTGCCGAACCCTGGATGGCGGCAACATGGCAGTATTTCAGGCGGTGAAGGCGTTTGAATTGTTCAGCGGCGTGGTGCCGGATGCCCAGCGGATGCTGGCGCATTTTCAGAGCATGAATGGTTGAAAAGCTTCGCGGGCAAGTCGGATCGCCGACTTGCCCGCGAAGGTGTCAGGCCTGCAGGTAGCGCAACACCGACTCGCAGATCATCTCCCGATGACGCTGCTTGATGCTTTCGTCCGGCAAGTCGATCTGAAAGATCTCACCGAAGGTATGACGGTTCGACACGCGATAGAAGCAAAATGAACTGATCAGCAGGTGCACATCCAGCGGATCGAGGCCGGCGCGAAATACTCCCTCCGCGGCCCCGCGACGCAAAATCTCGCCCAATGAATCGAGGATGGTGTTGTTCATCGCCTTGATGGCATCGGAGCGTTTCACATACTCGGCGTTGTGAATGTTCTCGATGCAGACGATACGCACGAAATCGACGTTGCGATCATGGTGATCGAAGGTGAATTCCACCAACCGCCGAATCGCCTCCACCGGCGCCAGTTCGGCCAGGTGCAAGCGACTTTCGGTGCTGCGGATATCCCCGTAGAGTTTTTCCAGCACCTCGACGTAGAGCTGCTCCTTACTGCCGAAGTAGTAATAGATCATGCGTTTTGAGGTGTGGATGCGCTCGGCGATCGCATCGACGCGCGCACCGGAAAGCCCCTGCTGGACGAACTCGACAATAGCCTCTTGAAGGATGTTCTCGCGGGTTTTTTCCGGGTTGTTCTTGCGACTCTTGCGAGGCTCGGCAATTGGCTTTTCGGGCGCTGCGGAGAGTTCTGAAATTATTGTCATTGCGGGCTCACGGCCATCACTGCACAAGTGGGCGATTATGGGCCGCTGCGCACAGTGAAGGAAGCCACGTGGCAGCGGTTTTGTACCCGTGTTTACGATTTTCCTACAACTTTGTCTGACGTACGCCACCACTTCTGGATTTGGCCATGGCCGCCAGTCGCACGGCTACGTTGGCCGCGCCGTAACCCGCATAGCCGTTTTTACGCTGGATGATTTCAAAGAAAAACCGCCCTTCGAACGGCTCGGTGTACACGTGAAACAGCTCGCCACCCTGAGCATCGCGGTCGTAGAGCACGTTGAAATACGCCAGCTCGCTGAGGAATTCGTCGTCGAAATCGAACCGCGCGGCGAGGTCATCGTAGTAGTTGAGCGGAATATCCAGCAACGGCACGCCCGCCTCCTTGGCGCGGCTGACTTCGGCAAAGATGTCGTCACAATCGAAAGCGATGTGATGCACGCCGGAACCGCGATAACTCGACAGCGCGTGTGAGATCGCGGTGTTGCGGTTCTCGGAAATGTTCAGCGGCAGGCGGATCGAACTGCAGCGGCTGCGCAAGGCACGGCTCTTCACCAGACCATACGGGTCGGGCAGCACCACTTCATCGTCGGCTTCGAAATCCAGCAGGCTTTTATAGAACAGCACCCAACTGTCGAGGCTATCGGCTGGCAGCGCCATCGCCATGTGGTCGATGCGTTTGAGGCCACCGCTGGTCACGGCTGCGGGTTTCAGATTGAAGTCGGTGCCATAGACATCGGCATTCTGGTCCACCAGGTAAATCAGGCTGCCGTCCGGCGCACGCACCGCTGCCAGTTCAAGCTCATTGGGGCCTACCAGCCCGCGATACGGCTGGCCTTTATAAGCCACGGCTCGGGCCAGCGCACTGGCGCTGTCCTTGACCCGCACGGCGGTGGCGCACAGCGATGGCCCATGGGCCTCGAAAAAACTGTGGGCGAAGGAATAAGGTTCGGAGTTGAGGATCAGGTTGATATCGCCCTGACGCAACAGGCTGACGTTCTTGGAACGGTGTTGCCCGGCCTTGACGAAACCCAGCCGCTCCAGCCAATGGTACAGCTTGGCGCCGAGGCTTTCGTCCACGGCGAACTCAAGAAACTCGATGCCGTTGTATTCGCTGGCGCCTGGGGTATCGAACAGAATGTCGCGATTGGCCACAGGCGCAGCTTCCTGCTCCAGACGCTCGCGGGTTTTCTCCTCCAGGTACAGCAACGAACGCAAGCCGTCGGCGGCATTGGCCCGGGGTGGCGCGGCGCGGAAGCCGTCGTTGAAGATCTCCAGCGACAGCGGGCCGGTGTAGCCACTCTTGATGATCGGTGCGAGGAACCCCGGCAGATCGAATTCGCCCTGGCCCGGGAAACAACGGAAATGCCGGCTCCACTCCAGCACATCCATGGCCAGGATCGGCGCGTCGGCCATTTGCACGAAGAAGAACTTGTCACCGGGAATTTCGGCGATGGCGCTTGGGTCGCCCTTGAGCGACAGCGTATGAAAACTGTCCAGCAACACGCCAAGGTTCGGATGGTCGGCCTGGCGAACGATGTTCCACACCTGTTGATACGTGTTCACGTGTCGGCCCCAGGCCAGTGCCTCGTAGCCGATCCGCAAACCACGAGCGCCAGCCCGTTCGGCGAGCAGGCGCAAATCGTCGACCAGGATCTGCTCATCACCGATGGAGTCGGCCGAAGCGTTGCTGCACACCAGCACCAGGTCGGTGCCCAGCTCCTGCATCAAATCGAACTTGCGCTCGGCCCGCTCCAGATTGCGCGGCAGGCGATCGCGGCGGCAACCTTCGAAGTCCCGGAAGGGTTGGAACAGTGTGATGGCGATACCGAGATCGGCGCACATCTGCCTGATTTCCCGCGGACTGCCGTCGTAGTAAAGAAGGTCGTTTTCGAAAATTTCTACCCCGTCAAAACCGGCGGCGGCAATGGCTTCGAGTTTTTCCGGCAGGGTACCGCTCAAGGAAACGGTGGCAATGGAACGCTGCATGTGTCGACTCCCGGTGGATGGGACATTCTTGTTGGGTAAATTATTGGCTTGACGAATCCACACAGCAATTCAAAGTGTACTACCCGGTTAGTTTTGCGGGCGATTATCGAACACAATGGCGGTTGGCGAATTGACGATTTTTCGTCCACTGCGCACCATCGACACCACATTGAGTCCGGTCACAACCCCATGGACTCGGTTACCAAAGACCCTGAACACCACATAAAAATTTCAAAAAACGGGTACACGCTCATGCGCTCATTCAACGCCTTGTTTGCTTGCTCCACCGACCTCACGCCAGACCTGGTGTCCATCCGAACCTTGCGCCCCCTCGACCGAACCGTGCCGCTCGCTGAATAAAACGTTGTCGTCACCTGACGAGAACACCTCAGCCGATCAATCTCACCCGCGCCCGTCGCCATCGATTGATCACGCGCCCTTGAAGTCCCGACAAGCCTCGCTTGTCAGTCATTGAACGGATGGCACACACATGTTTCCTTCTCAAAGCTCGCAAACGGAAAGCTCTCGCGTGGCTTCGGCCCAAAGCGTCGCCACTGGCGGTATCGGCGACAAAATCCGCGGCGCCATGGCCGTCGGAAAAACCCGTTGGGGGATGCTGGCGCTGGTGTTTTTCGCCACCACCCTGAACTACATCGACCGCGCTGCTCTGGGCGTCATGCAACCGATCCTCGCCAAGGAAATGAGCTGGACGGCGATGGACTACGCCAACATCAACTTCTGGTTTCAGTTCGGCTACGCCGTCGGTTTCGTGCTGCAAGGCCGATTGATCGACCGGGTCGGCGTGAAGCGCGTGTTCTTCTTCGCGGTACTGCTCTGGAGCCTGGCCACCGGCGCTCATGGCCTGGCCACTTCGGCGGCCGGCTTCATGGTCTGCCGGTTCATTCTCGGTCTGACTGAAGCCGCCAACTACCCGGCCTGCGTGAAAACCACCCGGTTGTGGTTCCCTGCTGGCGAGCGCGCCGTGGCCACCGGTATCTTCAACGCCGGGACCAACGTCGGTGCGATGTTCACGCCAATGTTGCTGCCACTGATCCTTCACGCCTGGGGCTGGCAGGCCGCGTTCCTGTGCATGTCGGCACTGGGCGGCGTCTGGTTGCTGTTCTGGGGTCTGAAGTACTTCAACCCGGAAGACCACCCGAGCGTTAAACAATCGGAACTGGACTACATCCAGAAGGAAGTCGAGCCAGAACAGTCCCGCGTACCGTTCTCGAAAATCCTGCGCATGCGTGGCACCTGGGCCTTCGCCCTCGCCTACTCGATCACCGCGCCGGTGTTCTGGTTCTACCTGTACTGGTTGCCGCCGTTCCTCAATCAGCAATACAACCTGGGGATCAACGTGACCCAGATGGGTATTCCGCTGATCATCATCTACCTCACGGCTGACTTCGGCAGCGTCGGCGGCGGGATCCTGTCTTCGTTCCTGATCGGTCGCGGGATCAACCCGATCAAGGCCCGACTGATGTCCATGTTCCTGTTCGCCTGCTGCATCATCGGCGTGGTCATGGCCGCCGGTTCGAGCAGCCTGTGGCTCGCGGTATTCGCCATCTCCCTGGCCATCGGCGCGCACCAGGCCTGGACCGCGAACATCTGGAGCCTGGTGATGGACTACACGCCTAAACACATGATGAGTACGGTGTTCGGCTTCGGCGGCATGTGCGCGGCGATCGGCGGGATGTTCATGACCCAGTTGGTCGGCCACATTCTGACCATCACCAACAACAACTACACCGTGCTGTTCACCATGATTCCGGCGATGTACTTCATTGCATTGACCTGGATGTACTTCATGGCACCGCGCAAGATTCCGACCATAAAAGATTGATGCACCTCAAACGCAGGCCTGATCCCGGGCCTGCGTTTTTTTATGTGCGCGATTTATCCATTTCGTCCCTTTTTCCCAAAGCCACAGAGGCACACCATGTCGCCAGGTAACTTGAGCATCGCCAAGCGTGCCGTAATCAGCTTCGGCGTCATCGCCTTGCTGGTCCTGCTGCAGGGACTGTTCGCCCTCAAACAGGTCGCGCAGGTCCGCGCCACCGGTCAGCACACTGAGAACATCTCCCTACCCAGCATTCGCTACCTGGGTGAAGTCCGCGACTACATCCTGAGTATTCGCGTGCTCAGCCTGCGCATGGCGCTCAACCGCGATCCAAAGGTGCTCGATGCCACCGTCACACGCCTGCACCAAGTGCAGGGTTGGCTTGCAGAGACGCTGGAAAAATTCACCCCGCTGGTCGGTGATTACAACCGGGGGCCGTACGAAAAGTTCGTCGCCACCGTCACCAGCTACCGCCAGGCGCTGGCGCAATACGAAGCGCTGTCGCGGGAGAACCGCAGCGAAGAAATGACCGCGTTGCTCAATGGAAAAATCCAGGATTACTCGACTCAGACCGGTGATCAGTTCGCCGAATTGATGGCCCTTTCCGCCAATGAAGTCAGCCTCTCGGCCAACCAGGCTGACGCGCTCTACAACCAGGTAAAAATCACCGTGATCGGTGCGCTGATAGCGGTTGCGCTCCTGACCCTGTGCCTGGCCTGGCTGTTGATTCGCAGCATCGTCATGCCGATCCGTCAGGCGGTCGAGGTGGCCGAACAAGTGGCCGCCGGCGACCTGAGTCAACCAATCCGCAGCCTCGGTGCCGATGAAACCGCACGCTTGCTCAAGGCCCTGTCGGCCATGCAAACCAGCCTGCGGGAAACCCTGCAACTGATCAGCGGCACGTCGACTCAACTGGCCGCCGCCGCCCTGCAGATGAATCAGAGCACTCAGCAGGATTCCAGCCGACTGCAACAGCAACACAATGAAATCGAGCAGGCCGCCACGGCTGTCAACGAAATGACCGTCGCGGTGGAAGAAGTGGCGCGCAACGCGGTGTCGACTTCCGACAGCACCAGACAGTCCACACAGCAAGCCAGCCAGGGCCAGGCGCGGGTGATTGAAACCCTGGATTCGATTCAGGCGATGAGCAGCAACGCAGGCATCGCGCTGCAACAGGTTCAGACCCTGGCCGAGCAGTCCCGGGAAATCGGCAAGGTGCTGGATGTGATCCGCGCCATCGCCGAACAAACCAACCTGCTCGCGCTCAATGCCGCCATCGAGGCCGCGCGAGCCGGGGAAGCCGGGCGCGGTTTTGCGGTGGTGGCCGATGAAGTTCGGGCGCTGGCGCATCGCACTCAGCAATCAACCCGGGAGATCGAACAGATGATTGGTCGGGTTCAGGGCGACACCGACAGTGTGGTGATGTCGATGCACGACAACAGTCAGCGTGTCGCCGAAACCTTGTCGATTGCTGAACAGGCCGGGCTGGCGCTGGCAGAAATCACCCGGGCGATGGAGCAGATCCATGAGCGTAATCTGGTGATCGCCAGTGCTTCCGAGGAACAGGCGCAAGTGGCCCGTGAGGTGGATCGCAATCTGCTGAACATCCGCGACCTGTCGCTGGAAAGCGCCGATGCCGCCACCCGGACCAGCGCCACCAGCCAGGAGTTGTCCCGATTGGCGGCCGGCTTGCAAAACCTGGTGGTGCGCTTCAGGTTTTGACCGGCTTCAGCGGCGGCTTTGTTGCCACGCCGCCGCCAACCCGCTGCAGCAAATCACGGCGATGCCGACCACCGTGGTCAGGGTCGGCGTGTGAGCAAACAACAGCCAGCCGAGCAAACCGGCAAAGACAATCTGGCAATAGCCGAACGGCGCCAGCAGCGCGGGGGCGGCGTGACGGAACGCCTGGGTCAGAAACAGGTGCGCCGTCATCCCGCAGGCGCCCAGCGCAACCATCATCAATCCATGCCCAAGGCTTGGCACTTGCCAGAAGAACGGCACCAGTGCGCTCATCACCAGGGTGTTGCACAGGCCGGCGAAAAAGTTACTGGTGGTCGGGCTGTCGATTTCACTGAGCTTGCGGGTGAGCAATTGATAGAAGCAGAAAAACAGCGCCGAACAAAGCGGCAGCAAGACTGCTGGCGTGAACAGATCACCGCCGGGGTGGACGATGATCAATACACCGACAAATCCGCAAATCACCGCGATCCATTGGCCACGGGTGACCCGCTCACGCAGCAGTGGCACCGACAGCGCGGTGACCAGAACCGGTGCGAGAAAGTTGACCGCCGTGGCTTCGGCCAACGGGATGTACTGCAAACCGGTGGTGAAAAACAAACTGGTGCCCAACAGGCACAACGCCCTCAGCAACTGCAGCAACGGCCGTTTGGTGCGCAGGACTCGCAGCCCGGATTGCGGCAGAAAAATCCCGGCCATCAGCAAGGTGTGAACCACATAGCGGGCCCAGACCACCATGACGATCGGATAGAAGCCCGATAGATACTTCGACAAAGCGTCGTGACTGGAAAACAGAAAGGTCGCGACGACGATCAGCAGAATCCCTTTGAAGGGTTGGTTTACACCGGAGAGCGGGGTGCTGATGGTCATTGGCAATCCTTTTTTACATCTGAGTTCAAAAGCATCGCGGGCAAGCTCCCACAGGAACACTGGATAATCTGTGGGAGCTTGCCCGCGATAGGTGCGCAGCACCGCTTACCGCCGCGCCAACAATTCCCGGGTTTTATCCAACGCCATCTGCGCCCGCTGCAACCCGCTCACGCCCTGCTCCAGCAACTTCACGGTGGGAATCTCCAGGCTTAACGGGATATCGGCCGGCAAACACTGCAACAACTCCGCCAGATCACAATCGCCATCGCCCGGAAAACGTCGCTCGTTGCGTGCCTGACGCAAGATCTCCGCCATGTCCGTTGGCCGTGGCCCCGCGACATCGCATAACTGTGTGTACCGTAACCGTGACGGGGCAACTTTGGCCAGATCTTCCAGCCGCGAACCCGATCGGTCGAAATGGAACGCGTCCACCAACACCGCGCCGTTTTCACGGTCAGCGTTTTCGACGACGCGCACCGCTTGTTCGAGATCGCGCGCATCGGTCCACGGCATGAACTCCAGGTGCGGATGCAGCCCATAAGATGCCGCCAGATCGCACAACCGGGCGAAGTTCTCGGTGAGTCGCTGTTCGTCAGAATCGTTACCGGCCACCAGTAGTTCACTGGCACCAAACTCTGCTCCGACCGCCAGAATCTTCTCGAAGTCGGTGACGATGGTTTGCGGTTTAAGGCGCAGGATTTCAACATCCAGCACACGAATGCCCGTGTCGCGCAGCCGCGCCAGCGTCTCACGCCGTAAACCGACATCGGCTACCAGCGCAAAGTGATGTTCTTCGGCTGTCGCAGGTTCAAGGCGCAGTCCGACATGGCTGTATCCGGCCCGTGCTGCAACCTCGACCATCTCTGGCGGAGACAACTCCAGCACCGTCAGGCTGGCCAAGGAAAAAATCCGCTCACTCATGTTCATTCCTCGATCAACATCGGGGTGCAGGCGCGACCGGTTTCGGCGGCCTCGCGAATCGCCTCAACCAGCGCCAGGGTGCGCGCAGCATCGGCAGCGCTCACCAAGGGTTCGACTTCCCGGCGCGCCACGCGCACGAAATGCTGCAACTGCAAACGCAACGCTTCATCGGCGCTGAAGCTTTCTTGTTCTGCCAGCAACGGTTGGTGCCATCCGCCATCGACGTCGGCGTAGTGCCAGCGCTTGAGCTGCGGAATGCTCAATGCACCGCCCGTCCCGGCCAGCAAGTAACAGGGCTGATCGGCCTGGCACGGATAGACCGGGTTCTCCCCGGAATCCAGCTCCCAACTCCAGGGCGCCGCCACCGCGTCGGAACCGGTCAGGCTGCCCAGTGCGCCATTGTCGAATTGCAGCAACACCGCCGCACAATCTTCGTTGGCAAACCCGCGCACCGCATTGCTGGTGATCGCCTGCACCTGCCGCACTTCGCCACACAGATGGCGCAGCAGGTCGAGGTCGTGAATCAGGTTGGTCAGCAACATCCCTGCACCGGGCTCGCGGCGCCACTGCGTTTCGAAATAGCTGTCGGGTTTGCGCAGCTGCCAGAGCGCCGTCACCGTCGTCAGCTGCCCCAAAGCGCCGCCCTGCACCAGCTCATGGGCGCGAACGATCAACGGATTGTGCCGGCGATGATGGCCGACCAGCACGGGGATGCCGGTGGTTTTCGATGCAGCCACCAGTTCGCGCGCTTCATCCAGGTGCACACCGACCGGTTTTTCCAGCAGCACCGGCACGCCGGCGGCGAGGCAATCGAGTGCAGTGCTGACGTGGAGTGTGTTCGGGTTGGCGACGATGACCGCATCTGGCTTCACCTGCTCCAGCATCTGACGGTGATCAGCGAAATACCCCACGCCCCATTCGGCCGCGAAGCCTGCCGCTTGTGGGCCAGGATCGGCCACCGCACACAACGTCGCTTGCGTCAGGGTTTGCAGATGCCGGTAATGCTGCTGACCCATGTTGCCGGCACCGATCAGGGCGATGCGAAGGGGCGAAGTCACGGTGCGGTCCTCTTGTGATTATTGTCGGAAGGATGAATTCCGACAATTTAGAACCTGGTTCCAGATTCTTACACGGGCGAACCACAAAAGTGTGCGAACAGCGCACACGATCTTTTGAAACGTCAGCTGAACAACTCAGATGCCAGGCTTGCCGCCGACAGCTCTTCAGTAAATTTCAACAACAACGGCGCCAACTCATGCAGCCGCGCCCCCGGCATCCGCGCGCTTGGCCCGGCAATGCTCAGCACACCGATCACTCGACCGTCGCCTGGGTGGCGCACCACCGCCGCAATCGCCGAGGTGCCCACGGCCGAACTTTCTTCGACCCAGGCGTAGCCCTGCTCTCGCGCCAGACGCAAACGTTCCAGTAATTCAATGTTGGATCGCGGCGCATTCGGCCCCAGGTCTTTCGGCCGTTCGCTCCCCTGACGCTCCACCAGCGACAACGCTTCAGCATCGCTCATGCACGCCAGCCATGCGTGACCCGAGGCGGTGTAGAACAATGGCGCATCACGACCCATGTCCGGGTCGTAACGCAGCCCCGAGCGAGCGCCTTGAGACTTGGCGATCCAGACCTGGCGCTCGCCTTCAATAACGCCAAGGCGCACCAGTTCACCGGTTTCCTCGGCCAGGCGATCGAGCACCGGCTGCACGATATCCGCGCCGCTGCTCGACAGGTAACGGAAACCCATCGCCACCAGTTTGGTCGACAGGTGATAGCGCAGGTTCTCTGGATTCTGTCGCACGTAACCCAGCCGAATCAGCTCGGCGAGCAGCCGGTGAGTCGCGCTTTTAGGGATGTCCAGTTGCTCCGCCAGCGTCTGCATCGGCAGGCCGCGAGGATCACTGGTGAGGCTTTCCAGCACGCTGAAAACACGTTCGATCTGACTACCGGCCATGGGGGGATTCCACTCGAAATTTTGCCGATTCTAGAAGACAAACCATGTAATGCGAAATCTGGAACCCGCTGTCCGATAACCGCCCTCTTTACACCGAGAATGGTTGCCGAGGTCAATCAAGTCTTTATATTTTTTGGAATCTAATTCCAAAAAATAATCTGGAGCTTTTAAACGATGCCTGCCGAATCTCACCTCCTTGCGGACATCGAATGCGATGTGCTGATCGTCGGCTCCGGCGCGGCCGGCTTGTCCGCGGCCGTTACCGCGGCCTGGCATGGCTTGAAAGTGATCGTGGTCGAGAAAGACCCGGTATTCGGCGGCGCCACGGCATGGTCCGGTGGATGGGCCTGGGTGCCGTGCAATCCCCTGGCGCGTCGTGCCGGCATCGTCGAAGACGTCGAGCAACCGCGCACCTACCTGAAACACGAGTTGGGTGAGCGTTACGATCCGGCGATGATCGACGCGTTCCTTGAGGCTGGCCCGCAAATGGTCGCGTTCTTCGAGCGGCACACCTCCCTGCAATTCGCCGACGGCAACACCATCGCCGACATTCATGGCGACACACCGGGTGCCGGCACCGGCGGACGGTCGGTGATCGCTGCGCCTTATGACGGGCGAAAAGTCGGCAAGCTACTGAAGCGTCTTCGTAAAACCATGCGGGAAACTTCGTTCATGGGCATGCCGATCATGGCGGGGGCGGACCTGAGCGCATTTCTCAACCTGACTCGCTCTTTGCCCGCTGCGTGGCACGTGACCCGCCGCTTTGCCCGACACCTGCTCGACCTCGCCGTTCATGGCCGGGCGATGCAACTGGTCAACGGTGTTGCGCTGATCGCACGGCTGGCGAAGTCTGCCGAAGACTTGGGTGTATTGCTCTGGGAATCGGCACCGGTGACCGAGTTGCTTCGCGAAGGCGATCAGGTCCGAGGCGCGGTAGTCAGTACCGCCAAAGGTAAAACCCGCATCCATGCACGCAAGGCCGTGGTGCTCGCCGCAGGCGGGTTTGCCAATGACATCGAGCGGCGCAAGGCGCTGTTCCCTCGCACACCGACCGGCAACGAACACCTGGCCCTACCGCCTCTCGGCGTCACAGGTGATGGTTTGCGATTGGGCGAAAGCGCTGGTGCGCGAGTCAACATCGACATGGCATCGCCCGTGGCCTGGGCGCCGGTTTCGCAAGTGCCGCACAGTGACGGCAGCATCGGCCACTTCCCACACATCATCGAGCGCGGCAAACCGGGGGTCATCGGCGTACTGAGCAACGGCCGGCGCTTCGTCAACGAAGCCGACGGCTATTACGACTACGTGACGGCCATGGTCGCCGCCGCACCGCAGGGCGAAGAAGTCGCCTCCTGGCTGATCTGCACCCATGGTTTTCAGCGGCGTTATGGCTTGGGGATTTCTCGGCCTTTTCCAGTGCCGCTGTCATCCTTTATCCGCAGTGGTTATCTGAAAACCGGCAACACTGTCGAGGAATTGGCCCTGGCCTGCGGCATCGACCCAAACGGATTGCGCAGCACGGTGGATGAATACAACCGGCATGCACGCAACGGTGAAGATCCGTTGTTTGGTCGTGGCTCGACGCCCTACAACCGCAAACAGGGCGATGCATCGCAGCAGCCCAACCCGTGCGTCGCGCCGATTGAACAAGGCCCGTTCTACGCGGTGAAGGTGCAGCCCGGCTGCTTTGGCACCTTCGCCGGGCTCAAGGTCAACAAACACGCGCAAGTTCTCGATGAATCGGCACAGGTCATCGCCGGGTTGTACGCGGCGGGCGGCGACATGGCCAGCATCATGGGCGGGCACTATCCCGCCGGGGGCATCAATCTTGGCCCGGCGCTGACCTTCGGCTACATCGCTGCACGCCATATCGCCGGTATCGAGTGAGTTTGATCAGCGACTCTCGAGGCAAGCATTCGCCCGCTCGGTAAAAACCTGTCGCGCTGAAGGAATTCGCTGGGCTAACCTCGTTCAATACAAGTCTGAAATATTCCGTGTGCAGTAAAAGACAGACGACCGGACTGGCGCCGCTTTCACTGACCAGCAACACTCATCACCATATTCAACCGAGGATTCCCCCCATGCTTTGGAAAAAAGGCCGACGCAGCGACAACGTGGTTGATGCCCGTGGCGATGATGTCGGCGGTGGGGGCGGCGGGATGCGCTTCGGCGGGGGCAAGGGCCTGAGCCTGACGGCGATCCTGTTGATCGTCGGGATCGGCTGGATCACCGGCCAGGACCCGATGCAGATCCTCGGTCAATTGACCGGGCAAATGAGCGAGCAATCGGCCCCGGCCACTCCCCAAACCCGCAAGGCACCACCGGCCAATGATGAAGGTGCCGAATTCGTGCGCTCGATCCTCGGCGACACCGAAGACACTTGGGGCCAGATTTTCCAGCAAGCCGGTCGGCAATATAAAGACCCGACCCTGGTGCTGTTCAGCAATCAGGTGAACTCGGCGTGCGGATTGGCGACGTCGGCGACCGGTCCGTTCTATTGCCCGGCGGACCAGAAGGTCTACCTGGACATGAGTTTCTTCCAGGAAATGTCGCAACGCTTTTCCGCCGCAGGTGATTTCGCCCAAGCCTACGTGATCGCTCACGAAGTCGGACACCACGTGCAGACCTTGCTTGGCGTTTCGGCGAAGATTCAGACCGCTCGGCAGCAGGGCCGGCAAATGGAGGGCGACGGTGGTTTGCTGGTACGGCAAGAGCTACAAGCCGACTGCCTGGCCGGGGTCTGGGCCAACAATGCGCAGAAGCGCCTGAACTGGCTGGAACCCGGTGACATCGAAGAAGCCCTGAACGCCGCCAACGCCATCGGCGATGACCGCTTGCAACAGCAAGGTCAGGGCCGCGTGGTACCGGACTCGTTTACTCATGGCACGTCAGCGCAAAGGGTGCGCTGGTTCAAAGCCGGATTCGCACAGGGCGAAATCGGCCAGTGCGATACCTTTGCCGCGAAGAATCTGTAATGCGCAGGTGGCTGCTGGCTCTGTTGATCACTTGCGCAAGTACCCAGGCTGCCGAGCAGGGGGTCAAGGCGATCAGTTCCGGGCGCCTGCTATTGAGCGCCGGCGAAATCGCGGTGGGCATCGGCCCGACACCGGCGAAGAAGATCGAACGGGTACTGATCATCATCCATGGTCGTTTGCGCAACGCTGAAACCTACCGCCAGAGCGCCGAGCACGCCGCCGAGCAAGCCGGGCAAAGCGAGAACACCTTGGTGCTCGCCCCGCAGTTTCTCAATGAAACCGACATCGCGAGCCACCCGGTGCCTGACAGCGTTTTACGCTGGCGGGGCAATGACTGGATGGCCGGCGGCTTATCCACAGCGCCATTTACCTTGAGTTCCTATGCGGCGCTCGATGAAATCATCGCTCGCCTGGGGGATCGGCGACAGTTTCCGGACGTGAAGCAAATCGTCATCGCCGGTCACTCCGGCGGCGCTCAGGTGGTTCAGCGTTACGCCTTGTTGAGCCACCCTCAGCCAGCCCTCGACACAGCGGGGGTGAAATTACGCTATGTAATCGCCAATCCTTCGTCGTACGCCTACTTCAATGAACAACGGCCGGCGGCTTTCAGCCACGCGAGCTGTCCGAACTTCAACCGCTGGAAGTACGGGCTCGCGGACTTGCCCGCCTATGCCGACGGGCAAACGCCCGCGCAGCTGGAAGAAAACTACGTCAAACGTGACATCGTTTATTTGCTCGGGCAGCAGGACATCGACCCGAATCACCCGGCGCTGGATAAAAGTTGTGAAGCCAAAGCCCAGGGCGCTTCTCGTTTGATTCGCGGGCGTAACTTTTTCAATTATCTGAAACGCCGCCATCCTCAAGGGTTGAGTCAGCAGCTGATCGAAGTGCCCGGGGTCGGGCACAGTGGGGACGGAATGTTTACCTCGCCTGAGGGGCAGAAGGCGTTGTTCGGGCAGTGAGTTTTTGCGGTGTCTGATCTGACGCCATCGCGGGCAAGCCCGTTCCCACAAGGATGGTGCATAACCCTGTGGGAGCGGGCTTGCCCGCGATAGCGGTTAACCAGACGACCAATTCCTCAAGCCGACAGCAGCTGCCGCAACTCCACGCAATCGCGCGCATGCCAATCGGTCAATTCCGGCCACGGATTATCCGGCAGGTTCACCAACACCGTCCGCGTTCCCGCCGCCCGGCCGCAATCCAGATCGAAGCGGTAATCACCGACCATCACCATTTCGCTCGCCGGCACCTTCCAGGCCTCGGCCAGTTTCAGTAAACCACCGGGGTGCGGTTTGGGCGGTGCCTCATCGCGGCCCAGTACATCCTCCACCGCAAAGCAATCGGCCAGGCCAATCGCCTCCAGCGTGACATGCGCCAGCTCGCGAGCATTGCGCGTGAGAATGCCCAGACGATAACCGCGCCCGGCCAACTCACGCACCAGTTCCACCGCGCCCGGCGCCGGTTTCGAACCCCGTGCCAGATCCCGTTCATGCTCCAGCAGCCACGCATGCTTGGCCGCCGCTTCTTCGGCCGGCAGCGCAGCGAGGTGGGTCAGAATGTCGTGTTCTGCAGGAATCGCCAATGCCACGCGGATCGCCGCGAAGTCATGCACGGCCACGGTCAGGGTGCCGTCCATGTCGAACACCCAGTACCGGACGTCGGCCAGGCTCATGCCCAATCCTTGCGATGACGAATCAGGCCTTCCTGAGTGACCGAGGCCACCAGTTGTCCGGCACGGTTGAACACGCTGCCACGGGAGAACCCGCGCGAGTTGCCGGCCCACGGGCTGTCCATGGCGTACAGCAACCAGTCATCGGCACGCAGGTCGGCATGGAACCACAACGCGTGATCAAGGCTGGCGACCTGCATGTCTTTCTGCCAGACCGATTTGCCGTGGGGCAGCATCGAGGTGGTCAGCAAACCGAAGTCCGAAGCGTAGGCCAGCAGGTATTTGTGCAGCGCCGGAATGTCGGCCAACGCACCGTCAGCGCGGAACCAGACGTATTTGACCGGATCGGCAGGCTGCGGGTTGTAGGGATCTTTCTCGGTCACCGGCCGGAATTCGATCGGTTTCGGGCACAGCAGTTTTTCGCGCATGTGCTCGGGGATCAGGTGCGCGCGCTGCTGAGTGAGCTCCAGCTCCGACGGCAGATTTTCCGGGCCGACCACTTGCGGCATTTCGCTCTGGTGCTGGAAGCCTTCTTCGTCGTACTGGAACGAAGCACTGCAGGTGAAAATCGGGTTGCCCTTCTGGATCGCCGTCACCCGACGCGTGCTGAAACTGCCGCCATCGCGCACCCGATCGACCTGATACACCACCGGCAACTTCGCATCACCCGGACGCAGAAAATAGCCGTGCATCGAGTGCACATGGCGGGTTTCTTCGACGGTCTGACTGGCCGCCGACAGGGACTGGCCGAGCACCTGGCCGCCGAACAACTGACGGAAACCCAGGTCCTGGCTGCGGCCACGGAACAGGTTTTCTTCAATCGGCTCCAGGGTCAGCAGGTCTACCAGATCTTCCAACACTTGGCTCATTCAGACTCTCCTCACACAAAGCAATGCCGCGCAGTCTTGGCTGCAGCGGTCGATTCAGTTTATGGCCCGCTTCAATATGAGGACCATTGTAAACATCCGCGCCTGCTTATCCATGCAAGGTTTGCAGCCATTGCTCACGGGTGATGCGGTACAAAACATACGGGCGCAGCGGATGATCCGCTGCAAGCCTGGGGTGCTCGAAGTCATCGGCGGGGGCATGTTGCATACCGATTGCCTGCATGACTTTTTGCGAAGGCAGATTGGTTTCAGTGGTGAACGCCACGACCTCCTGCAGCGCCAACCGGTCAAACCCGCAGCGCAGAGCGGTCCACGCCGCCTCGCTGGCATAACCCAGGCCCCAGTGCTCGCGCGCCAGGCGCCAGCCGATCTCGATGGCCGGCGTGAACGGCGCGTCGAAACCGACCACACTCAGCCCGGTAAACCCGATGAACGCTCCCGTGTCCTTGCGCTCCAGTGCCCAGAGGCCGAAACCATGCTCGGCAAAGTGCCCGCGAACCCGACCGATCAGCGCGGCACTTTCCAGCCGACTCAAGGGCTCCGGAAAATAACGCATCACCTGTGGATCGGCGCACATCGCCGCAAACGCCGGCAAATCCTCATCGTGCCACTGCCGTAACGACAGTCGCGCGCTTTCGAGTTCCAGTATCGGCTCCATCGTGCCCCTCCCCTCTGTTTCCATGCCGCAAGTCTACATCGCTGGTAGGATCGTTCACTCATTCCTACATGCCTTCCCCGATAAATCAGCCATGCCCCTGCCCCTGATCTACCACGAAGACTACAGCCCCGAGTTCCCGGCGGATCACCGCTTCCCCATGGACAAGTTTCGCCTGCTGCGCGATCACCTGGTGGACAGTGGCCTGACCCGTGACATCGACCTGCTGCGCCCGGACCTGTGCCCGGCGGATATTCTCGCCCTCGCCCATGACCCTGCGTATATCGCGCGCTACATGGACGGCGAGTTGTCCCGCGAAGACCAGCGACGTCTCGGCCTGCCCTGGAGCGAAGCACTGGCCCGGCGCACGGTGCGGGCAGTCGGCGGTTCGCTGCTGGCGGCCGAACAGGCGCTGGAACATGGTTTGGCTTGTCACTTGGCCGGCGGCACGCACCACGCGCATTACGATCACCCTGCCGGGTTCTGCATCTTCAATGACCTGGCGGTGATCAGCCATTACCTGCTGGAAAGTGGCCGAGTGAATCGGGTGCTGATCTTCGACTGCGATGTGCATCAAGGCGATGGGACTGCACGAATCCTGCACAACACTCCGGAGGCAGTGACCGTTTCCCTCCACTGCGAAAAGAATTTTCCTGCACGCAAAGCCGAAAGTGATTGGGACATCCCGTTGCCGATGGGCATGGGCGATGCCGATTACCTGAAGGTGGTGGACGATGCGCTCAACTATTTGCTGCCGCTCTACCAACCAGACCTGGTGCTGTATGACGCCGGCGTCGATGTGCACAAGGACGACGCTCTGGGTTATCTGAAGCTGACAGACGAAGGCGTCGCCGCGCGCGATGAAAGCGTGATGCGCCATTGCCTGGGCCGGGATATCCCGGTGGTCGGTGTGATCGGCGGCGGCTACAGCAAGGACCGCAAGGCCCTGGCGCGCCGTCATGGCATCCTCCATCACAGTGCCCAGCGGGTCTGGCAGTCATCAGGTTGTCATTGATGTGTGGGTCTTTACCCACAATGCCTGTGGAACCGCCTGTGGATAACCTGAGTGAAAGGGTCTGCAGCCCATGCGGGGTATAGGCTACAGAGCGGTGGTTGTTTTTTAACCACCGTTGAAAACACCATCACCCCCTGTGGGAGCGGGCTTGCCCGCGATGAGGCCGGCACATTCAACAACTTTGTTGCCTGACAGTTCGCTATCGCGGGCAAGTCGGATCGCCGCACCGCCACTCCCACAGTTATCGTGCACTGCTAGAATGCGCGGCTTATTCCGCCACGCCGCAGCTCTCGCCATGACCCAGCCCTCCACGTCCCTTCCCCATCACGTCGCCATCATCGGCGGCGGCCCCGCCGGCTTGATGGCGGCTGAAGTGTTGAGCCAGGCCGGGGTCAAGGTCGATCTGTACGACGGCATGCCTTCAGTGGGGCGAAAATTCCTTCTCGCCGGAGTCGGCGGCATGAACATCACCCACTCCGAAGCCTACCCGGCATTTCTCTCACGCTATGCCGAACGGGCGCCGCAGATTGCGCCGCTGTTGCGGGCCTTCGGCGCCGAAGCCCTGTGCCAATGGATTCACGACCTGGGTATCGAAACCTTTGTCGGCAGCTCCGGCCGGGTGTTTCCTACCGACATGAAAGCCGCGCCCCTGTTGCGTGCCTGGCTCAAACGCCTGCGCGATGCCGGCGTAGTTATCCACACCCGCCATCGCTGGCTCGGTTGGGATAACAACGGTGACTTGCGTATCGACAGCCCCGAAGGCGAAAAAAACGTTCACGCGGATGCGACCCTGCTGGCACTCGGCGGCGGCAGCTGGTCGCGTCTTGGCTCGGACGGTGCCTGGATGTTGCCACTGGAACAGCGAGGTGTAGGACTGGTGCCGTTGCAACCGAGTAATTGCGGCTTCGAGGTCCAAGCCTGGAGCGAATTGATGGTCAGCAAATTCGCAGGCGCCCCGCTGAAAAACATCGCCATCGGCCTCAATAACGACGTGCCACGGCTCGGCGAGTGTGTGATCACCGCCACGGGGATTGAAGGCAGTTTGATCTACGCCCTCTCCGCACCGATCCGCGAAGCGATCAATCAGCATGGCTCAGCGACCGTTCACCTCGACCTGTTGCCAGGCAAGCCTGTGGATAAAATCCAGGCGGCGCTGAGCAAACCGCGCGGCTCACGTTCCATGGCCAAACACCTGCACAGTCAGCTTGGGCTTGATGGCGTAAAAGCAGCGTTGTTGCGGGAACTGACACCGGCTGACTGTTTTGCCGACCCGGCATTGCTGGCCAAAGCGATCAAGGCATTGCCGCTGACACTGGTGAAAACCCGGCCATTGGACGAAGCCATCAGCAGCGCTGGCGGCGTGATGTTCGAGGCGATGGATGAACGTTTGATGCTCAAGCAACTGCCCGGCGTGTTCTGCGCCGGGGAAATGCTCGATTGGGAAGCGCCGACCGGCGGCTATCTACTGACCGCGTGTTTCGCCAGCGGGCGAGCGGCGGGGTTGGGGATGGTGGAGTGGTTGCGGCGCAAGGATTGAACACCGTGTCGCGCCCATCGCGAGCAGGCTCGCTCCCACAGGTGACCGAGTTCTTTCATAGGAATACGGTCAATGTGGGAGCGAGCCTGCTCGCGATGGCGGCCTAACAGGCGCCGCAGCTAATCAAGGCTTACGCTTGCGCGGCCCGGTATTGAACACCGGTACTTTACGCACAGGCTTGATCGAAGGCTCCGGCGCCGATGCCTCACCGCTCTCGACCCATTTACCCAGGTTGCGCTTGCCACCACCGGAGGCCTTGGGCTTCTTCGGTTTTTTCGGCTTTTTGATCACCTGACCGCTGGCATCGGTATCCGGCACGCGGTGCTCGGGTTCGAAGTCCGGCTCCATCTGACGAGTCAACGTCTGACGGGTCAGCATCTCGATGGCTGACAGCTGATTCACTTCATCGGCGCAGACCAGCGAAATCGCCTGCCCGGTTGCACCCGCACGGCCGGTACGACCGATGCGGTGGATGTAGTCCTCTGCCACGATCGGCAGGTCGAAGTTGACCACCAATGGCAAATCTTCGATATCCAGACCACGTGCTGCCACGTCGGTGGCCACAAGGATCTGCACTTCGCTGGCCTTGAACCGATCCAGCGCCCGCTGACGGGTCGCCTGAGGTTTATCGCCGTGAATACCGTCGGCATTGACGCCCAGGCCCTGGAGTTTTTCCACCAACGCGTCTACACCGTTGCGGGTCTTGGCGAACACCAGCACCTGCTTCCACTTGCCCTTGCGCATCAAGTGCACGAACAACTCCGGCTTGCGCTTCTTGTCCACCGTCACTACCCATTGCTTGACGGTGTTGGCGGCTACGTTGCGCGGGCTGACTTCGACGCTCAGCGGGTCGTTGAGCATTTGCCCGGCCAGCGTGCGGATGGCATCGGAGAACGTTGCAGAGAACAGCAGCGTCTGACGTTTCTTCGGCAGGGCTTTATAGATATTCCCCAGTTCCTCAGAAAAGCCCAGATCGAGCATGCGATCGGCTTCGTCCAGCACCAGGGTTTGCAACTGGTTGAACTTGAGCGCGTTCTGGCGGAACAGGTCGAGCAAACGGCCCGGGGTCGCCACCAACAGGTCGACGCCTTTGCGCAGCTTCATCATTTGCGGGTTGATGCTGACGCCGCCGTATACCGCGTAGGTGCTCAACGGCAGGTTCTCGGCGTACTGGCGCACCGCTTCGTGAACCTGCTCGGCCAGCTCGCGGGTCGGCACCAGAATCAGTGCGCGCACCGAGTTGGCGCTGACTTTCGGCCCTTCCATGGCCAGCAATTGCAACAGCGGCAAGGCGAAACCAGCGGTTTTGCCGGTGCCGGTCTGGGCCGCGGCCATCAGGTCGCGACCGGCCAGCACCGCCGGAATCGCTTGCGTCTGAACCGGCGTCGGAGTCTGGTAGCCAAGCGTCTCGAGGGCGCGCAGCAAGGGTTCGATCAGGCCAAGGGTGGCGAAAGTCATGGGAGTACCGTAGGAAAAATCAGCGCGATTGTGCGAAACAAGTGTGCAATGGCGCGCAGTTTACCCTAATTCGCGCGGGATTCTGTCGGCACCACTGCGGCAGGCCGATCTGCAGCACGGCGCCACTGCGGCATCCCGATCAACACCACGGCACTGATGATCACCGCCATGGCCAGCGCCTCCTCGATACCGATGGTCTCGCCAACAAATACGATCCCCAGCAACACCGCCACCGCCGGGTTGACGTAGGCATAACTGGTGGCCGCCGCCGGACGCACATGTTTCAGCAGGTACATGTAGGCATTGAAGGCAATGATCGAACCGAAAATCGTCAGGTACGCCAGCGCCGCCCAGCCTTCGATCGGCGGCAGACTTTCGAGACGCTCGCCGCTCGCCGCGCTGCCGATCAGCAACACCACGCCGCCCACCAGCATTTCCACGGCACTGGCCATCGCGCCTTGAGGCAACGGCAAGTGTTTGCTCCACACCGAGCCGAAGGCCCAGGACGCCGCCGCGAACACCAACAATGCCGCGCCCAACGGGCTCGACTGCAGGTTTGAACCGAGGTTGAGCATGGCAATGCCGATCAGCCCGAGCACAATCCCGGCCCATTCGAGACGGGTATTACGCGCGCCCCAGAAATATCCGCACAGCAAGGTAAACAGCGGCACCGTCGCCACCGCCAGCGCGGCCACGCCAGAGGCCACGCCCGTATGCTCGGCGACGCTCACCGCACCGTTACCGCACGTCAGCAGCAAGATCCCGATGATCCCCGCCGCTTTCCACTGCGCCCAGGTCGGTGCCGGTGCCCCACGCCAGCGCAGGTACGCGTACATCAACGTTCCGGCGATCACGAAGCGGATACCGGCGAGCAACAACGGCGGCCAGTACTGCACGCCGATTCGAATCACCAGGTAGGTCGATCCCCAAATCACGTACAGCGCGAAAAAAGCAGCGATCAGCGGTAAGGAAAAACGGCGTAGGCCAGGCATGGGCAGCTCGAGAACAAGACAAAGAGAGCAGCTATTCTAGAAAGGCCAACCACGGAAAATAAGCTACAAAACCTGTTTATAGCGCCGGCACACTTTTCAAAACACGGAGTTCGACGCTATAAACCGTGCTTTCGAAAGTCAGTCATTTTTCAGGAATGCCACGATGGACAAATACGACCGCATGCTCCTCAGCGCCCTGTTGGAAAACGGTCGTGCGTCCTACGCCGATCTGGCGCGCAAGGTGAACCTGTCCGCTCCGGCAGTGGCCGAACGCGTCGCCAAACTTGAGGCCTGTGGGGTGATCACCGGTTACCAGGCGAAAGTCGACATGTCCAAGATCGGCCTGCCGATCCAGTGCGTCATCGAACTGCGCCTGAACCAGCACGGTAACCAGAAAACCTACGACGAACTGATCAAAATCCCACAGCTGACCGAGTGCCATCGCGTCACCGGTGATCCGTGCGTGATCATGCAAGCGGCGGTGGGCTCGATGCCGGAGCTGGAAGAGTTGATCAACCGGATTGCCACGTTCGGGTTCAGCAAGACCTCGATTGTGTTGTCCAGCGCCATCGAGAAGCGGGTGCCGTTAGGGCAACTGGAGGGGAATGGCAAAGCGTGATGTGCCAAGCTCCCACAGGGTTTAGGTTCGACTCAGAACCCACGATGCCGCTTCAGATGCTCATTGATCTTCGCCGCCGGCACTTTCTGCAAGCTGCACAACAAATCATGGGACAACTCACGCAACCCGTGCTTTTGCCACAACTCCTGGGCCAGATGCGCCGTCAGGTTGGCCGCCATTTCCGCGTCGGCCATGGCCCGGTGAGCCTTGCCGGTATCGGGCAGGCTGGCGAAGGTGGTGAGGGTGCCGAGTTTGTGGTTCGGCGCGGCGGGCATCAGGCGGCGGGCGAGTAACAGCGAGCAGGCAAAGTTCTGCAAGCGTGTGCGCTTGATCCGCCCGAGCTCGTAGTCCCAGAACTTCTGGTCGAACGCAGCGTTGTGCGCCAGCAGCGGTGTGATGCCGACGAATTCGTTGACCTCGTTCATCACTTGCTCGGCCGAAGGCGCGGTGCGCAGCATGGCGTTGCTGATGCCGGTCAGTTGTTCGATGAAGGCAGGTACCCGCACGCCCGCGTTCATCAGGCTTTGGTAACGCTCGACGATGCGCCCCTGTTCAAGAATCACCACGGCAATTTCCGTGGCCCGGCAGCTGCTGCTCGGGGAGATCCCGGTGGTCTCAAAGTCGATGACTGCTATGCGTTCCAAACCTGTTTCAACTCCGTAAAAATCAATTCTTGAGCAGCAACGCGCCTTCGATCGGCACATAACGACTGGCGGCGCGGATCAGCGAATTGGCCGTCAGCCCCGGCACGCCGTAGGCCACCGCTTGCACGCCGTGCTTGGCAATGATGCGCTCCAGCAGCATGTCGAAATCACCGTCGCCAGAGGCCAGCACCACTTCGTCGACATGATCGGCGGCGTCCATGATGTCGAGGGTGATACCCACGTCCCAGTCGCCTTTGGCCGAGCCATCGCTGCGCTGGATGTAGGGCTTGAGCTTCACGATGAAGCCGAGATTGCGCAGGATCTGCTGGAACTGCTGCTGCTTACTGTCGCCACGATCGATCGCATAGGCATAGGCCTCGACGATCTGCCCTTGTTTGCTGACGTCAGCCCACAAAGCGGCATAGTTGAAGTGGCAACCATAGGCCTGACGCACGGTGTAATAGAGGTTCTGGACATCGACGAACACTGCGATTCTTTTCACCGCACATCCTCTCAGCGCGCTGGCGCGCGGGGTCTTGGCGCACAGGCGCGCGGGCTGGATCAGGCACCAGGCCCGAAAAGTCGCCCAGTATGCCAGCCAGAACGATAGTTCCGCGAATAATCGGCCCGGAGCGCCATCGCGCCCCGGACGAATGGTGTGTCAGATGAAAGAATCGTCGTCGTCACCGCCGAAGAACGATGAACTGTCATCCTCGTAATTCGCGTCGGTGAAACCGCCCTGATCGCTGGAGTTGTCAGCCACGCGTTGATCATTGCCCCAACCGCTGCTGTCGCTCTGATCGTTGACCTTGGCCGGTTCTTCCTTGATGACTTCAACCACTTCCGGCTGCTGATTGTGATGGAACAGGCTGCTGATGCCTTGCGCCAGCATCACGCCACCGGCCACGCCCGCTGCCGTTTTCAACGCACCACCGAGGAAACCACTGCCGACAGGCTGTTGCGGTGCGTAATTCTGCTGAGGCGGCGCTCCGAAATTCTGCTGAGCAGGTGGAGCGCCGAAGTTTTGCGGCGGCTGCGAGCTGAACGATGGCTGCCCCGGTTCACGCCAGCCGCCATTTGAGGGGGCTGCGCTTTGAGTCGGTGCAGGTTGCGGGTCACGGGAGCTACCCCCGAAGATGCTCGACAAAAAGCCGCCGCTGCTCGGTGCCGGCGCGGCTGCCTGCGCCTTGGCCTGTTGCAGTTCGGCCTGCAATTGCTGGACTTGTTGGGTGAGTTGCTTGTTCTGTTCGTCGAGGCTCTTGATGGCTGCCTCTTGCACCAGAATCGCCTGGGTCATGAAATAGCCCGCCGCTGGCTGGCGAGTCAGGTGCTCCTTGATCCGCGCTTCGGCCTGGGCGTCGCGCGGGGCTGAGTCCGTTTCGGCCTGTTGCAGCCGGGAAAACAGTCCATCGATCAGGGTTTGTTCTTCGCTGTTCATGGCGACCTCGTAGATTGCCGGGAATATCGTTGCCCTTACCCACAGTGGATAAGGTGCTCACCAGTAATGGGGCTGATACAGGATGTTTCAATGACCTTTACCGAACGTTTACGTTTGTGCCCCGAAGGGTTTGATCGGTTAAAGTGAGGCACTGCTTTCAACCTGCGATACCGACTGATGAATTCGTTCGATGTACTGCGTGACTCTCTGTATTTCTTCAAACGCAATCTGGGCCAGATCGTGCAGCTGTGCCTGCCGCTGGTGATTGTCGAGGCGCTGCTGCAACAAGTGGTCGACCACTCCACCGGGCCGGACAGTTTCGCCGGCATCAGTGTGATTGTCGGCTTGCTGGTGTATCCGCTGTACACCGCCGCGCTGATCCTGTTCCTCGATGCCCGCAGCCGCGGTGAATCGCCGCGTACCCGCGACCTGCTGGCGAGCGCCGCGACCCTGTGGCCGCGCTTCGCCGTGCTGACCGCCCTTAATACCCTGCTGATCCTGATCGGCCTGTCACTGTATTTCCTGCCGGGCATCTGGCTGATGGTGACACTGGCGTTCGGCGAGTACCTGCTGGTGCTACGCGGCCTGGCACCGCTGGCGGCGATGAAGGAAAGCCTGCGCCTGACCCGCGGGCACTTCATGCGCATTCTGGTGTGCATTCTCTGTGTGATGGGCCCGCTGTGGGTGCTCAAGGGGGCGACGCTGGCGGTTTACCCTGACCCGCAAAACCCGGTGATCTCGCTGCTGATCGACAGCGCCCACAGCTTCCTGCAGCTGTTCACCAGCGTGGTGCTGTTCCGTTTGTTCATGCTGATCGCCGATGCACCCGAGAAATCTGATGAGCGGCTCTGACCGCTCTACCCTTGGGCTTTGGCGCTGCTGTCGGTTATGCTCGGGGTCAATCTTGTAACGCGATAAGCCGAGCCATGCCCCGTCTACTGCGCTACACCCTGCTGGGCCTGCTGATCGCCATCGGCCTGATTGCATTGCTGATCTACAGCCTGACCTGGCGCCCCGACGCCAAGGAAGCGCTGCCGGTCAGTTGCAACGCCCAGGCGCCGACGCTGGTGCCCGGTCAGGCGTTGAAGGTGATGACCTGGAACGTCCAGTATCTGGCCGGCAAGCGCTACGTGTTCTGGAACGACCTGGCCGCAGGAGACGACGAAACCCCTACACCTGAAGACATGGCTTTCAGCCTCGACGAAGTGGCGCGGGTGATTCGCGACGAGCAACCGGACATCGTGCTGTTGCAGGAACTCGATGACGGCGCCAAGGCCAGCGACTACCAGAACCAGTTCAAATTGCTTCAGGATCGGGTCACCGACCTGTATCCATGCACCGCTCAAGCCTTCGACTGGAAAGCCGACTTCGTGCCTGAACCGCACATTTTCGGTAGCGTTGGCCGGCAATTGGCAACCCTGAGCCGCTACCGGATCGAACACGCCGAACGCCTGCAATTACCGGTCGCGCCGGCCAACCTCATCAGCCGTCAGTTCAAACCGAAAAACGCCTTGCTGGTCACGTACCTGCCATTGAACGACGGCGGCCAGATGGCCGTGCTCAACACCCATCTGGACCGCGCCAGCCAGCTCGACGACACCTTGCAAACCCAAGTGACCGCCGTGGCCAAGGTGCTCGACAGTTTCGAAAGCCGCGGCACGCCGTGGTTGATCGGTGGTGATTTCAACCTGCTGCCGCTGGGCCAGTATCAACGCCTGCCCGCCGAGCAACGCACGCCCTACTCTGCCGACAGCGCGCTGCATGTGCTGTGGGACAAATACCCGATGATCCCCACCAATAACGAAGCCAGCGGTATCGACCGGGCGCAATGGTTGACCCATTACCCGAACGATCCCGGCTTGAGCGGGCCGGACCGGACCGTCGACTACCTGTTTTACAGCCCGCGCATCAAACGGGTCGAAGCGCGGGTGCGGCAGGACGATACATTGCGCATTTCCGATCACTTGCCGGTGATTGCGCGGTTTCTGTTGCCGGCCGCGCCTTAAACTCATCTGACACAATGCCAAGCCTTTGTGGCGAGGGGGCTTGCCCCCGTTCGACTGCGAAGCAGTCGTAAAACTGGTTAATGCGGTGTGCCTGACGAAATGAGGTGGCAGGGTTTGGGGCTGCTACGCTGCCCAACGGGGGCAAGCCCCCTCGCCACAGGCCCCTTCGCAACTCTAGGCCGTCGGTATTATTTACGGGGCTTGATCCGCGCGGTTGCCTCGGCCACCAGCGGATCATCCGGCCAGTAGTGCTTCGGATACCGCCCCTTCAAATCCTTCTTCACTTCGGCATACGTACTGCGCCAGAAGTTCGCCAAATCCTGCGTCACCTGCACCGGTCGCCGCGCCGGGGACAACAGATGCAGTTTCACCACTTGCCGCCCACCGGCAATCCGCGGGGTCTCGGCCAGGCCGAACAACTCCTGCAACCGCACCGCCAGAATCGGTGGCTGCTCGCTGTAATCCAGACGAATCGATGAACCCGACGGCACGCTTAAATGATGCGGCGCCAGTTCATCCAGCCGTTGCGGCAGTGGCCACGGCAACAGGTTATGGACGATGCTCGACAAGTCCAGATTGGCGAAGTGACTGAGGCGCGAGACTTTCCCCAGATAGGGCATCAGCCAGTGTTCAAGGCTTTTTAGCAGTGCGGCGTCGCTGACGTCCGGCCATTCGCTCTCGCCTTTGCCCGCGACATCCAACTGACGCAACAACGCCACCCGCGCCTGCCACTGACGCAGCTCCGGGGTCCATGGCAACAGCTCCAGGCCTTTGCGCCGCACCAGATTCACCAGTGCCTGACTGCGAGCGCTTTCGTCGAGCCCGGTCAGCGGTTCGCGACTGAGGATCAACTCGCCGACCTTGCGCTGACGCTCGGCCCGCAGCACGCCTTCGCGCTCATCCCAATCCAATTGATCAACGCAGCGCACCTGTTCGGCCAGCACGGAGTCGAACAGCGCCGGATCAAAATCCGTCGCCAGATAAATCCGTTCTTCACGCTGGCCCTGACGACTGCCCAGATCGGCGATTACCAGCCACGGTTGCTTCATCAGGCTGTCTGCCTCGGCGAACAACGCCGCACGACCGTTGGCCAGGCGATATTCAGCACCACCGGCCCGCCGCTGTTGAGCGACCCGATCGGGATAAGCCAACGCCAGCAACGCGCCGAGCCAGCGAGAATGATCCGGATCGCCGACTGGCTCCGACGCTTTGCCCCGCAAATAACCGCGATACTGTCGCGCCAGTTGCCGAGCCCGTTGAACACCGCCCTGCGCACCGCGAGCGGCCCGCTCTTCACCGGATAACAGCACCAGTCGGCTGTGCAGATCCGCGCCAGCGCCACGCAAGATATCGCGCTCACCGAGCAGTGCCGCGACATTACAGGCCATGTCAGCCAGGCCGAGCGCCTGGCCACGCAACAGCAAATGGGCGATCCGTGGATGGGCCGGCAGTTCGGCCATGGCCTGACCGTGACGGGTCAGCGCTTCACCCTCCAGCGCGCCCAAGCGCTCAAGCAGATCCTGGGCCTGTGCATAAGCCGCTGCCGGAGGCACATCGAGCCAAACCAACTGCCCCGGCGTCACGCCCCAACGACCGAGTTGCAAGGCCAGCCCGGCAAGGTCCGCCGAGAGTATTTCCGCACTGGCGTAAGCCGCCAGTTGCTCGTGCTGATCCTGCGACCACAAGCGATAACACACACCGGGCTCCAAACGCCCTGCCCGGCCTGCACGCTGCGTGGCACTGGCTTTGGAGATCCGTTGGGTATCCAGGCGAGTCATGCCGCTGCCGGGGTCGAAACGCGGCACGCGCGCCAACCCGGCATCGATCACCACGCGCACGCCATTGATGGTCAGGCTGGTTTCGGCGATGTTGGTGGCCAGCACCACTTTGCGCTTGCCCGCAGGCGCCGGATCAATCGCCGCGCGCTGCGCCGCCAAGTCCAGTTCGCCGTGCAACGGGCACAGCAACACCGGCGTGCCCTCGCCCAAGGCATAGGCCAATTGTTGATGCACCCGCCGAATCTCCGCCTGCCCCGGCAGGAACACCAGCAGGCTGCCGGTTTCATCGTTCAGCGCGTCGAGGATGGTCTGCACCACCTTTGGCTCGATGAACTCACCGGGCTGAAACGGCCGGCCCCAGCGCATCGCCACCGGGTACATGCGACCTTCACTGCGCAGGATCGGCGCATCATCCAGCAACCCGGCCAGGCGTTCGCCTTCCAGGGTTGCCGACATCAAGAGGATTTTCAGCGGTTGATCGTCGCGGAACAGCTCCCGGCCATTCAGGCTCAGGGCCAGCGCCAGATCGGCATCGAGACTGCGTTCGTGGAACTCGTCAAAAATCAGCAAGCCCACGCCGTCCAGCGCCGGGTCATCCTGCAGGCGCCGGGTGAGGATGCCTTCGGTGACCACTTCGATGCGGGTATTGGGGCCGACCTTGCTGTCGAGACGAATGCGATAGCCCACGGTTTCGCCGACCTTCTCCCCCAATTCACTGGCCAAGCGCTCCGCCGCCGCCCGCGCCGCCAACCGGCGCGGTTCGAGCATCAGAATGGTCTGCCCGGCCAGCCACGGCTCGTCGAGCAAGGCCAACGGCACCCGGGTGGTTTTACCGGCGCCGGGCGGTGCTTCGAGCACGGCTTCATGGCGTGTAGCGAGGGCTTCACGCAGGGCGGGTAAAACTTCATCAATTGGCAAAGAAATCATGCTGGCTCCAAAACAGAGCGACGAGTATAACGGCGAACTGCGTAGCGTTCGTCGCGGTCCTAACTCATACAGACGCCCCTTCGTTTCCAGATGACTCAGGAGATTTAATATGCGTGCTTCCTTTCGCTTGATCGGCGGTGTATTGGTCGCAACCTTGCTGACCCAAATGACCGCCTGCGGTTCGATTTTCTACCCGGATCGTCGCGGCCAGATCGACGGCAAGATCGACCCGGCCATCGCTGCGCTGGATGCCGTGGGCTTGCTTTTCTATATCATCCCCGGCCTGATTGCCTTTGCGGTGGACTTCGCCACGGGTGCCATTTACTTCGAGCCCGGTCGGACCGCCCAGGTGGCCCCGGAAAAACTCAAGGAAGCCATCGGCGCCGACGGCAAGGTCGATAACCACAAGTTGCAGACTATTCTCGAAAGTGAACTGGGCCGCAGCTTCCCGCTGGACGATCCGCGCCTGATCCAGCACAAGGGCAACGCCCAGCAACTGGCTATGTTTGGCCTGCAACCGGCAGCATAATTCGTGCATTTGAAGGAATCACAGCTCTGATGACGACCCCTACCGACCACGCCCGCCTGCTGCGGTTGGCGACGCGCGCCTCGGTGGCGGTCGCGTGCATATTGATTATCGCCAAAGCCATCGCCTGGTGGCTGAGCGGCTCGGTGAGCATGCTCGCCGGGTTGACTGACTCGGCCCTCGACGGCATTAGCTCGCTGCTCAATCTGATGGCCGTGCATTACGCCTTGCGCCCGGCCGACGACGATCATCGATATGGGCACGGCAAAGCCGAATCATTGGCGGGCATGGCTCAGGCGCTATTCATTGGCGGCAGTGCGGTGCTGATTGCCTTGCAGGCGATCGAACGGTTGAAACATCCGGAACCGATAGGCGCTGCGTGGCTCAGCATCGGGGTGATTGTGTTCTCCCTCATCCTGACCGTGGCCCTGCTGATGTTGCAGCACCGGGTAATCAAGGCAACCGGTTCCAGCGCGGTGAGCGCCGACTCCTTGCATTACCGCTCGGACCTGCTGCTCAACGGCGGCATTCTCGTGGCGCTGGTGCTGGCCGGGTTTGGCTGGCAGCAAGTCGACCCTTGGTTCGGTCTGGGGATCGCCGCTTACATCCTCTGGAGCGCAATTCAGATCGCCCGGGAAAGTTTTGCAGTGCTGATGGATGAAGAATTGCCGACTGATGTCAGCCAGCACATGCTCGAACTGGCCTGCAGCGTACCGGGGGTGTTGGGCGCCCACGACTTGCGCACGCGGATTTCCGGTAACCAGTGGTTCGTGCAATTGCATCTGGAATTGCCGGGGGACTTGACCCTGTCAGTCGCCCACGGCATCAGCGATCAAGCCGCCGATGCGATTCATGCCGTCTACCCGCGAGCCGAAGTGCTGGTGCACGCCGACCCGCAGGAAGTGGTAAAGGCCGCCGCGGCTCAGTAACTCACCTGATAGCCGCGACTGCTCAGGCAGTTGCCTTGGGCCTGTCGATAAGCTTGCACCACCGACGGATCGGGTTGGTAGGTGATGGCACGCGGATCGAAACCGCTCTGTTCCACGGCCCAGCGATAACATTCATAACCATCTCGGCTGACTTCCTCCGGCGACTGGCCGTTGGCCGGGTACGCCACCACGTCATAACCATTGCTCACCGGTTGCGGCTGCACGGGCGGTTCGACCACGACGTAATCCTGAGTGCTTTCCTGATAGGCGTAATACGCGCCGGCCGCCAGGAACAGTAGCGCGCCGCCAATCCATACTTCACGGGCGTAATCGGGCAAGTAGCTGACACGAATTCCGCGAGGCGGCTGAACCACCACATAACGCGCGCCTTGCGGACGATACCAGTAGCCACCGGAATAAAAAAAATCCTGGCCACGATACGGCACACGGAAGTGACGCTCCTCCGGGAAGCGGTCGATCACGTACCCCGGACGATACTGCGGGCCGGGGCCCCAGCCAGTGCCGTGCCCCTCCGGGCGACCGGGCCAGCGACGGTCATCGGGATGCGAGTCCCGTCCTCCGGTCTGCCATTGCTGATTGCCATTGTTGCGTCGCGGTTCGTCCTGATAGTAGCCACGCCGAGGCTCTTGGGTCTGGCGCACGGTATCGGGCCGGCCCTGGATTGGCAGATTGTTACTCGGTTGTTGCGGCGCTCGCTCCTGTACGTTGGGGTCGTGCAGTGTACGGTTCTGCCACTGGCCACCCTGAGCGTTTGGATCGTGCAGCTGACGGCTCTGCCACTGGCCGCCCTGATTATTGGACTCGTGCGGCGTACGGTTCTGCCACTGACCGCCCTGATTCTGGTCGTGGCGCTCCAACTGGCGACTGTTGCCGCCACGAATGATTTCGGTGTTCTGCGGGGGTGGCTGATTACTGCCGCCATGGCCCTGGTCATTGCCCCGATGTTCAGGCCCATGTTGCCCGCCATCGGGGCCGCGGTTCTGCGGCTCATCGGCAAGCGATTGCGCAGTGACACTCACACACAGCAAACCAACACCGGCCAAACGCCAGATGCGCGATTTCATGCTTTTCCTCACTGCGGGTTAGGGCCTGTACGTAAGACTGGTAAAGCGCAGGCCGGTTCTGCAACAGGTTATCAGTCACGTAACTTTTTTATTGAGGGCCGGAGAGAAATTCCAGGCAATAAAAAAGGGAGACCCGTCGGCCTCCCCTTGAGAACTTCGTCCGTGCTCGACGCTTATGACGTCGGCTCACCTCACGCCGTCTTCTGGACAGTGTGTAGCTCGGGGGCCGACGCATCCCCGGTGGGGGTGGCGACCGCAGCTGGCCTGATTGGGCGAGCCGCACTGGACTGTTTGTCCGAGCAGTGATTCTGGTAATAAGAATAGGCCCGGAGCGTCGACAGAGGATTGCGAAGATTGCTCAAATAAACATCACTTGCGCAATTTTTAACTCAGGATAGATAATCTGTCGCAATAGTTATGACAAAGGCCTGATTGATGAGCAAACTCGACCGATACGACTTGAGCATTTTGGCGGAATTGCAGCGCGACGCGCGCATCTCCAATCAAGAGCTGGCCGAACGCATCGGCCTGTCGCCTTCGCCTTGCTCGCGGCGGGTCAAGCAACTGGAAGACGACGGCTACATCTCCCGCCAGGTCGCCTTGCTGGACCGCAAGATGCTCGGCCTGAGCCTGACCGCCTACGTGCTGATCGGGATGGACCGCCATACTCCCGAACGTTTCGAGAACTTCGAAGCCGCCATTCGCACTTTGCCGCAAGTGCTGGAATGTAGCCTGGTCACGGGGATGGATGCGGATTATCAGCTCAAGGTGGTGGTGCCGGACATGGATCACTATCAGAAGCTGCTGCTGGGGCATCTCACCCGAATTGAAGGGGTCACGAGTGTGCGGTCGAGTTTTGTGCTGAATCAGGTGCTCAACAGCACTGAACTTCCTCTAACCCATCTGCGCAGCTGAGGACGCCATCGCGGGCAAGCCCGCTCCCACAGGTCATTCGTCGTGCCTGAATCCTGAGGCCGACACAACATCTGTGGGAGCGAGCTTGCTTGCGATAGGGCCGGCACAGGCGACGAATAGCTGCGACACACCGACGCAGGTCCATGCTCCATCAATCTGCCATCGCGTATACTCCCCCCGCCCTTTTTAGCCCCACCCGCGCTGGAGATGTTCGATGGATCCTGCAGTTTTCGAAGAGTGGATGATGACTGGCCTGGTCAGCATTCTGATCATTTTCATGGGTTTCATCGTCTGGGATCTGGCAAAGAAATCCAAAGCCGGGCGCTTCGGTTCGTTCATTCTGTTCTTTGTGCTGGGGCTGGGTGTGGCCGCGTTCGTGATCAAAAGCGTGGTCATCGGCCTGATCGAATCCGGCACGCTATAAACGCGCCGGCACTTCCTTCCACTGGCCCTGATCGAGCCCTTCGATCGACCAGTCGCCAATTCTGACCCGCACCAGACGCAACGTCGGCAAGCCGACCGCCGCGGTCATGCGCCGCACCTGACGGTTGCGCCCCTCGCGAATCACTAACTCCAGCCAACTGGTGGGCACGCTTTTGCGAAAACGCACAGGCGGGTTGCGTGGCCACAGCTCAGGCTCATCAAGCTGCCGCGCCTCGGCGGGCAAGGTCATACCGTCGTTCAATTCAACGCCATCGCGCAAACGCTGCAACTGCTCGGCGGTTGGCACGCCTTCCACTTGCACCCAGTAGGTCTTGGCCAGTTTGTGTTTCGGGTCGGCAATCCGCGCCTGAAGCTGGCCGTCGTTGGTCAGCAGCAACAAGCCTTCGCTGTCACGGTCCAGCCGTCCTGCCGGGTAAATCCCCGGAATCTCGATAAAATCCTTGAGCGTCGCCCGCCCTTCGCCGTCGCTGAATTGCGTCAGCACATCGAAAGGCTTGTTGAACAGAATCAGCTTCGGCTCGGCCGGTGGCGCTTTGGCGACACGGCGCGGGGCTGAAGAGGATGGCGCAGGCTTCACGCCAGGGCGGCGGGAAGCAGGACGAGGTGGACGAGGCATGGCGAAAAGAACATCTAACGGTCAGGGCTGCTAATGCTAGTGCCCTGACCGCTAAATGACCATGACTGTTAGCGGAACGGCGGCTCGTCGAAGCTGCGCAGTTTGCGCGAGTGCAGCGAGTTGAGCTCAGTGCGCAACAGATCCACTGCCTCGATGCCGATCTTCAAGTGCTGGCTGACCGCACGCTCATAGAACGCGTTGGCCGACCCCGGCAGTTTGATTTCGCTGTGCAGCGGTTTATCCGACACACAGAGCAACGTGCCGTATGGCACCCGCAAGCGATAGCCTTGAGCGGCAATGGTGCCGCTTTCCATGTCCACCGCCACGGCGCGGGACAGGTTGATCAGCGGACGCTCCTGCGCCCAGCGCAGTTCCCAGTTACGGTCGTCATAGGTCAGCACGGTGCCGGTGCGCAGGCGCTTCTTCAGCTCGTCGCCCTTCTCACCGGTGATGTTGGCCGCCGCTTGCTGCAACGCCATCTGCACCTCGGCCAGGGCCGGAATCGGGATGTTCGGCGGCACCACCCGATCGAGAATCCCGTCGCGACGCATGTAAGCGTGGGCCAGCACGTAATCGCCAATGGTCTGCGACTGACGCAAGCCGCCGCAGTGGCCGATCATCAGCCAGCAATGCGGACGCAGCACAGCCAAATGGTCGGTGATGTTCTTGGCGTTGGACGGGCCGACGCCGATGTTCACCAAGGTTACGCCATGGCCGTCGCTGGCGATCAGGTGATAGGCCGGCATCTGGTAACGATGCCAGACCACGCCGGCGGCAATCGCCGACGCTTCGCCGTGGTCCATGCTCTTTTCGATGATCACGTTGCCCGGCAACACCATGCGCACAAAACGCGGGTCTTTGCGCAGTTGTTCCAGGCCATGAACGATGAACTGGTCGACGTAGCGGTGGTAGTTGGTCAGTAGAATCCACGGCTGTACATGCCGCCAGTCGCTGCCGGTGTAGTGCACCAGCCGGCGCAGGGAGAAGTCCACCCGCGCGGCATCGAACAGGGCCAATGGCAGCGGGTCGGTGTTTTCCCAATCGTACAAGCCATCGGCGATGCCATCGGTGGCGGCCGACAGATCCGTACTCGGGAACACCCGCGCCAGCACCGCCGCCGTGACGCCGGAGCCGGCCAGTTCATCGCCCTGCTCGACCACGTACGGATAAGGAATGTTCTGCTGGCTGACGCCGACCTCCACGGTCACGGTGAAGTCGTGCATCAACGGGACGAGTTGTTCCAGCAGGTATTTGCGGAAGGCTGCCGGATGAGTGACGGTGACACTGTAGGTCCCCGGCAATTGAACCTTGGCATAGGCGCGAGTGGTCTGTGGAACTTCGCCCTGGCAGAGGTAGGTCAGACGCAACTCGGGATAACGAAACAGCGCCCGCTGTTCAGCATCCGGCTCGACGCGATCCTTGAGATAACGCTTGAGCGCCTGATTCAGCGCTGTGGTTGCACGCTCGTGCAAGACAGCAAGCCGGTCCACGGCTTGCTCGGCGGTTTGAACGACAATAAACGCTTCGGTCACGATCAGCTTCCTGTGTTCTGACTTGCAGACCTTCATCTTGCCTGCATCATCGCTTCACGGGAACCCTGTGGGAGCGGGCTTGCCCGCGATAGCGGTCTATCAGCCAACCTCTCTGTTAAATGTATAACCGCAATCGCGGGCAAACCCGCTCCCACAGGTTTCAGTGGTGTTCATCAAGTCGTGAAACCTTGCGGGGTCGAGCGAGCCACAATCGCCTCCACATCCAGCCCGAGCGGCAACGTTCCATACACCCGGCCGGCCGACCCGAGGCGGCTGGCGATGAAGGCATCGCTGACCGATGCATTCCCGGCCTCCAGCAATAGTTTGGCCTGAAGCCCCAAGGCGATGTCTTCGGTGAGCTGGCGGGCGCGGTATTGAATGTCGTCGGTGTCCTTGAACGCCTTCTGCAACTGGCTGATGTGCGTGGCCAGACGTTTATCGCCATGACCATTGCCCAATTCGCTGAACAGCACATCGAGCACACCCGGCTCTTTCGACAGTGCGCGCAACACGTCGAGGCATTGCACGTTGCCGGAACCTTCCCACGTCGAGTTGACCGGCGCCTCACGGTACAGTCGCGGCAGGATGCTTTCCTCGACATAACCGGCGCCGCCCATGCATTCGGCAGCCTCATTGATCATCGCGGGCGCGCGTTTGCAGATCCAGTACTTGCCCACTGCCGTCACCAATCGAGCGAATTTCGCTTCGTGGTCGTCATCCAGATGATCCAGCGCCCGGCCCATGCGCAGGCTCAACGCCAGGGCGGCTTCGCTTTCCAGGGCCAGGTCGGCCAGCACGTTTTGCATCAAGGATTGTTCGCTGAGCAACTTGCCACCGACCTTGCGGTGGGCGCAGTGATGGCTGGCCTGGGTCAAGGCCTGGCGCATCAGCGCGCTGGAACCGACCATGCAATCGAAGCGGGTCATGGCGACCATTTCGATGATGGTCGGAACGCCCCGGCCCTCTTCGCCGACCATCCAGGCCAGGGCGCCGCGGAACTCCACCTCGCTGGAGGCATTGGACCAGTTGCCGAGTTTGTTTTTCAGCCGCTGTATGTAGAACTGATTGCGCGTGTCATCCGGACGATGACGCGGCAGCAGGAAACAGGTCAAGCCTTTGTCGGTCTGGGCCAGAGTCAGGAAGGCGTCACACATTGGCGCCGAGCAGAACCACTTGTGGCCCACCAGTTCATATGCCTGGCCCGGCCCACCGGCCCCCACTGGATACGCCTTGGTGGTGTTGGCCCGCACGTCGGTGCCGCCCTGTTTCTCGGTCATGGCCATGCCGATGGTGACCCCGGCCTTGTGGGCCATGCCGACATTGCGCGGGTCGTACTCGGTGGCGAGGATTTTCGGCAGCCAGAGTTTGCCCAGATCCGGTTGCAGGCGCATCGCCGGGACGCTGGCGAAGGTCATGGTCAACGGGCAACCGCTGCCAGCTTCAGCCTGACTGTGCAAATACGTCATGGACGCGCGAGCCACATGGGCGCCCGGTTGCGGATCGGTCCAGGGCAACCCTGTCAGACCATGCTCTACCGCCGTGCGCATTAACTGGTGATAAGCCGGATGAAATTCCACCAGGTCGATGCGATGGCCGTAACGGTCATGGCTGACGAACACCGGTTTGTTCTGATTGGCCGCAAACCCGGCTTCCATCAGCGGCCCGCCGGCCAATGCGCCGTAAGCGTCGATCCGCGACTCGGCCCAACCGGCATCGAACCGCCGCGACCACTCCTGCAACGGCAGGTCGATGCGATAGAGATTGGTGCCGTCCAGCGATGGCGGCTGGTTGGTGACTTCGTGGGTTTCGGCGAACTGATGCAGGTTCATGACGGGGCTCCTTTGGTCAGCCAAGGGATGTTCAGTTAAGCACCGCCCCGAGGCCGAACAAAGTGGCATATCTGCCGAACTGTCGGCGCTTTCGCCCTACACCGGACAGAGCACCCGTCGATAGAGCGCCGCCTGCAAATCCTCGAATTTCACCGGTTTGTTCAGGCAGTCGACCAAGGTGTCGCTCGGGCCGTGCACTCGGTCCGCACTCAGGGCAATCATGAACACGGGCAACTCGGCGCAACCTGGCAACGCGCGGATCTGGCGGAAGATGGAGGCGCCGTCCACGGGCGGCAACTGGCAATCGAACACGACCGCGTCAACGGCTTCACACTGCAATTGATCAAGCGCAGCAAGGCCACTGTCTGCGGTGCATACCCGGAACCCAAGCTTGAGCAACATGCCGCGCATCACCAATTGACTGATGCTGTTGTCATCGACCAGCAATACCGTGCACTCCTGGGGCAAGCGCAGGCCGGTGGTTTGCCGGGTGATCGAGGAAGCAGGCACCACCACCGACAGCTCGAATTCGACGTCCAGCTGAAAGCGGCTTCCACGGCCCGGTTCCGAACGGTGACTCAGGCGGCCCCCGAGCAATTCAACCAACTGTCGACAAATCGCCAGGCCAACGCCCAGACCGCCGTACTCACGGGTCATCGAACCGTCGAGCTGGAAGAAGCGCTGGTACAGCGTCGACTCCCCCAAATCGGTAAAACCGATGCCGGTGTCGATCACCGCAAAAGACAGCGCCAGCCGACCAGGCTCAGCCGGCTTACCCGTCACTCGCAGTGCCAGCCCCCCGACCCGGGTGAATTTGATTGCGTTGTCCAACAAGCATTCCAGGCATTGCGCCAGCTTGCCGCTGTCGCCGAACAAACGATCCGGCAACCCGGGCGCTACCTCAACCTTGAAGTCCAGCGACTTGCTTGACGCGTTACCATCAAACTGCTCGCGCAAAGTCTCGACCACACCGCGCAAGCTGAACGCGTCCGGATAGACCTTGAGTTTGCCAGCCTGCAACTCGGTCAGGGTGAGGATGCCGTTGACCATGCGCATCATGTCCCGCGCCGAACCTGCGGCCGTTTGCTGATATTGCTCCAGCTCTGGGTTCATCTCGACGGTCTGCATCAGCTCCAGCGAACCGATCACACCGTTCATGGGCGTGCGCAGTTCGTGGGTCAGGGTGGCGAGGAATTCGTCCTTGAGCCGGTTACTGTGAGCCAGTTGCTGGTTCAGCACTTCGAGCTTCTGGCCGGCGTCGAACAACGTCTGTGCCTGTTGCTCGCGCATCGCGTTGATGCGATCGGCCAAGGCCAGGGACAACAACGCCACTTCGATCGCCGAGCCAATCTGGCTCGCGTACATGGTCAGGAACACGTTGGGCAAATACCCCAACACCATCATCGTGTTGACGACACCACCGAGCAAGAATGCCGACCAGGCAATGATGAAGTAGCGCGCCACCCTCAAGCCACGCCACCAGGCGAAAATCCCGGCAACGAAAATCACCACGGTAAAGACCAGTGCCAACGCCGTCGCCAGACGCAGGGCCAGGGCGTAACTGGTCATCAAAGATAAGCCGACCACCAGCCCGCTGAACGCGATCAGCGCCAATAGCACACGGTCCAGCCAGCGGCTGTGGGTGGCCGTGCGCAGGAAGCTGCGGGCAAACTGGCTGCCGAACAACCCCGAACAGCCAATGAAGAACGGCGTCGCGGCGTTGGCCCACCACGGATTGTTCGGCCAGAAATACTCCACGGCCGCGCCGTTCACTGACAGCTGATACAAGCCGAACGAAGCGATGTAGACAATGTAATAGAGGTAACTGGTGTCGCGCACGCTGAGGAAGATGAACAGGTTGTAGACCAGCATCCCCAGCAACACGCCATAAATCAGCCCCAGCACATAAAGCCGCACGGGCTGCTCTTCGAGGTAAGCAGTGCTCGACCACAAAGTGACGGGCGCCTGAATCGAGCCTTCGCTTTGCAGCCGCAGGTACACGGTTTGCGCCTGTCCGGGCGCAAAGCTCAGACCGAACAGATAGTTGTTCTGACGAATTTCGCGAGTGGCGAACGGCAACGCATCGCCCGTCTGTCGGACCAATTGATAGTCGCCGCCAGCATCGGGCAAGTACAAATCAAGGTGATCGAGGGGCGGATAGGCCAGCTCCAGTAGCCAGGCCCGTTGCGCCGACGGGTTGGTCGGACGGTATTGCAGGTCGATTTTCAGCCAGAACGCCGAACGCGAATAGCCGGCATTGAGGGTGGCTTTATCGTGGGGTTTGAAGTACCCGGCCGCGGCTTGCGCACGAACATCGGCAATGGTCGCTTGACCGCCCGCGTCTTCATAAACCTGCATCGTTCGGCCCAGGGGAAGGCTCTGGGTGAACTCGTCGAATTCGACGGCGCTCGCCAGGAGGGGCAAGCACAGCAGCAACATCAGCAAATAGCGCATTTAAGCCCCAGCGTGGCCTGTCCGGTTCTGTCAGGAAGCCCCCCATTCCTTTTGAGTAGACGTAAAACCGGTATTACCTGTTATTGGTTTGGATCCACTCTAGCATAGCCGCTAGTGGCCATTGAACACCATTGAAATTTCTCCTACAAAGGCTCTAGAACAAGCGTTCCAGCGCTATGTATTGAGTTAGAGCTGTTGGCTACGGGTGGTGAACATCTGTAGCGGCCGCGATGGCTGCCACAACACCCGAAAAACATGTTTGGTGGTAAGCTCGCGCACCATGAATATCTACAGCTCTCGCCCCGTTGTCCTCTGTCTCTCCGGCCACGACCCAAGTGGTGGCGCCGGCTTGCAGGCAGATATCGAAGCCCTGCTCGCTCAGGGTTGCCATGCGGCTCCGGCCGTCACCGCCCTGACCGTGCAAGACACGGTCAACGTCACTGACTTCCGCGTGCTCGATCGCGAGTGGGTACTGGCCCAGGCCAATGCCGTGCTCAACGACTCTGAAGTCGCCGCCGTCAAACTGGGCATGCTCGGTTCCCTGGAAATGGTCGACACCGTGGTCGAACTGCTTTCAGTGCACTCGCATTTGCCGGTGGTCTGCGACCCGGTGCTGCGCGCCGGCGGTGGCGGACGACTGGGCAAGGACGAAGTCGGCTACGCCATGCGCGAACGCTTGCTGCCGTTGTCGATCATCGCCACCCCTAACCTTCCCGAAGCCCGCATCCTCGCCGAACTGCCCGAAGGCACCGCCGACGAATGCGCGGAAAAACTCCTGCCATTCGTCAAACACCTGCTGATCACCGGTGGCCATGGCGACGAACACGAAATCCACAACCGCCTGTACAGCCGCGACGGTCGCCGCGAAACCTTTACCTGCCAGCGCCTGCCCGGCAGTTATCACGGTTCCGGTTGCACGCTGGCCAGCGCCCTAGCCGGTCGTCTGGCCCAGGGTGAACACCTCGTCAGTGCCGTACAGAGCGCGCTTGACTACACTTGGCGCACGCTGCGAGATGCGGAACAGCTGGGCAAAGGCCAGTTCGTGCCCCGCCGCCTGCCGCTGGATTTCTGTTCGTAACTTTCGATGCGTAAAGCGCAGAGGCTTGTCCGATGAAACTACGTGGCCTGTACGCCATTACCGACAGCCAGTTACTGGCCGGTAAATTTCTTTCGTACGTGGAGGCGGCGCTCGAAGGCGGCGTCACCCTGCTGCAATACCGCGACAAAAGCAGCGACGAGGCCCGCCGCCTGCGCGAGGCCGAAGCCCTGCGTGATCTGTGCGAACGCTACAAGACCCAACTGATCATCAATGACGACGCCGAACTGGCCGCGCGCCTGAATGTCGGTGTGCACCTGGGTCAGACTGACGGCCCGTTGATGCCAGTGCGAGCACTGCTCGGGCGTCAGGCGATCATCGGTTCGACCTGCCACGCGCAACTCGAGCTCGCCGAACAAGCCGCCAAGGAAGGCGCCAGTTATGTCGCCTTCGGCCGCTTCTTCAATTCCAACACCAAACCCGGCGCACCGGCGTGCAGCCTCGACCTGCTCGACCAGGCCCGCAGCAAGCTGCACCTGCCGGTCTGCGCGATCGGCGGCATCACCCTGGACAACGCCGCCCCGCTGGTGGCCCACGGCGTTGATCTGCTGGCGGTGGTGCATGGCCTGTTTGGCGCCGAGAGCACGGCTGAAGTGACGCGTCGCGCCCGCGCCTTTAACGAATTGTTCAAATCCTGATTTTGAGAGCCAAATAATGTCTCGTTCCGAAACCCTGTTTGCCAATGCCCAGAAACACATCCCCGGAGGCGTGAACTCGCCTGTTCGTGCGTTCAAGAGCGTTGGCGGCACGCCGTTGTTCTTCAAACACGCCGAAGGCGCCTACGTCACCGACGAAGACGACAAGCGTTATGTGGATTACGTCGGTTCCTGGGGCCCGATGATTCTCGGCCACAGCCACCCGGACGTACTGAACGCGGTGCGCAAGCAGCTGGAGCACGGTCTGTCCTACGGCGCCCCGACCGCGATGGAAACCGAGATGGCCGACCTGGTCTGCTCGATCGTGCCGTCCATGGAAATGGTGCGCATGGTCAGCTCCGGCACCGAAGCGACCATGAGCGCGATCCGTCTGGCTCGTGGTTTCACCGGTCGCGACAGCATCATCAAATTCGAAGGCTGCTACCACGGCCACTCCGACAGCCTGCTGGTCAAGGCCGGTTCCGGCGCCCTTACCCAAGGCGTACCGAGCTCGGCCGGTGTACCGGCGGCGTTCGCCAAGCACACCCTGACCCTGCCATTCAACGACATCGACGCAGTTGAAGCCCTGCTCGCCGAAGTCGGCCAGGACGTGGCCTGCATCATCGTCGAGCCCGTGGCCGGCAACATGAACTGCGTACCACCGGCCCCGGGTTTCCTCGAAGGCCTGCGGACCCTGTGCGACAAGCACGGCGTGGTGCTGATTTTCGACGAAGTGATGACCGGTTTCCGTGTCGCCCTCGGCGGTGCCCAAGCCTATTACGGCGTAACACCCGACCTGAGCACCTTCGGCAAGATCATCGGTGGCGGCATGCCGGTGGGCTGCTTCGGCGGTAAACGCAAAATCATGGAACACATCGCGCCACTGGGCCCGGTCTACCAGGCCGGTACGTTGTCGGGTAACCCGCTGGCGATGGCGGCGGGCCTGACCACGCTGCGCCTGATCAGTCGTCCCGGCTTCCACGCCGAGCTGAGCGACTACACCGGTCGCCTGCTCGATGGCCTGCAACAGCGTGCCGACGCCGCCGGCATTCCGTTCGTGACCACTCAGGCCGGTGGCATGTTCGGTCTGTACTTCAGTGGCGCCGACGACATCGTCACCTTCGATGACGTCATGGCCAGCGATGCGAAGTTGTTTGGACGCTTCTTCCACCTGATGCTCGAAGGCGGCGTGTACCTGGCGCCGAGCGCCTTCGAAGCCGGCTTCACCTCGATCGCCCATGGCGAAACCGAGTTGAAACTGACGCTGGACGCCGCCGAGCGTGCCTTCGCCGCGCTGAAGTAAAGCTACGACGCTGACGTTGGCGTTTGCCAGCGTCAGCTTTCACCTACATGCGTGCCCTTTTTCCTACTCACCTGCCAATAATCGCCCGCAAAGTGGGTGATATAGTCCCCGCGCAGCAGAAAAACGAGTAAAGACTTTGTAAGGTTGGCCCTGCTTATTTCATAATGCGCGCTTATTGGATCCCTCGACGGGTCCGCGCGCCCCTCAGAGGTAAGTCGATTCCCATGAACCGCACCGGCCGCACCCTTGCATTGGGCTGCCTGTTGCTCCTTCAGCCCCTGCTCGCGCTCGCACAAGCAGGCGGCAACTCGTTGTTGATCCCGGCGATGGGTCGCTGCACCCTCAATACTCAGCCGCAAGACCTGACGCAAGCGCTCGCCGCCTGCCAGAAAGCGTCGGATGAAGGGGATGCGCAAGCGCAATACGAGTTGGGTGAGTTCTACTACGAAGGCAAAAACGCGCCGCGCGACCTCAATAAAGCCCTGAGCTACTTCGAAAAGGCCTCGCTGCAAGGCCATGCCCAGGCGCAATTCAAACTCGGCACCATGTTCTTCCATGGCGAAGGCGTACCGGCCAATAACGTTCAGGCGTATATCGTGCTGAAAATGGCCGCAGTCAACGGCGCCGAAGAGGCACTGGATACCGCCGACGAAGTCGCCGAGAAAATGCCCCGCGAAGACCTGGAAGTTGCTACCCAGGTGCTGGGGCAAATTTTCCGTAAATACCTGATGGAATTGCAAAGCGCCGATGGGCGTACGCCGTTTTCGCCACTTCCCTGAATTGAACATGCCCCCCTGTGGCGAGGGAGCTTGCTCCCGCTCGGCTGCGCAGCAGTCGTAAAGTCAGCAGCCGCGGTCTGTCTGGAAGGGATCAGTGACTGAATTCAGGGCCGCTTCGCAGCCCAACGGGGGCAAGCCCCCTCGCCACAACAACCTCCTCCAACCACTAAACCTGCTGCTTACTTCTCAGGCATCGGCATCGGAAACGGCATGACATTGCCGACCGCGCCGCGGGCTTCACTGATTTTCGGCGTGCCGAGGCGTTCGACCTCATCAATGCGCACAATCGAATGCATCGGCACAAAACTGCGCACAACGCCTTCGAACTGAGCCTTGAGCTTTTCTTCGCTCGGATCGACGACCACTTGCGTACGCTCGCCAAAGACGAACTCTTCCACTTCCAGGAAGCCCCACAGATCACTTTGATAGATCTGCTTGGCGTACATTTCGAACACCTGGCCCTGATTGAGGAAAATCACCTTGTAGATTGGAGCTTCACGTTTGGTCATGGTGGGCGGGTAACACATCGGGGATAAAAATGAGGGCGCGAACTATAGCATAGCCACCGGACGCGCAGCGGTAGGAACCTTGGGACATGTTCCCTATAATGTGCGGTTCTTTGAATCACGTGATGACTCTGTCCATGGCCAAGAAGCTTTACATCGAAACCCACGGTTGCCAGATGAACGAGTACGACAGCTCGCGCATGGTCGATCTGTTGGGTGAACACCAGGCCCTGGAAGTCACCGCTCGCGCTGAAGACGCCGACGTGATCCTGCTCAACACCTGCTCGATCCGCGAACGTGCCCAGGACCGGGTGTATTCCCAGCTCGGCCGCTGGCGCGAACTGAAACTGGCCAATCCGGAAATGGTCATCGCCGTCGGCGGTTGCGTGGCCAGTCAGGAAGGCGCGGCCATCCGTGATCGCGCTCCCTATGTCGACGTGGTGTTCGGCCCGCAGACGCTGCACCGTCTGCCGGAAATGATCGACGCCGCGCGCGCTACCAAACTGCCGCAAGTCGATGTCTCGTTCCCGGAAATCGAAAAATTCGACCACTTGCCCGAACCACGCATCGATGGGCCGAGCGCTTACGTGTCGGTCATGGAAGGCTGCAGCAAGTACTGCACCTTCTGCGTGGTGCCTTATACCCGCGGTGAAGAAGTCAGCCGACCGTTCGACGACGTAATTGCCGAGATCATCCACCTGGCCGAAAACGGCGTGCGCGAAGTGACCTTGCTGGGGCAGAACGTCAACGGCTATCGCGGGACCACTCACGATGGTCGCCTGGCCGACCTGGCGGAATTGATCCGCGTGGTCGCCGCTGTCGATGGCATCGACCGGATTCGCTACACCACTTCGCACCCGCTGGAGTTCTCCGACAGCCTGATCCAGGCCCACGCCGACGTGCCGGAACTGGTGAAACACCTGCACTTGCCGGTGCAATCAGGCTCCGACCGAATCCTCGCGGCGATGAAGCGCAACCACACCGCGCTGGAGTACAAGTCCAAACTGCGCAAACTGCGGGCCGCCGTGCCGGGGATCTGCATCAGCTCGGACTTCATCGTCGGTTTCCCGGGCGAGACCGAGAAAGACTTTGAACAGACCATGAAACTGATCGAAGACGTCGGTTTCGACTTCTCCTACTCGTTCGTCTACAGCCAGCGCCCGGGCACCCCGGCCGCCGATCTGGTCGACGAAACGCCGGAAGAGCTGAAAAAAGAACGCCTCAATGCCCTGCAACATCGCCTGAACCAGCAAGGGTTCGAGATCAGCCGACAAATGGTGGGCTCCGTTCAGCGGATTCTGGTCACCGATTACTCGAAAAAAGACCCCGGCGAACTGCAGGGTCGCACCGAGAATAACCGTATCGTCAACTTCCGCTGCGACAATCCGACCCTGATCGGCCAGTTCGCCGACGTGCACATCGACGCCGCGCAACCGCACTCGCTGCGGGGCTCGCTGATCCAGTAATACCTCGTCACCTGTGGGAGCCGGGCTTTTGTGGCGAGGGGGCTTGTCGGAACGCCGCACCGCCCCGTTGGATCGCGAAGCGATCCCGAATATTTTGCGACTGCTTCGCAGTCGAACGGGGGCAAGCCCCCTCGCCACAGATTAAGCGTCAACCTGCATCTTATTTAAGAGCTTTCGCACCCAGGCGACTGGCGTTATCCTTTATTTCATCAATATTGCCCCAGGGCGGCTAAATACGACCTTGAACGCACCCATAGAACCACATCGCTTCATCCTCGAGCCTTTTGAAGCTCGCCGCTTCGCCAATCTGTGCGGGCAATTCGATGAGCATCTGCGCTTGATCGAACAGCGCCTGACCATCGAGATCCGCAACCGCGGAAACCAGTTCGAATTGATCGGCGAGCCCAAGCACACCACCTCCGCGGAAAACCTCCTGCGCCGCCTGTACCGGGAAACCAAGGGTACCGAGCTGTCGCCGGACATGGTTCACCTGTTCCTTCAGGAATCGGCCGTCGAGGAACTGGACAACCACTCCCCCGCCGAACCGTCCGTCGCCTTGCGCACCAAAAAAGGCATGATTCGCCCTCGCGGCTTGAATCAACTGCGCTACGTGAAGGAAATCCTCGGTAATGATATCAACTTCGGCATCGGCCCCGCCGGTACCGGCAAGACCTATCTGGCTGTTGCCTGTGCGGTAGACGCACTGGAGCGCGAACAGATTCGTCGCATTCTGTTGGTGCGTCCGGCGGTTGAAGCCGGTGAAAAACTCGGCTTCCTGCCCGGCGACCTGTCGCAAAAAATCGACCCGTACCTGCGCCCGCTCTATGACGCGCTCTACGAAATGCTCGGTTTCGAATACGTCGCCAAGCTGATCGAGCGTCAGGTGATCGAAGTCGCACCGCTGGCCTACATGCGCGGTCGCACGCTGAACAACAGCTTCATCATCCTCGACGAAAGCCAGAACACCACCGTCGAACAGATGAAGATGTTCCTGACCCGGATCGGCTTTGGCTCCACGGCGGTCATCACCGGTGACATCACCCAGGTCGACCTGCCACGCGGCACCAAGTCCGGGCTGCATCATGTGATCGAAGTGCTCAAGGACGTTCCGGGCATCAGCTTCACCCACTTCCAACCCAAGGACGTAGTGCGCCATCCGCTGGTGCAACGCATTGTCGAGGCGTACGAGCGCTTCGAAAATCGCGCTGCCGATGTCGCGCCAAAGGACACCCCACGCGATGCTTGAGCTTGATCTGCAACTGGCCAGCGACGCACCTGCCCCGAGTGAAGCCGAGTTCCGTCAATGGTGCGAACTGGCCCTGCGCCAACGCACCGCCGACTCCGAGCTGACCATTCGCCTGGTCGATGAAGAAGAAGGCCGCGAACTGAATCGCACCTGGCGGCAGAAGGATTACGCCACCAATGTGCTGTCATTCCCGGCCGACGTGCCGGACGAGTTGCTGGATATCCCGTTACTGGGAGATCTGGTGATCTGCGTGGCCGTGGTCGAACGCGAAGCCGCCGAACAAGGCAAGGCACTCAACGCCCATTGGGCGCATCTGGTCATTCACGGCTGCTTGCATCTGCTTGGTTACGACCATATAGATGATGACGAAGCCGAAGAAATGGAAGCACTGGAACGAACGTTGCTTGCAGAACTGGGTCATCCGGACCCTTATGCGGACGACGAAACAGACACATCCCCTATCGTTACAACAAAGGATTCAGAGTAATCGCTATGAGCGAAGATCGATCGAGCAACGGGCAGAAGTCATGGTTGGGTAAGCTCACCCAGGCTTTTGCCCACGAGCCGAAGAACCGCCAGGAGCTGCTGGAGCTGCTGCGTGATGCACACCAAAACAAGTTGCTGGACAGCGAAGCGCTGGCCATCGTCGAAGGCGCCATCCAGGTTGCAGACCTGCAAGTACGGGACATCATGGTCCCGCGCTCGCAGATGATCAGCATCAAGGCGACCCAGACACCTCGCGAGTTCCTGCCCGCCGTGGTCGACTCGGCCCATTCCCGCTATCCGGTGATCGGCGAAAGCCACGATGACGTGATGGGCGTGTTGCTGGCCAAGGACTTGCTGCCGTTGATCCTCAAGGAGAACGGCGACAGCTTCAACATCAAGGACCTGCTGCGCCCGGCCACCTTCGTGCCCGAGTCCAAGCGCCTGAATGTGCTGCTGCGCGAGTTCCGCGCCAATCATAACCACATGGCCATCGTCATTGACGAATACGGCGGCGTGGCTGGCCTGGTGACCATCGAAGACGTGCTCGAACAGATCGTCGGTGACATCGAAGATGAGCATGACGTCGAAGAAGACAGCTACATCAAGCCGCTGCCCAGCGGTGACTTCCTGATCAAGGCCCTGACGCCGATCGAGAACTTCAACGAGTTCTTCGACAGCGAATTCTCCGACGACGAATTCGACACCGTCGGCGGTCTTGTGATGAGCGCGTTCGGGCACTTGCCAAAACGCAACGAAATCACTGAAATCGGCGCCTATCGCTTCCGCATCCTGAACGCCGACAGCCGTCGGATTCATTTGCTGCGTTTGACACCAATCGCCCGGTAAAAATTAAGGAAAGAAATGCGCTGGATGACCCGCCCCGGCTGGCCCGGTAACCTGCTGGCCGTGGCGGCCGGTGCACTCACCACCCTGGCCCTGGCGCCATTCGATATCTGGCCGTTGGCATTGCTGGCGGTCGGTTTCTTTTACGCCGGTTTGCGCGAACTGAGCCCCCGTCAGGCCCTGGGCCGTGGCTGGTGTTTCGGTTTCGGCCTGTTTGCCGGCGGAACCAGCTGGATCTACTACAGCATTCACAACTTCGGCGGCGCATCTGTACTGCTGGCCGGGTTCTTGATGCTGCTCTTCACCGCAGCGATTGCCTGGTTCTTCGCCCTGCCCGCCTGGATTTGGGCGCGCTGGCTGCGCCGTAACGAAGCGCCGCTGGCCGATGCTCTGGCGTTTGCGGCGTTATGGGTAGGTCAGGAAGCTTTTCGCGGCTGGTTCCTCACCGGTTTCCCGTGGCTCTATTCCGGTTACAGCCAGCTCGACGGCCCATTGGCCGGGCTCGCGCCGGTCGGCGGGATATGGCTGATTTCCTTCGCGCTGGCCCTGACCGCCGCGTTGATCTACAACGCACCGCGCCTGATTCGCAGCGCTCGCAAAGGCTTTATTGCCGCAGGCGTGTTGCTGCTGGCCGGCCCGTGGGTGATCGGCATGGCGCTCAAGGAGCATGCCTGGACCAGCCCTTCGGGTGCGCCGCTAAGCGTCGCGGCGATTCAGGGCAACATCGAACAAGGCATGAAATGGGACCCGTCGCAGATCAACGCGCAGTTGGCGCTGTACCGCGACATGAGTTTCAGCTCCAAAACCGTCGACCTGCTGATCTGGCCAGAAACGGCGATCCCGGTGCTCAAGGAGTCCGCCGAGGGTTACCTGAACATGATGGGCAGTTTCGCTGCAGAGCGTAAATCCGCACTGATTACCGGTGTGCCGATTCGCCAGGAAGTCCGTCACGAGAAGCGTTACTTCAACGGCATTACCGTGGTCGGTGAAGGCGATGGCACTTACCTGAAGCAGAAACTGGTGCCATTCGGCGAATACGTTCCGTTGCAGGAAGTCTTGCGCGGCCTGATCGCGTTCTTCGACCTGCCGATGTCCGACTTTGCCCGTGGACCGGCCGATCAACCACTGCTGCAGGCCAAGGGTTATCAGATTGCGCCGTACATCTGTTATGAAGTGGTCTACCCGGAATTCGCCGCCGGCCTCGCCGCCCGCAGCGATTTGCTGCTGACCATCAGTAACGACACCTGGTTCGGCACCTCGATCGGCCCGCTGCAACACTTGCAGATGGCGCAGATGCGCGCACTAGAAGCCGGCCGCTGGATGATCCGCGCCACCAACAATGGCGTGACCGGTCTGATCAACCCGTTCGGCCAGATCACCACCCGGATCCCGCAGTTCGAACGCGGCATTCTGTACGGCGAAGTGGTGCCAATGCATAACCTGACGCCGTATCTGCAATGGCGTTCGTGGCCGTTGATCATCATTTGCGTGCTGTTGTTTGGCTGGGCGTTGATGGCCAACCGGATGGCGAAGACCGTTTAACTCAGGCCTGGTGATCATTCCCCCGTGGGAATGATCACTCCTCAACGGGCTCGCCTCGATAGAACATCCAATACCCGACCTGCCCCACGGCCTCATTCATCAACTGCCCCGATTGCCAGATCGATTTGAATTCCGGCATCCAGCCACCCAGTGGTCGGGCATTGTCCACGCCTAAAAACCCCACCGGCGCCGGCACCACCTCAAATCCGGCCTGCTCAAAGCTCCAGACCGCCCGCGGCATATGCCACGCCTGAGTCACGACCACCACCCGTTTGATCCCTTGCGGTAACAACACCTGGGCGCTGAACTGCGCGTTTTCCCAGGTTGTGCGGCTGCGCCCTTCCTGCCAGCGCACCGTCACGCCGAAATCATCGAGCAACGAATCCGCCATCAGCTGCGCTTCAGTCGGCGGTGTACCGTAATGCAGGCCACCGCTGGTCAGAATCGGCAAGCTGGAAGCCTTGGCCAGACGCGCGGCATAACGCTCGCGCCCAAGACCTACGCCGGTGGGCTGGTCGACGCCCCAGGCCAGGTCGCCACGCTCACGCCCGGAACCCAGCACCACGATCGCGTCGGCACGCTGGCCCAAGGTGGCCCATTCCTCACGCACGAGCGGCGGCTCGCGCTCCAGAACCCTGGCACTCCACTCCACCATGACTGGCAGGCTCATCAACCAGAAGCCGCCCACGCCCATAGCGAAGCACGCTCCCGCCAGCCTGGGCCTTGAGCGGCGCCACCACCAGGCGAGCACCAGTAACAGCAAAAGAACGCCAGGAGGCAATAGAAGTTGTTTAATGAAATAACGAAAAGGCATCGGGCATCTCCATAGATGCCCGAAGCCTAAGTGGGTTGACGCAATGCGACAACAAATGCGGAAGGACTTTGTTTCAAAAAACCATTTGGCATGGTTTCAAGTGCCCTTACTTGAACTGCAGAGACCGGGCCTTTACCGCGCCTCCGCCGGGTGCCTTATCCTTGAGCCAGATGATCTCGGCCGTACGTGGTGCCTCGAGTTGCGTCACTGCTGCTGACAAGCATCCGTGCGTTTCACGTTCACTGCGCTCCAGATAGGCCTTGACCAGTTCAAACTCTGCGGGGGTCAAACCACGCAGCTCCAGCTCCTGGGGACGCTCGTCGCGAAGCCGTCCAGCGGTTTTGGCCGCGTCCAGGGCCATTGCGAGACGGTCGATCAGTCTTTCGTACAGCTCCGGTTTTGCAGCTTTTTGCTGTGAATCAACCATCCATCACCTCATTGAAGATAAGACTCACTCCCCTTTTAGAGCTTAGCTTCGCTGAAAAAACCGGCTGAGCGCCGCGACCAACGGCCCTCGGGGCGGAAATTGGCCGCGCCCGTGCGTGTAATCAGGGTTTCCCTCGGTAGAGTGCCGTCATGTATGCTACGGCGCTTCCTGTAACTCCACTTCCAGCTCGCCTGGGCACCGAAACGCCGATTTGGCGTCATCACCGTCCAGCGTTGCATTGAAGAGGATTAGGCCACCCCTATTCAGTTCAAAAGTAGCCATGCACGAACAATATCAGCCCCGTGAAATCGAAGCCGCCGCCCAGTCGTTCTGGGACGAGCAAAAGTCCTTTGAAGTCAGTGAACAGCCAGGCAAGGAGACTTTCTACTGCCTGTCGATGTTCCCTTACCCCAGCGGCAAGCTACACATGGGGCACGTGCGCAACTACACCATCGGCGACGTGATCTCCCGCTATCAGCGCATGCAAGGCAAGAACGTCCTGCAACCCATGGGTTGGGACGCCTTCGGCATGCCGGCAGAAAACGCCGCGATGAAAAACAACGTAGCGCCCGCCAAGTGGACCTACGAAAACATCGCCTACATGAAAAGCCAGCTGCGCAGTCTGGGCCTGGCGGTGGACTGGTCGCGCGAAGTGACCACCTGCAAGCCCGATTACTACCGCTGGGAACAATGGCTGTTCACTCGCCTGTTCGAAAAAGGCGTGATTTACAAAAAAAGCGGCACCGTGAACTGGGACCCGGTCGACCAGACCGTTCTGGCCAACGAGCAAGTGATCGACGGTCGCGGCTGGCGTTCCGGCGCGCTGATCGAAAAGCGCGAAATCCCGATGTACTACTTCAAGATCACCGCTTACGCGGATGAGCTGCTGGAGAGCCTCGACGAACTGACTGGCTGGCCTGAACAGGTCAAGACCATGCAGCGCAACTGGATCGGCAAATCCCGCGGCATGGAAGTGCAGTTCCCGTACGACGTCGCCTCCATCGGCGAACCCGGCGCGCTGAAAGTCTTCACTACCCGTCCGGACACCCTGATGGGCGCGACCTACGTTGCCGTGGCCGCCGAACACCACCTGGCCGCCCTGGCCGCGCAGAACAACCCTGAGCTGCAAGCATTCATCGCTGAATGCAAGGGCGGCAGCGTCGCTGAAGCCGACGTCGCCACCCAAGAGAAAAAAGGCCTGCCGACCTCGCTGTTCGTCGAGCACCCGCTGACCGGTGAGAAACTCCCGGTGTGGGTCGCCAACTATGTGCTGATGCACTACGGTGATGGCGCGGTCATGGCGGTTCCCGCGCATGACGAGCGTGATTTTGAATTCGCCACCAAGTACAACCTGCCGATCAAGTCCGTGGTGCGCACAAGCTCAGGTGACACCAACCCTGCCCCGTGGCAGGACGCCTACGGCGAACACGGCACGCTGATCAACTCCGGCGAGTTCGACGGCCTCGACTTCGCTGGCGCGTTCGACGCCATTGAAGTTGCGCTGATCAAGAAAAACCTCGGCGCCTCACGCACCCAGTTCCGCCTGCGCGACTGGGGCATCAGCCGTCAACGCTACTGGGGCTGCCCGATCCCGATCATCCACTGCGATACTTGCGGTGATGTGCCAGTCCCGGAAGATCAACTGCCCGTGGTGCTGCCGGAAGACGTCGTACCCGATGGCGCTGGTTCGCCATTGGCACGCATGCCCGAGTTCTACGAGTGCACTTGCCCGAAATGCGGCGCACCGGCCAAGCGTGAAACCGACACCATGGACACCTTCGTCGAGTCCTCGTGGTACTACGCCCGTTACGCCTCGCCGCACTTTGAAGGTGGCCTGGTGGAAAAATCGGCGGCCGACCACTGGTTGCCGGTGGATCAGTACATCGGCGGCATCGAACACGCGATTCTTCACCTGCTCTACGCGCGCTTCTTCCACAAGCTGATGCGCGACGAAGGCCTGGTGAGCTCCAACGAGCCGTTCAAGAACCTGCTGACCCAAGGCATGGTAATCGCCGAGACTTACTACCGTCGCGAAGCCAATGGTGCCTACACCTGGTTCAATCCGGCGGACGTCGAACTCGAACGCGACAGCAAGGCCAAGGTCATCAGCGCCAAGCTGATCGCAGACGGCCTGCCGGTGGAAATCGGCGGCACCGAGAAGATGGCCAAGTCGAAGAACAACGGCGTCGATCCACAGTCGATGATTGACCAGTTCGGCGCAGACACCTGCCGTCTGTTCATGATGTTCGCCTCGCCGCCCGACATGAGCGCGGAATGGTCCGATTCCGGCGTAGAAGGTTCACACCGTTTCCTCAAGCGCGTCTGGCGCCTGGCGCAAGCGCACGTCACTCAGGGCCTGCCGGGCAAACTGGACGTCGCCAGCCTGAACGACGAGCAGAAAGCCATTCGGCGTTCGATTCACCAGGCCATCAAGCAGGCGAGCCACGACGTCGGCCAGAACCACAAATTCAACACCGCCATCGCCCAGGTGATGACGCTGATGAACGTACTGGAAAAAGCCCCGCAAGGCACCGAACAGGATCGCGCGCTGACTCACGAAGGTCTGGAAACCGTGACTCTGCTGCTGGCCCCGATCACCCCGCACATCAGCCACGAGCTGTGGCATCGCCTGGGCCACGCCGATCCGGTCATCGATGCCGGTTGGCCGGTGCTGGACGAAAGCGCCTTGGTACAGGACAGCCTGCAACTGGTCATTCAAGTGAATGGCAAGCTGCGCGGCCACATCGAAATGCCGGCCAGCGCCAGCCGCGAAGAAGTCGAAGCCGCTGCACGGGCTAACGAAAACGTCCTGCGCTTCGTCGATGGCCTGACTATTCGCAAAGTGATCGTAGTGCCCGGGAAACTGGTCAATATCGTCGCCAGCTAACAATTGGATCGGGCGTCAGGTGAGCCTGGCGCCGAGTAAAACCTTTCGGGCCGGTTGACCGGCCCACATGGTTTCAAGGGGAGCAACAAGATGATCAAACGCAATTTGCTGGTGATGGGCCTTGCAGTCCTGCTGAGCGCCTGCGGTTTCCACCTGCGTGGCACCGGTACCACCGAACTGGCGATCAAGGAACTCGACCTGAGCGCCCGCAATGCTTACGGCGAAACCGTGACACAATTGCGTCAGATTCTGGAAAGCAGCGGCGTCAGGGTCTACACCGGCGCACCTTACAAACTGGTGCTGACCGATGAGCAGGAAAGCCAGCGTATCCTCAGCTATGCCGGTGCCGGTCGTACTGGCGAGTACCAGGTGAACACCGTGCTCAATTACGACATCCGTGGTCAGGGTGACCTGCCACTGCTGAGCGACAAGCTTGAAGTGCAGAAGGTGTTCATCCACGATGGCAACAACCTGGTAGGTTCCGACCAGGAAGCCAACGATGCCCGCCGCGAGATTCGTCGTGAGCTGGTTCAACGCATGATGCTGCGTCTGCAACAGCTCACCCCGACTCAGTTGGAACAGCTGCAACAGACCGCCGACGCCCGGGCCAAGGCTGAAGCCGCCGCGCTGGAAGCAGCGCAGAAGGCTGAAGCGGAGACTCCGCGTCAGTCGCCTGTCGAACTGCCGCATCAGTAAGACTTACGGGGCGCTCAGGCGCCCCGTTCGCCTCTTCTTATGAAACTCGCCCCCGCCCAACTCGGCAAACACCTGCAAGGCGCTCTTGCGCCGGTCTACATCATCAGTGGCGATGACCCATTGCTGTGCCAGGAAGCCGCCGACGCCATTCGCGCCGCTGCTCGCCAACAAGGTTTCGATGAACGTCAGGTATTCACCGCCGACGCCAGTTTCGACTGGGGTACGCTGCTGCAGGCTGGCGCAAGCATGTCGCTGTTCGCCGAAAAACGCCTTCTGGAACTGCGCCTGCCCTCCGGCAAACCTGGTGACAAAGGCGCCGCCGCACTGATCGAGTACTGCTCGCGCCCGGCAGAAGACACGCTGCTGCTGATCAGCTTGCCCAAGCTTGATGGCAGTGCGCAGAAAACCAAGTGGGGCAAGGCGCTGGTCGAAGGTCCGCAAACCCAGTTCGTGCAGATCTGGCCCGTGGACACCAACCAGTTGCCGAGCTGGATTCGTCAACGACTGTCCCAGGCCGGGCTTTCCGCCAGCCAGGACGCTGTCGAACTGATCGCCGCCCGGGTCGAAGGCAACTTGCTGGCTGCCGCCCAGGAAATCGAAAAGCTCAAGCTGATGGCCGAAGGTGGTCAGATCACCGTCGAAACCGTGCAAGCGGCGGTGGCCGATAGCGCGCGCTTCGATGTTTTCGGCTTGACCGATGCGATCCTCAACGGCGAAGCCGCTCATGCCCTGCGTATGCTCGAAGGGCTGCGCGGCGAAGGCGTCGAACCGCCGGTGATTCTTTGGGCGCTGGCCCGTGAACTGCGCCTGCTGGCCAACCTGTCGCTGCAATACAGCCAGGGCGTGCCGCTGGACAAAGCCTTCAGCCAGGCCCGACCACCGGTCTGGGACAAACGCAAACCGCTGATGAGCAAGGCACTGCAACGCTACTCGGCGCAACGCTGGGCGCAATTGCTGCTTGAAGCACAGCGTATCGACGCGCAGATCAAAGGCCAGGCGGCGGGCTCACCGTGGATGAGCTTGAGCCGGTTGACGTTGTTGATGGCTGGGCAAAGATTGTCGTTGCCTGCCGAATAACCTGTTTTCCAGCCTGCACCAACCTCTGTGGCGAGGGAGCTTGCTCCCGCTGGGTTGCGAAGCGACCCCGAAACCAGACACCGCGACGCTTCAGGTAATCCGTGTTCACCGGTTTTACGACTGCTGCACAGCCGAACGGGAGCAAGCTCCCTCGCCACAGGTCATCATTTCCTACACATCCTAGGGACTAGACAGAACCCCAACTTCGGCCGATGATTTGCTCCGCAAAATCCACTCACTTGCGAGAGATCATCATGAGCAAAAAGCCATCCAAGCATGGCCCCAACAAGGCCAAGTCCATCATCGCCCAGCCACTGTTCCGCAGCCGTCAGGAGCGAGCCGGCAAGGGCAAAGGCAGCTACCGCCGCGAAGCCTTCCAGTCTAATAGCTGGGAGGCTTCTTACTTTCTGGCGGCCTGAAAGGCAAGCCATCGCTCAACATGTTAAGGTCTGCACCTGATTCGTATCCTCTGGACCTGTGCATGCCCCTTTGTCTTTCCCGTCGTTGGCACCTTCGCCAATTGATAGCTGCCTCCAGCCTCGTTCTGCTTGTCGCCTGCGCGGAAAAACCCACCGCCGCCGACGCCCAGCCGCTTCAGACCCGCACCGTTGCCACGGCCCCTGCGGTCATTCCGCCGGTGGTTCCGACCGGTGAGAATCTCGACATCCAACCCACCCAGACCTTTGCCGAATGGCAGGCGGGTTTTCGCAAAGACGCCCTCGACGCCGGCATTCGCGCCGACCTGTTCGACCGCGTCTTTGCCAATGTCAGCGTGGACGCCAGCGTGATCAGTGCTGACCGCAGCCAACCCGAATTTACTCGCCCGGTGTGGGAATACCTCGATGGCGCGTTGTCACCGCTGCGGGTGCGCAAAGGTCAGGCACTGGTCAACCAGTACGCCGATATCCTGCAAAGCATCGAACAGCGCTACGGCGTCGACCGCCAGGCACTGGTCGCGGTGTGGGGCATGGAGAGTAACTTCGGTCAGTTCCAGGGCAACAAGTCAGTCATCAACTCCCTGGCAACCCTGGCTTATGAAGGTCGACGCCCAGGCTTTGCCCATGCGCAGTTGATCGCGGCCCTGCAAATCCTGCAACAGGGCGATATTGAACCCGAGAAAATGCTCGGTTCCTGGGCTGGCGCCATGGGCCAGACCCAGTTCATCCCGACCACCTACAACACCCACGCCGTAGACTTCGACGGCGATGGCCGCCGTGACATCTGGAACAGCGCCGCGGATGCACTGGCCTCGACCGCGCACTACCTGCAAAGCTCTGGCTGGCAGAAAGGCCAGCCGTGGGGCTTCGAAGTACAACTGCCGAGTGGCTTCAACTACGTCCTGGCCGATGGCGCGATTCGCAAAAGCGTCGCCGAGTGGCAGCAACTGGGGGTCACCCTGCCCAATGGTGGCCAGGTTCCGGTGGGTTCCGAACACCTGTCGGCCGCCCTGCTCCTGCCGGCAGGCTATCGCGGCCCGGCATTCCTGATCTTCGATAACTTCCGCGCAATCCTCAAGTACAACAACTCTTCGTCCTACGCCTTGGGCGTGAGCCTGTTGTCTGAGCGTATCAATGGCGGTGGCCTGATCAATGGTCTATGGCCAAAAGATGACTTGCCGCTGAGCCGTACCGAGCGAATCGAGCTGCAAAACCTGCTGAGCGCCCGGAACTACGACGCCGGCACCGCTGACGGCATCATCGGCGCCAATACCCGTAAAGCAATCCGCAGCGCGCAGCAGTCGTTTGGCTGGCCGGCGGATGGGTATCCGACGCACAAGTTGCTCGAAGGTTTGCGTAACCGCTAAAAGCATCGCGGGCTTGCCCGCGAAGACTGGCTGGCAGGCAATAACGATCTAACGCTTGATCACCACATCCTGCTCCAGCACCAACGTCTTGTTCCCCGCATCCAGCCTGACTAACGCGCCCATGGGCAAAGTCAGGTTCGGGTCGCAATGCCCGCTGCGCCACCCCGCCAGCACGGGTATGCGCAACGATGCGAAGGTCTGCTTGAGCAAGCCCTCCAGCGCGATTGTGTCCACTCCCGCCACATCCCCCACCAGAACCCCGCGCAACTTGTGCAGCGTGCCGGCCAGACGCAAATGGGTCAGCAGCCGATCGATGCGATACAGCGGCTCGTTGATGTCTTCGATGAACAGGATGGCGCCCTCGGCATCGATCTCGTAAGGCGTGCCCATGGTCGCGGCGATCATCGACAGATTGCCCCCCAGCAAACGTCCATGAGCGATGCCTGGCGAGAGGGTCGTCAATGGATAAGCCACCGGGTGCGCCAGCACGCTGTCCGCCGTCACCTGCCCGCGCAACAGGTTGAAAAACGAGGACTCGGTGGGTTTCTGCTTGTCACCCAGCAGATCGGCATTGAGCATCGGGCCGTGAAACGTCACGAAACCCGCATAACGGCTGATTGCCAGATGCAGTGCAGTGATGTCGCTATAGCCGATGAACGGCTTGGCGTTGTTGCGCAGTAATTCGAAATCGATACGATCGAGCAAACGCGGCGAACCGTAACCGCCACGCAAACAGATGATGGCGTCGACTTCGCTGTCGGCAAATGCCGCGTGCAAGTCATTGAGCCGCACATCGTCGCTGCCGGCCAGGTAGCCGTCTTTCTCGTAAACGCCGGGGAATACTCGCAGCGAATAGCCGCGAGCACGCATCCAGGCAATCGCTTTATCAGTGTCCAGGGCAGCAGGGCCGGCAGGCGCAATGACGCCGATCAGCCCAGCAGGCGGCAAGGCCGGAACAGGGACGTGAGGACAAAGGGTGTGGGTCGGTCGAGCAGTCATCCATGATTCTCCCTGTATGAACGCTTCAGCACACAGTAGTCAGGAACGGGAATAAACAAAAGAGGGTCGGTCGCACCACGGCTTGCAGGAAAAGACTGAAGAGGATGTGGGCACCGCCAATGAAAACGCCCGCAAGGCTTAACCTTGCGGGCGTGTTCTTTTCTCAGCGCGGAATCAGGACGACATCAATTCGGCCTTGACCAGCTTCGCCTGCTCGTCGGCGTGGTACGAGGAGCGTACCAGCGGACCGGAAGCGACGTTCTTGAAGCCCATCTTGTAGCCTTCCTCGGCGAACCAGGCGAAGGTGTCCGGGTGCACGAAGCGCTGGACCGGCAAGTGGCTGCGGGACGGTTGCAGGTACTGACCCAGGGTCAGCATGTCGATGTCGTGTTCGCGCATGCGCTTCATGACTTCGATGACTTCTTCGTCGGTTTCGCCCAGGCCCAGCATCAGGCCGGACTTGGTTGGAATGTGCGGCATCATCTGCTTGAAGCGTTGCAGCAGGGTCAGCGACCACTGGTAATCCGACCCCGGACGCGCAGCCTTGTACAGGCGCGGCACGGTTTCCAGGTTGTGGTTGAACACATCCGGCGGCTCGGCGGCGGTGATTTCCAGCGCGATGTCCATGCGACCACGGTAGTCCGGGACCAGGGTCTCGAGCTGTACGTTCGGCGACAGTTTGCGGATTTCGCGGATGCAGTCGGCAAAGTGCTGGGCACCGCCGTCACGCAGGTCGTCGCGGTCTACCGAGGTGATGACCACGTATTTCAGTTTCAGGTCGGCGATGGCAATGGCCAGGCTTTCCGGCTCGTTCACGTCCAGCGGCTTCGGACGGCCGTGACCAACGTCGCAAAACGGGCAACGACGGGTGCAGATGTCGCCCATGATCATGAAAGTCGCGGTGCCACCAGAGAAGCACTCACCCAGGTTCGGGCAGGATGCTTCTTCGCAAACGCTGTGCAGCTTGTGTTTGCGCAGCAGGGCCTTGATGCGGTCGACCTCCGGGGAAACCGGGATGCGCACGCGAATCCAGTCGGGTTTCTTCGGCAGTTCGGTGGTCGGGATGATCTTCACCGGGATGCGTGCAACCTTCTCGGCGCCGCGCAGCTTGACGCCGGCTTCAACCTTGGCACGCGGGGCCGGACGTTCGGTGACATCGAGCGTCGGGATCATGGTTTGCACTGCATCAGTAGTCATATCAATCGATTCCGCCCGTTAGGGTCGTCTGCTCAGCATAGTCGAGGTGTTTGACGAGCTGCGCGCGCAGCCGGGCACTTACCTCGGCAAATTCAATCGGTCCTGCGTGATCGCGCAGCTGGGTCATCGCCAGCCCGGCATAGCCGCAGGGATTAATCCGTCGAAACGGTTCCAGGTTCATATCCACGTTCAGGGCCAGGCCATGAAAGGAACAACCGTGGCGGATCCGCAGACCCAAGGACGCGATTTTCGCGCCATCGACATAGACACCCGGTGCATCCGGTTTGGCGGATGCGGTCACGCCGTAACTGGCCAGCAACTCGATCAGGCACTGCTCCATGCGGCTGACCAGGTCACGCACGCCGAACCCCAGCTTGCGGACATCCAGCAACAGGTAGGCCACCAATTGGCCCGGACCGTGGTAAGTCACCTGACCACCGCGATCGACCTGCACCACCGGAATATCCCCGGGCAGCAACAGGTGCTCAGCCTTGCCGGCCTGGCCCTGGGTGAACACCGGTGGGTGTTCCACCAGCCAGATCTCGTCGGCGGCATCGATGCCGCGTTCGTTGGTGAAGCGTTGCATGGCATGCCAGACTGGCTCGTAAGCCATCTGGCCGAGTTCGCGAAAGCCCAGCGTGCCAGGCATCACAGCACCATGTGCACGAAGCCGGTAGCCCGCAGTTCGCTGTTGATGTTGTACAGCTGGTCCTGGTCGGTGGCAACGATGTGCAACTGAATCGTGGTGTACTTGCCGTTGGTGCTTTGGCGCTCATCAACGCGCTCATCGTTGATCGTCGCGTGTTTCTTGACGATCTCGATGATCTTGTCTTTGTTGCCTACACCCGTATCGCTGATCACCTTAACCGGGTAATCAACGTTGGGAAATTCGATCTTAGGTGCCTTTACTTCGGTATCGGTCATGGCGTAACGGCCTCGTAAGCGTAAGCCGTGGCGACAGCATGGCCCCGCGCCGGATCAGCGCGGGGCCATGCAGGTGCACACTATCAGTTGAACAAGCCGTAGAAGAATAGACGGATGCTATCCCACATGCGGCGGAAGATACCACCCTCGTCGACCGCGTCCAGAGCGATCAGGTCGGCACTGTGCACCACTTTGTCGTCCAGTTTCACTTCAACTTTACCGATCACGTCGCCCTTGGCGATAGGCGCAACCAGTTGCGGGTTCATGGTCATGCTGGCAGCAAGCTTTTTCAGCTGGCCTTTGGGCAAGGTCATGGTCAGGTCTTCAGCCAGGCCGGCCTTGACTTGATTGGTGGTGCCTTTCCAGACAGGTGCCTGAGCCAGCTCGGCGCCTTTCTGATAGAAGGTCTGGGTTTCGAAGAAACGGAAACCGTAGGTCAGCAGCTTCTGGGTTTCAGCGGCGCGGGCCACTTCGCTGTTGGTACCGAACACCACGGCGATCAGGCGCATGCCATCACGTACGGCCGAAGACACCATGCAGTAGCCGGCTTCGTCGGTGTGACCGGTTTTCAGGCCGTCGACAGTCTTGTCGCGCCACAGCAGCAGGTTGCGGTTAGGCTGCTTGATGCCGTTCCAGAAGAACTCTTTCTGCGAGTAGATCGCGTAGTGAGCCGGGTCTTCGTGGATGATCGCGCGAGCCAGCACGGCCATGTCGTGAGCCGACGAGTAGTGCTCCGGGTTCGGCAGGCCGGTCGGGTTCATGAAGTGGCTATTGGTCATGCCCAGATCAGCAACGGTTTTGTTCATCAGGTCGGCGAATGCGTCTTCGCTGCCGGCGATGTGCTCGGAGAGCGCAACACTGGCGTCGTTGCCCGACTGAATGATGATGCCGTGCAGCAAGTCGCTGACGGTGACTTGCGAGCCGACCTTGATGAACATCCGCGAACCGCCGGTACGCCAGGCGTTCTCGCTGACGGTCACCGGATCGTTTTCGCCGATCTGGCCACGACGGATTTCCAGGGTCGCGATGTACGCGGTCATCAGCTTGGTCAGGCTGGCCGGCGGCAGACGCTGGTCACCGTTGTTCTCTACCAGCACGTTGCCGCTGCTGGCGTCCATGAGTACGTAGGCTTTGGCGGCCAGTTGCGGTGGCGACGGCATCATCTCGACCGCGAAAGCCGCGGGTGAGAGAAGCAGCGGGACTAGCAGGCACAGGCGTTTGGCAAAGGTGGTGATGTTCATCCGTCTCTCGAAATCGCTAATGGAAACTGCCCTAGGGCAAAACTAATCAGACAACTTTTTTAAAAGCTGTCACGTGTTCAGTTGCTCACTCTGTAACCCTTGCCGGGCTTTTGTTCTTCAACGAGCCAACAACCCGGTTCGCCCCCCAAACCGCAAGCGAACCGTCAATCAGGTACTACGTGTTACTCGGCGGTGACCAGGCTCGGCGAACCGAGATTGGCCAGCCGCACGCTGTTCTGCACTTGCTGGATTTCACCTGGAGAGCCGATCGGCCCCATGCGCACCCGATGCAGTGTCTGTTGGTTACGCACGATCGAGCTGATGAACACCGGAGCGCTCACCATCCCGCTGAGCTTCGATCTCAGGAGTTCTGCAGCGTCCGGGTTGGCGAACGCGCCCACCTGCAGATACTGGCCAGAGGCTGGTACAGAAGCGTTTTTTTTTGCATCGATCTGCACAGGTACAACGGCCGCGGCGTGTTGCTGCGGCGGTGGGGTCCATTGCTCGACGGTGCCAGTGGAGGCAGTCACGGTCGGCGCGGCATTTTGCGCCACTTGCGGCTCGTTGAGCATCAACGGTGCCGGACGACCTTTCTGCGCCCACCATTCTTGCGGGTCGATGCCTTCGACCTTGACCCGCGCCGTGCCGATTTCAGCGTAGCCGAGCTTCTTGGCGGCCGCGTAGGACAAGTCGATGATCCGGTCCGAATAGAACGGCCCACGGTCATTGACCCGCAGAATCACCGTCTTGTTGTTGTCCAGGTTGGTCACCCGAACGTAACTTGGCAATGGCAAGGTCTTGTGGGCGGCACTCATGCCATACAGGTCATACACCTCGCCGTTGGCGGTGTTCTGGCCATGGAACTTGGTGCCATACCAGGACGCCGTGCCCGAAGCGACGTAACGCTTGGACTCTTGCAGTGGGAAGTAGGTCTTGCCCAGCACGGTGTACGGGTTGGCTTTATAAGGACCGCTGTGCAGGGTCGGCGTGGCATCCGGGATGCGCGATACGTCGACGTCCCACCAGGGTGCGCCATCCTTGTGAGCCCGGTTGATGTCCAGGCCTGGGGCCGAACGAACGGCGGTAGAGGACTTCTGAATCGGCGAGCGGCTGGTCGAACAACTGGCGACCAACACCGTCAACGCGGCGAATGCCATGAGCTTCAGGGGTTTATTCATAGGCAATGCCCGCATTACTTGACGCCCCGTGCTTGGACCAGCTGTTCAGACAGTTGATGTACAGCCATGGCGTACATCACGCTGCGGTTATAACGCGTGATCGCGTAAAAATTCGTCAGGCCCATCCAGTATTCGGGGCCATTGTCACCTTCCAGGCGGAAAGCCGTGACCGGCATATCATCGCGCAGCGCATCATGACTCGACCAGCCCAGCGCCCGCAACTCCCCGACGGTTTTCGTCGGCTCGATGCCGTCGGTCAGCCCGTCGTCCACCTGATCGCCGCGCACATCGGCACGGCTGACCACAGGTTCGCCGGCGACCCAGCCGTGTTGCTTGAAATAACTGGCGACGCTGCCGATGGCATCATCGGCGTTGGTCCAGATATTTATGTGGCCGTCACCGTCGAAATCCACGGCATAGGCGCGAAAACTGCTCGGCATGAACTGCGGCAACCCCATGGCCCCGGCGTAGGAGCCTTTGAGGGTCAGCGGGTCGACCTGCTCTTCACGGGCCAGCAGCAGGAATTCGCGCAATTCCTTGCGGAAGAAATCGGCACGGGGAGGATAGTCGAAACCCAGGGTCGACAAGGCGTCGATCACCCGATAATTACCAGTATTGCGACCAAAAAAGGTCTCGACGCCGATGATCGAAACGATCACCTGCGCCGGCACGCCGTATTCCTGCTCGGCGCGGGCCAGTACCGCCTCGTGCTGACGCCAGAAGTCCACGCCACGGGCGATACGCGCGTCGGTGATGAACATCGGGCGATATTCTTTCCACTGCTTGACGCGTTCGGCGGGTTTGGAGATCGCGTCCAGAATCGACTGTTTGCGCTCGGCTTCGCGGAACACGCCCATCAGCTGTTCACCGGCAAAGCCGTAGTCGCGGGTCATTTCACCGACGAACTCGGCCACCTGAGGTGAACCTTCGTAATCACCGGCCAATGCTTCCTGCACGGAACCAAGGATGCCCACCAGGCCGACCCACGGTGCGTATCGAGTCGCCCAGCCACGCATTACTTGCATTGAAATCTTCACCTTATTCAAACCTGTGCGATCCACTTACGATGGGTATGGATCGACATCAAAACCCCAAACGCTGACAGCAGCGTCACCAGCGAAGTTCCTCCGTAGCTAATGAACGGCAACGGCACCCCCACCACCGGCAACAGGCCACTGACCATACCGATGTTGACGAAAACGTAAACAAAAAACGTCATGGTCAGGCTGCCCGCGAGCAATTTGCCGAACAATGTCTGAGCCTGGGCGGTAATCACCAGTCCGCGACCGATCAACAACAGGTAAATCAGCAACAATGCGCAGATCCCCACCAGGCCGAACTCTTCACCCAGCACCGCAATAATGAAGTCGGTGTGGCTTTCCGGCAGGAAGTCCAGGTGCGACTGGGTGCCGAGCAACCAGCCTTTGCCGAAGACGCCGCCGGACCCGATGGCCGCTTTCGACTGAATAATGTTCCAGCCCGTGCCCAGCGGATCACTCTCGGGGTCGAGGAAGGTCAGGATTCGCTGCTTTTGATAGTCGTGCATGATGAAGAACCACATGCCGACCGCCACCGGCACCGCCGCGGCAATCACGCTGAGAATCCAGCGCCAGCGCAGGCCGCCCATGAACAGAACGAACGCGCCACCGGCGAGAATAAGCAAAGAAGTCCCGAGGTCGGGCTGGCGCACGATCAAGATGAACGGCAACCCGATCAGAAACAGACTGACACCTACATGCTTGAGCTGCGGCGGCAAGGTGCGTTTGGACAGGTACCAGGCGATGGTCGCCGGCATCAGGATCTTCATGAATTCCGAGGGCTGGAAGCGGATCACCCCGGGAATGTTGATCCAGCGCGTGGCGCCCATGGCGTTGTGGCCCATGACATCCACGACGACCAGCAACAGCACGCCAAACACATAACCGACCGGCACCCAGCGGGCCATGAAGCGCGGTTCGAACTGGGCGATGACGATCATCGATACCAGGCCGATGCCGAAGGAAGTGGCTTGCTTGGCCAGCAGATCCCAGCTCTTGCCGCTGGCCGAATACAGCACGAACAGGCTGCCAGCGGCGAGGGTCAGCAGCAGGATCAGCAACGGGCCGTCGATGTGCAGGCGTTGCAACAGCGTCGCACGGCGACGCATCACATCCTCGCTGGAGAGCATGCGATCGAAATTATTCTTCACGGGCCGTAGCCTCCGCACTGATAGGGCTGGCGTATTCGGCTTTCAGTCGGCCGTCCTGGTCCAGGAGCCAGGCGTCCATCACTTGACGCACCACCGGCGCAGCGACGCCGGAGCCGGACTCGCCGTTCTCGACCATCACCGACACCACGATTTTCGGGTTATCGGCCGGTGCGAAGCCGACGAACAAGGCGTGGTCGCGATGGCGCTCCTGCACCTTGGAGCGGTCGTACTTCTCGCCCTGCTTGATCGCAACCACCTGGGCCGTACCACTTTTGCCGGCGATTCGGTATTGCGCGCCGATCGATGCCTTGCGCGCCGTACCACGGGCACCGTGCATCACCTGCTGCATGCCATGATTGACCTTGGTCCAGTCCGACGGGTCGCGCAGGATAATGTCCGGCATCGGATTTTCATCCTTCGGCTTCTCGCCCTCGATGGTCTTGGCCAGGTGTGGACGATTCCAGACACCCTTGTTGGCCACCAGCGCCGTGGCCTGGGCCAGTTGCAACGGTGTGGACTGCATGTAGCCCTGCCCGATTCCCAGAATCAGCGTCTCGCCCGGGAACCATGCCTGACGACGGGTCGCGCGCTTCCATTCCCGTGTCGGCATCAGCCCCGGTGACTCTTCGAACATGTCGAGGGAGACCTTCTGGCCAATGCCGAATTTGCTCAGGTAGGACGACAACCGATCAATCCCCAGCTTGTGGGCCAGGTCATAGAAGTAGGTGTCGTTGGAACGCATGATCGCCGTGTCGAGATCGACAAAGCCGTCACCGGTACGGTTCCAGTTGCGGTACTTGTGATCGTAGTTGGGCAGCATGTAGTAACCCGGGTCGAACACCCGGGTCGATGCCGTGACCACGCCCGCATCCAGGCCGGCAATCGCCACCGCCGGCTTGATGGTCGAACCCGGCGGATACAGACCGCGCAGCACGCGGTTGAACAGTGGCCGGTCGATGGAGTCACGCAGCTCGGAGTAGGCCTTGAAACTGATGCCCGTGACGAACAGGTTCGGGTCGAAGCTCGGCTGGCTGACCATCGCCAGCACTTCACCGGTCGCCGGATCCAGCGCCACAACCGCGCCACGACGACCGCCAAGCGCGGCTTCGGCGGCTTCCTGCAATTTGATGTCCAGGCTCAGGACGATGTCCTTGCCGGAAATCGGCTCGGTACGTTTGAGCACTCGCAGCACGCGGCCACGGGCGTTGGTCTCGACTTCTTCGTAACCGACCTGACCGTGCAACTCCGGCTCGTAGAAGCGCTCGATGCCGGTTTTGCCGATTTGATGGGTGCCGCTGTAACTCACCGGATCAAGAGACTTGAGTTCTTTCTCGTTGATCCGCCCCATGTAACCCACCGAGTGCGCAAAATGCGCGCCCTGCGGGTAATGCCGCACCAGCTGCGCGACCACTTCCACACCGGGCAGACGGAACTGGTTCACCGCGATGCGGGCGATCTGCTCTTCGGTCAACTCGAACAGGATCGGCACCGGCTCGAACGGCCGACGCCCCTGACGCATGCGTTTCTCGAAGATCACCCGATCCTCGGGCGTCAGCTCCAGCACTTCGACGATCACGTCGAGCACTTGCTGCCAGTCGCCGGAGCGTTCGCGGGTCATGCTCAGGCTGAAGCTGGGCCGATTGTCGGCCACCACCACGCCATTGCGGTCGTAGATCAGCCCGCGAGTCGGCGGAATCGGCTGCACATGGACGCGGTTGTTTTCCGACAGGGTCGAGTGGTACTCGTACTGGATCACCTGAAGGAAATACAGCCGCGCGATCAGCACGCCGATCAGCGTCACCACCGTAATTGCCCCGAACACGACGCGGCCACGCACCAGACGGGCGTCTTTTTCGTGGTCCTTGATGCGGATCGGCTGGGACATGAGGGCAGAACTACTTGTGGTAAGGGTGGCCGGACAGCACTGTCCAGGCACGATATAGCTGTTCGCCGATCAGGATCCGCACCAGCGGGTGCGGCAACGTCAACGGCGACAACGACCAACGTTGATCCGCCCGGGCACAGACTTCCGGCGCCAGCCCCTCGGGGCCGCCGACCATGAAATTCACCGTGCGCGAGTCCAGCCGCCAACGATCGAGTTCGACCGCCAGTTGCTCGGTGCTCCAGGGCTTGCCGTGGACTTCGAGGGTGACAACGCGCTCGTTCGGCCCGACCTTGGCCAGCATGGCTTCGCCTTCCTGACGGATAAAGCGCGCCACGTCGGCGTTCTTGCCGCGGGTGTTGAGCGGAATTTCCACCAGTTCCAGCGCCAGCTCGGAAGGAAGACGCTTGGCATATTCATGCCAGCCTTCTTCCACCCACTTGGGCATGCGTGAACCGACGGCGATCAGTCGCAGTCGCACAGCGATCCCTTATTGCTGGTCTTTGTTGAGCTTGGTGAAATGCTCATGGGTGTTCTCAGGGCTGTGGTGTGCAGCACTGGCAGAACGGCTTTGCTCGGCGCCGGCCCACAGGCGTTCCAGATCATAGAACTGGCGAGCCGAGGCAGTCATCATGTGCACAATGACGTCATCCATATCCAGCAACACCCAGTCGCTGTCGCCCTTGCCTTCTTCACCCAGCGGCTTGACGCCTTGGGCTTTGACGGCTTCGCGGACCTTGTCCAGCATCGCGCCGATCTGGCGGTTGGACGTACCGGTGGCGATGATCATGTAGTCAGTGATGCTCTGCTTTTCACGAACGTCGATCACCTGGATGTCTTGGGCCTTGACGTCTTCCAGGGCTGCTACGGCAACCTTGACCAGCTCTTCGCCGGCCAGTGGCGCACCAGTTGGTGCTTCTACTGGCAGCGGTGCGCTCTTGAATGTGCCCTTGCGCTTTACTTTGTTTACGTCTTTGTCAGTCATATAAAACTCGTTTTGCTCGTATGTTCGGGCGCTTCGATACACGCATTCACGTGCCTTGAAGCGCGCCCTTTTTCAGTTCGACGCACGGTAAAGTCCGTGCGCATCGATGTAGGCCAGGACCGCGTCGGGCACCAGGAAACGTACCGACTTACCGCTGGCCAGCAGTTGACGGATCTGGGTGGCGGATACCGCGAGCGGTGTCTGCCAGACGAATGCAATCTGTCCGCTCGGCCCTTTGAGGGCCAGCGGGTCGCTCACCGAACGTGCTGCCAGCAGGTTGCGCAAGGCATCCGGCGGTTCGCTGTCGGCATCCGGGCGTTGCAACACCAGGATGTGGCAATGCTGGAGCAACTCTTCCCAGCGGTGCCAAGTGGGCAGGCCGCAAAATGCGTCCCAGCCCAAAAGTAGAAAAACCTGGTCTGAAGCGGCAAGTTCGGCGCGCATCAGTTCCAGGGTGTCGATGGTGTAGGACGGTTTGTCCCGCTGCAATTCGCGGGCATCCACCACCAACGGTGCCACACCGGCCACCGCGCACTTGACCATCGCCAGACGGTCCTTCGCCGATACCTGCGGCTTGTCCCGGTGGGGCGGCCTGGCACTGGGTGTCAGACGCAACTCATCGAGTGCCAGCGATTCGGCGACTTCCAGCGCACCGCGCAAATGGCCGATGTGCACCGGGTCGAAGGTCCCGCCCAGTACGCCAATGCGTCGAGGCCGGGGCTCGCTGGCGGTCACTGCGGCTGACGGGTCGAGGTCGCCCAAGTCAGAGCGACTCCTGGCCGCGCAACTGACCGTCGCCGACCACAATGTACTTCTCGCAGGTCAGACCTTCGAGGCCCACCGGGCCGCGGGCGTGCAGCTTATCAGTAGAAATGCCAATCTCGGCACCCAATCCGTATTCGAAGCCATCGGCGAAGCAGGTCGGGGTGTTGATCATCACCGAGGACGAGTCGACTTCAGCCACGAAACGCCGGGTGTCGGCCAGGTTTTCGCTGACGATCGAATCGGTGTGATGGGAGCCGTATTGATTGATGTGCTCGATGGCCTGATCCAGCCCGTTGACCACGCGGATCGAGAGGATCGGCGCCAGGTATTCGGTGGCCCAGTCTTCTTCGGTGGCCGCGACGGCCTCAATGATCGCTCGGGTGCGCTCACAACCGCGCAGTTCGACGCCTTTCTCGCGGAATTGGGCAGCCATCGCCGGCAGAAACTCTTTGGCAACGGCTTGATCGACCAACAGGGTTTCCATGGCGCCGCAGATGCCGTAACGGTAAGTCTTGGCGTTGAATGCGATGCGCTGGGCTTTCGGCAGATCGGCGTGGGCACTGACGTAGACGTGGCAGATGCCGTCCAGGTGCTTGATGACGGGCACGCGGGCATCGCGGCTGACCCGTTCGATCAAGCCACGGCCGCCTCGGGGCACGATGACGTCGACGTATTCGGGCATGGTGATCAGCGCGCCGACGGCGGCACGGTCGGTGGTTTCGACCACTTGCACCACGGCGGCCGGCAGATCAGCCTCGGCCAGGCCACGCTGGATGCAGCCGGCGATGGCGCGGTTGGAATGGATCGCCTCGGAGCCACCACGCAGGATGGTCGCGTTACCGGACTTCAGGCACAGGCTGGCAGCATCGATGGTCACGTTCGGCCGCGACTCGTAGATGATCCCGATCACGCCCAATGGCACGCGCATCTTGCCGACCTGGATACCCGACGGCCGATAACTCATGTCACGGATTGCGCCGACCGGGTCCGGCAGTGCCGCCACCTGACGCAAACCGACGATCATGCCGTCGATGCGCGCCGGGGTCAGCGCCAGGCGTTCCAGCAGTGCCGGCTCAAGACCATTGGCACGGCCGGCGGCCAAATCCAGTTCATTGGCTGCGGTCAGCTCGGCGCGCGCAGCGTCCAGCGCATTGGCAGCCGCCTGCAAGGCGCGGTTCTTCTGCGCGGTGCTGGCACGGCCGATCACGCGGGAGGCTTCGCGGGCGGCGCGACCCAAACGGGTCATGTAGTCAAGAACGGACTCAGTCATGGTCTGCTGTGGTCTTGGTAAAGAGGAAAGCGGCAGATTATAGCTGTCGCGTCTCGGGACTAACAGCGGTGACGGGCGGATGGTCGAAATGGAAGGCAATTTGCCGACGTTCAGCCGTGATTAAGCCGCATATTGTTATCATCACGACTCAATAAGCCCTGATAAACGCTGTTCATCATGACCGACCTGACTGTTCGTGCGTCCGAAACGCGCCCGCCCAAGGCTCTGCCGGATGCATTTTTCGACCGCGACGCCCAAACACTGGCCCGGGATTTACTGGGCAAAATCATCCGCCACCGGGTCGACGACCTGTGGCTCAGCGTCCGGATTATCGAGACCGAAGCCTATTACTGCGAAGAAAAGGGCAGCCACGCCTCCCTGGGTTACACAGAAAAGCGTAAAGCTTTGTTTCTGGATGGCGGCCACATCTATATGTATTACGCCCGCGGCGGCGATTCCCTGAACTTCAGCGCCCAAGGTCCAGGCAATGCGGTGCTGATCAAATCCGCCTATCCATGGGTCGATGAACTGAGCGGGCCGGCGAGCCTGGCGCAGATGCTGCTGAACAATCCCGACGCCCAAGGCCGCCCTCGCCCCTCGCAAAAACTGTGCGCCGGGCAGACGTTGCTGTGCAAGGCGCTGGGGCTGAAGGTACCGGTCTGGGACGCCAAGCGCTTTGACCATGAAGTGCTGCTGGTGGAAGACATCGGGCCTGCGCCCGGCCACATCATCCAGACCACACGCCTGGGCATACCCCAGGGGCGCGACGAACATTTAATGTACCGCTTCGTCGATGCGGCTTACGCGCCGTACTGCACACGCAACCCGTTGCGCCGGGGTCAGGTCGAAGGGCGCGATTATTTTTTGCTGTCCTGATATCTGCTGAATTTTGATGCAAAAGAGATCTCTTGTGGGAGCGGGCTTGCCCGCGATAGGGCCAAACCGGTCGACATCAATGCAGATTGTCCCGGCGCCATCGCGGGCAAGTCCGCTCCCACGGGTTTTTAGGGCGTTGTTTAAATTGTGTTCGCCCACCAAGGGCCAATTGAATCAGATGGAGTTGTTTTTATGGGCCCATGGCTCGATAGCGTGACCGGTTGGCTGACGGTCAATCCGCAGTGGCTGGCCGTGGCAGTGTTCGTTGTGGCGTGCGTGGAATGTCTGGCGATTGCCGGATTGATTGTGCCCGGCACGGTGCTGCTGTTTGCCGTCGCGGTGCTGGCCGGCAGTGGCGCGTTGTCGCTGGGCGAAACATTGCTGTTGGGTTTCCTCGGTGGTGTGCTGGGTGACGTCGTTTCGTATTTCCTCGGGAGACATTTCCACCAGAACATCCGGCGGCTGCCGGGGTTGCGTCATCATCCGGAATGGATCGCCGGGGCCGAGGCGTATTTCCAGCGTTATGGCATTGCCAGCCTGTTGGTCGGGCGCTTTATCGGCCCGTTGCGACCAATGCTGCCGATGGTCGCCGGAATGTTCGACATGCCGTTCCCCCGCTTCGCCGCCGTCAGCCTGTTGGCCGCCGCGGGCTGGAGCGTTGCTTACCTGCTGCCCGGCTGGGCCACCGGCGCGGCGATTCGCTTGCCGTTGCCGGAAGGATTCTGGCTTGAAACGGGGATCGTCGCGGGCAGCATCGCTGTCATGGTGGGCTTGAGCATTACCAGCAGCATGCGCCGCCATCGCAAAGCGACGGCGCTGATTACCGGCATGAGCTTTCTGATTCTGGTGGGGCTGTTTATCGGCTACCCGCACCTGACCGCCCTCGATCAAGGTGTGATGACCCTGGTGCAGGAGCACCGCAGCCAGGTGCTCGATGAAGTGGCCGTCACATTTACGTTGATTGGCGAGTTCCGCAACATGCTGGTGTTCAGCGCCCTGCTGACCGGCTTGCTGCTGCTTACCCGACAATGGCGTCAGGCCATCTTCGCCGGTGGCACCCTGCTCTTTACCGCCCTCGGCAACACGTTTACCAAGCAGTTTTTTGCCCGCGTGCGCCCGGAAGTGCTTAGCGACCCACTCACCAGCTACAGCATGCCCAGCGGTCACGCCTCGGGTTCATTCGCCTTGTTCCTGACACTGGCCGTGCTGGCCGGCCGCGACCAACCGCCGCGGATGCGTCTGACGTGGTTGCTGCTCGGCTGCTTGCCGGCGCTGGCGATTGCTCTGTCTCGGGTGTATCTGGGCGCGCATTGGCCAACGGATGTGCTGGCCGGCGCGATGCTGGCGGCGTGCGTGTGCGCGGCGAGCCTGTGGCTGAGCCAGCGTCAGACGCCGCTCAACGCGATGCCACCCAAGGTCTGGTGGCTGATATTGCCGGCGCTGATAGTGCTGTTCGGGTTCTTTGCGTTGCGGCATTTGCCACATGCAATGCTGCGATATGCCTACTGACTACGGCTACGGCTACGGCTACGAAAAAAAGGGAGCAATGCTCGGGTTTCATTGGACGTGACCAGACTTGCCCCTCCCGATACCTTGTCGCACTCGCTGCTATCTACTAGATCATCGATCTAGTTATTAGCTTTTACTTAAACAGTGCCCCCACAACCATCAAAAACAACAAACATCCAGAAAAACAAATATCATCGAAACAGACAAAACGCCATGCAATATTCACCACCATTCACGGAGCACTCATCAGTTAAAAACAACCCATAAAAGATAAAATTCATGCCCCTATCCGCCACGCTAACAAACAGAAATGACGCTATAAATATCACGGATATTTTGCCACCCCCCTCTGCCACACCACTGGTTGAATCCCATCATATTACGCAAACTTCAGAAACCAACCTACCCAAACTAAAACCCAGACAACCCGACCTTCAAGATCTCGACGCACTATTTGGTTTTCTGCACATCGGAGAGTTTTCGGTCAGTCGTGTAGAACTTCATGCGATGGGCGCCATGATTAACGGCGAACTCGTTACCAGCACCAACACTTACTTTGCAATACCTGATCAGGCATTCATCGATTCACTGGAATTTGATCCTGGCAAAGTCGAACAACGTATCAAAGCAGTGGAAGTACACCAGAGCCACATCCCCGCCACTCTGCTTTTTGAAATCGCCACACAACGCTCAACCACCGCTCCTCCCTTGTTAAAAGAGTCAGACGCCTCGACAGGGCCCGTTCAGAAAATCGGTAGCTTGTTGAAATCAACTCAGCGCCTGGACATCCACAAAAACCCCTTGCCCGATCACTTGCCTGCCTGGATTGACAGGAGCAAAAGTTATGGCATGAGCTCCATGGGCGTCGGTCTTCAGGCATACGGCCTCTACAGCGCGATTATCGGCACAGCTGAAGCGATCAAAAAAGGCCATTGGGACGAAGCGGCGATCAATGTCGGGGGAGGCACAGCGGAAATCGGCTCGCTGATTATCGAACGCGGCCTGGCGAAGACCGGCGAGGCCATGATTCGCAGCGGAGCAAAAACATTTGAACATTTCGGCAGAACAACCGTTGGACACGTACTGAGCAAAGGGGCCGGCCTGATGGCCAGCGTCCTGACGCTGCCCTTCGATCTCTACACTGCGATCAAATCGTTCAACGATGCCGCCGATGCCAAGGGAAAAGAAGCGCAGGACCATTACTTCAATGCCGCGCTCAGCCTGACCAGCGCAGGTCTTTCCACCATACTGGGGTGCGCCGCGCTACTCGGATTCAAAGCCGCCGGCCCCGTGGGAATCGCCGCCGCCGCGATACTGATTGTCGGCGCCAGAATTTATGGCGCCGCACGGACGGTTGACGACATCGACGACTACATCGAATTGAGCATGCATGAACGCTGGCGCGCAGGTTGGTTTGCCTTTACCGGTCAGGGTCAGGACCGAGAGGTCCTGGACCGGTTTGCCGTCGCCAAAACCTACAGCGATTATGCCAAGGCGCTCGATAGCACCGGCACCGAATGGCTCAAAAATGAACTAAAGGACAGTGTGGAAGCGGTGGTGAACGGGCGATTTGAAGTGCAGTTGCAACCTACCCGGCACCATAAGTTTGAATGGGATGAAGCCAGCGGTGAACCCTCCTTTATAACGGTCAACGTCCCCGTGATCAAAGAGACCGATGACGTCTACGATGCCACAGACGGACTTCCGACAGGCATTCCCAATGCCCTTGTCGGTGAAACGGGCCCTTCGAAAGGCGTCCTCTGGCAGCTAGGCGGCGGCAACGACAGCATCATTGGCGTTAGAAGCAAACCGAACTACTTCAACTATTCCTCCGGCATTAAAACGCTAAAGGGAGGCGACAAGAACGATTCGTTCCTTTTCCAGTCCGCCGCTCAAAGCCTCAAGAAAGCGCCGCCAACCGGACAGGTCAATACATTACGAGGCGGAGCCGGCACAGACACGTTATCGCTTCAGGGTAAGCATGTTCCGGTTCGCCATGGGCCGGATGACACGATATATGTTGGGTACGACATCAATCTGAAGAGTGGAAAGCTCGGGTTACGCTCACCGGATAACGCCACCGCTCCAGTCCTGCACTCAAACATCCACTCTATCGAAAAGGTCGAAACCCTGGCCGGTGCGCAGAACCTTGTTACGGGTTCCGACGAGGCTGACAACATCATTGCGAACGGCCACGACCGCATCAATGCCGGCGCGGGCGACGATCAGATCGTTATTCGAGGCAACGACTGCAGAGTCAATGGTGGTCGCGGTGCGGACACCTACTACCTCAACGGCAGGATGCATTCGGTGTCCATTGCAGAAGATGGCGAAGATCTCAGCGTCATTCACCTTGGCGTAACGCTAGAGTTTGTTCAGGACTGGCACATCCGCGAAAACGCTTTGGTCATTTCATCCCTGCAAGACACGGAGTCTTTCCAATCGGAACGGCAACTGGTCATTAATGACGTGTATGAAACGCTGATGAACAAACGCTCGTTACGCAACCCCAGGCTTTTATTTATCACCGAGGATGGCTACCAACTAAAGGCCGATCTGCCTGCCGTAATAAACGATCTGACCGAACAGAGGGTCAAGGTCATTGTGGTAGTCATGGGAACGCCAAAAACACCGCCCATCATTGTCAACAGCCGTGTTCAACGAGTCCCCAGCGCCAAGCATTCATCCTACTTTGTGGCCCGTGAAACTTACAGAACCGTCTTCTTCGTCGACACGCCTGACAGCCATACATCCAGCATTTTATACGTAGACTTTGACAGTGACGAAATCACAGCTATCGACGCCATTTACACAGTGACCTCTACTCCTCGAAACAGCTTTAGCTACCTGAATTATTCCAACACGCACTTCCAGATTTCGTTCAAGAATGCAAGCTCTCTTCTGATTCACGGCAGTGTCGAAGAGGCCCCCGGAAAAAAAACCGACAGGGGCGCCGGCATCATGTCCTCGGGCTGGAAGACCGTCCACCCGTTCACCCTGGTCATGCGTAACGGTAAATCCTACTGGCTGGACTTCCCAAAAAACGCCTACCTTGATGACAACAAACATCCCGGGTACCGAGTCATCGACAGCACCGGCTCATTGCGTGAAAAACCAGGAAAATATGTGTTCGCTAAACCCGCCTACGATAGACGTCTTTTAAAAGCCGTTCCGCAGCGTGTCGATTTCGATTCAGTGTCACACAGCGCCGTTTATTCGCTGGAAGGGCAAGCCTCATCCTATGACATTTACCCAACCGACAACACATCCCTGCGGCTGTCGACTCCCGGTGCCGCGGCCAAAACCTCCAGCGGCTCGACCTGGAACATTTACACACTTCGCCTTGCAGAGAACATCACTCGGGAAGGGATAAACATTAACAACAACTTCCTGAAAATTGGAAGTGTCCATATTCAACTGCCAAATACCGAAGCGTCTGACATACCGCTGGAAATGATCAACGTTATTGTTTCTTCAGGAAATCGCTATCGCATCGACCCCTTGTTCGAAGTTGCTGTCCTACACGCCATCAACGCGAATCGCTACCCAAGCATTGCCGCTATTGTAGCGGACATCATTAAACACAAACAAAATGACGGCCTTGTCGCCGAACTGATAAGCGTCGAAAACCTTCGAACGAATGACGCCACGCAAGGAAACATTTATTACGACACAGAAATTGACAACTGGACTATCGACACGGACTGGTCGCGCAGCTTCAGAACCGAAAACCTGGAGATTGTGAAATAACCTGGTCCCGTCTTAAACCTTCATTCCACGTTTATTCAATTCCCCCAAAGTATTAACATTGAGGAGCGCCAACATGCGTCCAAAACCGCCACATCGATTAAAACCGGACGGAGTCAACTTATCACCTGACTCGCTGGAACCACCCAGATTGCCCGGAGACGAAACGCTCACGAGGCAACATTCAAACATCGTCAACCCACATGATTTTCATCCTCAAGGTCGGCAGCCATTGCTGCCAGATGTAAGACATATCAGCGGAGCAACCAGTGTCGAAGACGTATCGGCGTCCGAGTCGGGGGTCGAGATCTCGGATACTCCAGGGTTGGGCTCCGGTAAACTGGCAGCCCAGTACGGCCTGGAGACTTACTTGCTGCCACCCGCCCTGCTAAGCGGCATGCAACCACCCGATGGCCAGGGGTTGCGGTGGATGAAAGGGCGCAAGTTTGTAGATATCGAAAATGAGGGAACCGCGTATGTGGAATTCGACATCGGCACCGGAACCTACCGTGCGACTGATCTCTACCGGAAACTCCCTTCCGGTCCCGCCCTGTACAAAAATGAGGGAGCACTGACCTGGCGTCAAAAAGAAACGATCACCGAAGGCAGTCCTGATCAATCTGCAGTGCATCAACGTCCGGTTGTCGAGGCGCAACCCGGACACAGCAGGAGTCGCTCAGACTCCCTGGAGCAAGAATTACTCGCCTCCCAACCCAGTGCAAAAAAAACAGAGACTGGCTTGACCGCTCATTCGAACACACCTGATACCGTCGACTCTATTGATGCGGGAAGGCTGCTAATCGATGGGCCATTGAAATGGCTATACCCGAGCAAGACGGGCAGCGAACGCTACGAGTTACTTGAATCGTACAACTTAAGCAGCGGCCAACTGACACGTTTACATCGAGACATGAACGAAACTCACACTTTTCCTGCGTGGGCGGAAAGTCATAAGCGCTTATCTTTACAAGCGGACAGCTCTCAAAGATTCGACCTCATTGCTGCCGAGGTTGCTCTGGTCATCCCCCAACTAAGACGTCAGTCACAAGACGATTATTCTCCACACGACTTATATTGCTCCAGCGAGTTTCTCGACCATTTTTCCGCGTCGATCGGTTATCAGCGCAACAAACACGGTCTTTTATACCGTACCGATATTCCCGCCATGTTCAGGGGCGATGATCGAACGCCGTTCGAGCTGGCAAGGGATCGGCGAATGATCGCGCGCGAAGGGCTTCCCGAAACGGTCACACAACGAGCGCAAAGCGCTACTTTTCTCCTGTCAGATGCGAAGGAATATGCCAGCAATCTGGGTGGACACGCGAAAAACGACAAGTTGCGATACAACGCACAGGCCAATCTATTTCCTGGAGTGCGAAAATCTCCAAAAGGCAAGTTTGAAGATGATTCTGACGAGGACTACCGTAACGAGTCGTCGAATTCGGATTCCGACAGCTCATTTACGCTTGATAAGTCGCGAGACTATGAACCCATCAGATACAGGCAGCATGTTGGTTTTATCTACATGATCGACACCCGAGGTATTGAGGTAGTCCCGGGACGAGAAAACCTCTATCTCAATGATGATGGCTCGAGCAGCTTCCATCCCGACGCGCTGGAAGGCGTTATCTCAATATCGAAAAGGGGTTTGAATTCCGACCGGGTATGGCTGGTCAATTCCGATCTGACACGAGCCGCCCCCGTCAATGAGGTTTACGAGCAGGCAGGTAACAACGCTGACGCTATAGAACATGAAACCTGGATCGGTACCTTTAACCGGGATCGTTATGATCAGTTGGTTGATCAAGTCGTCGACAAAGGCTGGGGGATCACATTTCCGGAAAACCAGGCGATCTCTTCCGACGATATTGTTTGGCCAACCGTAGAACCCAGGTCGTAAGTCATTTGCTACATAAGCCCCATAAACTTTCTTTGCTTAAACGGATTTGAGCACCTTTACCATGCCTGTAAAACCCGCTACGAAACTTCCTGCATTAGACATCTCAACAATCAACGTCAATCCGCCGCCATTACGGCCCGACAGAGACGCCCTGGTTCCACCACCGGCAATGCCAGGCAGCTCCGTTTTTCGTCATGGGCAAACGCCCCATCCAACGAGGCCTGAATACGGGAGCGGCGCTACTGTCGCTATGACCCTAGACAGAGGGGTTCCCGTGCCTACAAATCTGGACATTACGCAAATCCCCGCAAGACAACATTTACAGCCCTCGGCAGACTCGAGTCTGGCCCCCTATCTATTGCGCCCCGCCATGCTGCGAACTATGCCGCTGCCCGACGAACACGGGTTTCGGACAATCGTCGCACGCAAATTTGTGGACGTTAAAAACGAAGGAACCGTCTATGTGGAGTTCGATGACGCCACCGGGGCTTATCGAGCGACAGACCTTTACAAAAAGCAGCCGCAAGGACCCGCGCTTTACAAAAGCGATGGGGAAGCCACTTGGAGTCAACGGCCTCAGGCGAAAGAATCCGTCACACTGAAACGCTCCCTGCCCGATGAGTCAGCGCTTGAAACAACCCTTCCTGATAAACATCCAAGAGTCCAGTCTCCAGGTCCGCAACGGAGCGTTGAGGACGCCCCTGCAAGCCCACGCCCGGGCAATACGCAACTGAGTCAGAACCCACGGGCTCAATTGATCGATGGTCCACTCCAGTCGCTGTATCCAGACAAAACAGCCAACGAGCTGGAAACACTTCTAAGGTCGTACAATTTATCCCCGGGACAGCAAACGCGTCTGTACAAGGACATGCTGGAAAATCTCAAGATTCCCGAATGGGCTGAACAGCATAAGCAGATGAGCAGGGATACTGGCAATCCTCGTCGACACGACCTGCTGTACAGCGAGATAGAGCCAAATCTGCGTCACCTGAGGAACGGAACAGCAGCTACCGGCCTGTATGAGCTTCATCTCAGTTTGACCAACGAGTTTCTCGATAGCTTTCTGGTAAAGGCTGGCTACTTGCGAAACAGAAACAACTGCCTGTACCGGACCGATATCCCTGGTGTATTCAGGGGGGATGAACGCACACCGTTTGAACTGGCAAATGATGGCTGGATGCTGCCCCGCTACAACCACAAACCCTATGCAACCACCCAAAAAGCCATGAGCGTCACAGTGAGTTTGAAGGCGGCAAAAATGTATGGTGCGGACGAGCCGGACCCGGAGTATCTGCTTTACAACAGTCAAACCAATAAATACCCGGGCAAGCAACCCGATGACGCCAGCGACGACTCCGATGCCTCCAACGCCTCCGATGTTTCCACTACCTCGCAAATCGCCAGCAGCGGCTCAGACTCTGACAGTTCGCTGCAACTCGACCTGGAGCGCAACTACGAAACCACCAGGCACAAACAACAAATTCAGTTCGTTTATGCAATCGACAGCCGAAACATGGAAATCGTACTGGGCGAAGAAAACCATGCGTTCAACCGCGCAGCAAACGGCCCGAACTGGTTCCCCGAGGATGATCTGGAAGCACTGCTTTCAGTCTCGAGACGAGGCATCAGCGCCGATCGGATCTGGGTATTTGATTCCGGCTACCAAAAAGCGGTACGCGTCAAAGATCTCCAGGATCACGCCGATGCCGCCGATGACAGCTACGCCAGTGGAGTGGAAGAACGAACACACTCTGGCGCCAACAACACAGATGAATATGACCGTCTGATCACTGAGGTTGCAGCGGCTGGCAAACCGGTTCTTTTGCTCAGTGGCGACAAGGAGTGGTTTGCCAACGATATCGTCTGGCCTTCACTGTCGGAAAATCAGAGTTAACGCGGCGTTCAACTTACCCGCGCAATCAATTACCTGAAATCAGGCAAATAACTCACCCTGCAACTCATCGAGCAGCGCCTGGATCGCATCCAGTCGCTGCTGCGGATCATCGAGTTGCAGCAGGTCGATCTTGTCCACTTCGGCGAACGGCAGCAGATATGCCAATTGATTGGCCAACGACTGTTGCCCTGTCGCGTCGGTGCCCATGCTCAGTGCTTCGACCATCGGGTGTTCCGCCAAGGCCTTGAGCAGCGCGACCAGGTCGGCGTCTTCATCCTGTAGCGGTTGTTCAGGCTCATCTTTGAGCCACTCGACTTCGGCGACGATCAACTGGTCGCGTTGCACCTCGGTGCGCACCACGTGGAAACGCCGCCCACCCTTTACCCGAATGCCCAACAGGCCATTGTCCTGCTGATGGAAATCGGTGATGAGCGCCTCACACCCCACCCGTGCGTAGCCTTCAGGAGCGACGCCGACTTCTTCGCCCTCGAGAATGCACACCACGCCGAAGCCGCTGCCCTGTTTCATGCAGCGACTGATCATGTCCAGGTAGCGCGCCTCGAATATCTGCAAGTCGAGGATGCAATCCGGAAACAGCACCGTGTTCAGCGGAAAAAGCGGCAGACTCATAGACATTTCCTTACACCACCATCGACACCGCCAACGGCAGGAACACCGCCGTGGCCACGCCCATCAGACTCATCGCCAGCGCCGCGAAGGCGCCGCACTCTTCACTTTCCTGCAAGGCCACGGAGGTGCCGACCGCATGGGCAGTCATGCCCAGGGCCATACCGCGGGCCTCAGGGCTGTGGACACCGAGACGGGTCAAAAGACTCGGCCCGAAGATCGCTCCGATCACCCCGGTAATCAACACGAACACCGCGGCCAGTGCCGCGACGCCACCGATCTGCTCCGCCACCAGCATGGCAATCGGCGAGGTGACCGACTTGGGGGCCATGGTCATCAGGATCATGTGTTCGGCGCCAAACCACCAGCCCAGCAGCACACCCAGGCCCGTGGCGACCACCCCACCTATCACCAGCGTAGTAAATATCGGCCAGAACAACTGTCGAATCCGCCGCAGGTTGAGGTACAGCGGCACCGCCAGCGCAACGGTGGCCGGCCCGAGCAAGATACTGAGGATCTCAGTGCTTTTACGGTACTCGACGTAGCTCAGGCCACAACTGACCAGCACACCGATGACCAGCAGCATGGAGACCAGCACCGGCTGCAGAAAAATCCAGCGGGTTTTCTCGAACGCCGCCAGCACCAACTGATACGCGCCCAGCGTAATGCCGATACCGAACAATGGATGATGAATCACCGACGCCCAGGCGCCATGCCAATCGAACATCATTGGCTGTCCTCGGGGTGGGCATGAGGCTTGATCATGCGCTGCATCAACACCCCGGCGAAGGCCATCGACAGCACCAGCGACAGCACCAGTGCACCGGTGATCGCCCAGAAATCCGCGGCTATGTCAGCGGCGTAGACCATCACACCCACGGCCGGCGGCACCAGCAGCAACGGTAGGTATCGCAGCAGACTACTGGCGGCGAGGTTCAACGGTTCGCCGACTTGACCGCGGCTGATCAGATACCCCAGCAGCAACAGCAGGCCAATAATCGGCCCCGGCAGCACTGGCAAAAACAGATGATTGAGGGCAGTGCCGAGCAATTGAAACAGCACCAGCCAGGTCAGGCCACGTAACAACATCCATCATCTCCTGCACGCTCTCCCCACAAAGAAGGGGCCCGACATTATAAGCACGCTATGAGTCGGCATTCGCCAAAAGCATGGTCAGTTGACCGGAGCAATTTGTCATGTTGATCTAAAGTGGTTCGCAGGGAGGTCAAGCCCCCCACTCAAAAAACTATAAATCCGATGAACCCAAGGAGAGTCTCAATGCCCTATGTTCCAGTTGCAGAGCTCAAAGATTATGTCGGCAAGGAACTCGGACGTTCCCAATGGCTCACCATCGATCAGGAACGCATCAACCTGTTCGCAGAAGCCACAGGCGATTATCAGTTCATCCATGTCGACCCGGTCAAAGCCGCGCAAACACCTTTTGGCAGCACCATCGCCCATGGTTTCCTGTCGTTGTCACTGATCCCCAAACTGATGGAAGACATCCTCATCCTGCCCGAAGGCGCGAAGATGGTGGTCAACTATGGCCTGGACAGCGTGCGTTTCATCCAGCCTGTGAAGGTCAATTCCAGGGTTCGACTCAAGGTCGACATGAACGACGTCACCGAGAAGAAACCCGGCCAATGGCTGCTCAAGGCCACCGCCACGCTGGAAATCGAAGGGTCGGACAAACCGGCGTATATCGCCGAGCCACTGTCCCTCTGCTTCGTCTGACACATGCCTGATTGCGAAACAGCTCACGCTGTTTCGCGCCGTCTGCTTTTCTACCCGCTGTATAAGGACACATAGCTGCGGCATACTCGGTCGCCTAATTGCCCGGATCCCGCTATGCGCTCACTTGTACTCCTTGCTCTGACCCTGTTGCTTACCGCTTGCGGCGATGGCAAATCGTTGTTGCCCCCCGACGCCCGCCTGCCGGACGGCGGACGCTATCGCGGTGATCTGGTCAACGGCTTGCTGCAAGGCGAGGGCCGCATCGATTACCCGAACGGCAGTTGGTACGCCGGCCACTTCGACAAAGGCCAATGGCATGGCCAGGGCGAATGGCACGGCAGCAACGGAGAGGTCTATCGCGGGCAATTCCAGCAGGGGCTGTTCGACGGCCAAGGCACGCTCACCACCACCGGCAGCAGCTATACCGGCGGATTCAAGGCCGGTCGACGGGACGGTGAAGGCACCCTCAAAGAAAACGCCATGATCTACCGTGGCGAATTCAAGGCCGACCAATATTCAGGGCTCGGTCGTCTGGAACTTGAAGACGGCAGCCAGTACCAGGGGCAGTTCGCTCACGGCAAACCCAACGGCGAAGGCCAGCGTAGTGATGCCAGCGGCAATCAGTTCACCGGGCATTTCGTCGATGGCCAGCTGGAAGGCAACGGCACGTTCAACAGCGCCGATGGCGATATCTACGTCGGCGGGTTCAAGAACAATCAACTGCATGGCAAAGGCCGCTACGAAAACGCCGATGGCGATGTCTGGATCGGTCAGTTCAAAGAAGGCGTACTGAACGGCAAGGGCGAGTTGATCGGCGCCGACGGCAGCCACTACATCGGTCAGTTCAGCGACTGGCGCTTCACCGGCCAGGGCCGCTTGAACCTGGCCGATGGCAGTTTCTATATCGGCCAGTTCGACGGCGACAACTATCAGGGCAAAGGCACGTTGGTGCTGACCGATGGCACGGTGTTGAGCGGCACCTGGGTCAATAGTCAGCGCGTGCGCGACGCCGATGGCAAGCTGCTGCCCGATACCCTGGAACTCGGCTTGCTGGCCCAGGGCCGCTTGCTCGACGAAGCACTGGCCAACGTGCCAGCCTCGACTCCGGCGGTCGAACTGTACACCTTGACCCTGGGCGGTGACGGCAAGCAGAGCGTGTTCCTGCGCGAATCCGACTACGTCGCCAACATGCTCGCCAGCCGTTTCGGCGCTTTCGGCCAGATTCGCCTGGTCAACCATCGCGACCACCTCGGCGACCGGCCGATGGCCACCCGGGAAAACCTGCGCCGCGCCGCCCAGACGCTGGCCGAGCGCAGTGGCCCGGAAGACTTGCTGTTCATTTACCTGACAAGCCATGGCTCCAGTGAACACGAACTGGTACTCGACCAGCCACGCATGGAACTGGCCGACCTGCCGGCCGACGAACTCGCCGCCGTCCTCGCGCCGCTGAAGAAGCGTGACAAGATTATCGTGATTTCGTCCTGTTATTCCGGCGGTTTCATCCCTGCCCTCAAGGATGAACACACCCTGATCATGACCGCTTCGCGCGCCGACCGGGTATCCTTCGGGTGTTCGGAAGAAGCCAATTTCACCTATTTCGGCGACGCACTGTTCGCCCAGGCGTTGAACCAGACCGACGATCTGGAGCAAGCCTTCAAACGGGCCAGTGCCACCGTGGCCGAGCGTGAGCTGGCCGACAACTTCGAAGCCTCCGAGCCACAGATCTGGGCACCGAAAGCCGTGCTCGCCCACTGGCAATTGTTACGCAAGCAGCAGGCACGAAAGGCCCTGCAAAGTGTCTCTATCAGCAAGGATGAAAAGAACAACTAAGCTGAACAGTATCAAGGGGGAATTATTATGTACTTGACGCCTCAGCATGTATTACTTGCAGGAGCTACCGGGTTAACTGGTGAGCATTTGCTTGACCGTCTGCTCAATGAGCCCACGATTGCACGAGTATTAGCCCCCTCACGCCGGCCACTGGCCGAACATCCTCACTTGGAAAACCCGGTCGGTGACCCGACGGTGTTTCTGCCGCAATTGAACGGTCGCGTCGACGTCGCCTACTGCTGCCTCGGCACCACGATCAAGCAGGCTGGCTCCGAGGAAGCGTTTCGCGCGGTTGACCTGGACATGGTCGTGGCCTTCGCCAAGCGCGCCCGGGAAATGGGTGCACGGCACCTGATAGTGATCAGTGCCTTGGGGGCCGATCGCAGATCCTCGATTTTCTACAACCGGGTTAAAGGCGAGATGGAACACGCATTGCGCGCGCAGGACTGGCCGCAGCTGACCATCTGCCGGCCTTCGCTGTTGTTGGGCGATCGCGCCGAGCCGCGACTGGCGGAGCGGGTAGCCGGCCCGTTGTCGAAATTGATTCCGGGCAAATACCACGGCATCGAAGCCTGCCAACTGGCTCGAGCGATGTGGCGCCTGGCGCTGGAAGAACAGGATGGCGTGCGGATTGTCGAGTCGGATGAGTTGCGCAAGTTGGGCAAATGATCTCAGGCCGACATCGGACCCGTGGCGAGGGGGCTTGTCGGAACGCCGCACCGCCCCGTTCGGCTGCGAAGCAGTCGTAAATGCAGGCGATTCGGTGCAACTGAAGAAACGGAGGGTCGCTGCGCGACCCAACGGGGGCAAGCCCCCTCGCCACAGGGAACGCAGCTACCTTTACAACCCACCGGTCGCTTGAAAACTTACGCCAATCACCGTCAACAACGACAGCGGCAACAGCAGCGTATCGAGCAACGCACTGGCTGGCAGATCAACACCGGGATAACCCGGCGCCTCTGCGCCATATCTATCCATGGCGCAGCACCCGCCGTTCATCGCATACAAATCCAGACGCGTCCCCGAATACACCACCGGCGCCCCGGGTTTGGCAGCATCGAGGGTGCGCGCCGTGGCGCAGCCCGCCAGTTGCATCGCCAGAAAAATAATCAGCAGCTTATTCATCACTGCTCAAATGGTGCTCGCCCCAACGCGGCAGCATGTCTTGCGGAATACTCAGCAGATTGAGAATTCGCGCCACGACGAAGTCGATCAAGTCATCAATGGTTTGCGGCTGATGATAGAAGCCTGGCGACGCCGGCAGAATCGTCACGCCCATGTTCGACAACTTGAGCATATGCTCCAGATGAATGCTCGAATACGGCGCCTCGCGCGGTACCAGAATCAACTGGCGGCGCTCCTTCAACGTCACGTCGGCTGCCCGCTCGATCAAGTTGTTGCAAGCACCGGTCGCGATAGCGGACAAGGTCCCGGTGGAACACGGCACCACCACCATCGCCGCTGGCGAGCCGGAGCCCGAAGCCACCGGCGACATCCAGTCTTCCTTGCCGTACACCCGAATCTGCCCAGCGGCGGCGCCGGTGTATTCAGTGAGGAAGGCTTGCATCATCTGCGGTTTGGACGGCAGCGAGACATCGGTCTCGGTGGCCATCACCAGTTGCGCGGCCTTGGAAATCAGGAAGTGCACCTCGCGGTCTTCACGCACCAGGCAGTCGAGCAGACGCAAGCCGTACTGGGCGCCCGAAGCGCCGGTCATCGCCAGCGTGATGCGTTCCGGGCCGTTGTTCATTGCAGTGCCTCGGCCAGTTTGCCGTGCAGGCCGCCGAAGCCGCCGTTGCTCATGATCACCACGTGGGTGCCAGGCTGGGCCTGGCTCTTCACCCGCTCGATGATGCCTTCCAGCGAATCGCTGACGATCGACGGCACGGTACACAATGCCGCCGTGGCGCCCAGGTCCCAACCGAGGTTGGCCGGCGAATACCAGATCACCTGATCGGCATCGACCACACTTTCCGGCAAGCCATCGCGGTGAGCGCCGAGCTTCATGGAGTTGGAGCGCGGCTCGATGATCGCAATCAGCGGTGCATCGCCGATGCGCTTGCGCAAACCGTCGAGGGTGGTGGCGATGGCGGTCGGGTGGTGAGCGAAGTCGTCGTAAATGGTGATGCCACGGACTTCAGCGACTTTCTCCATCCGCCGCTTCACGCTTTTGAACGCGCTCAGTGCCGCGATCCCCATCGACGGCACGACGCCGACGTGACGCGCGGCGGCCAGGGTGGCCAAGGCGTTGGCGACGTTATGCTGACCGGTCATGTCCCACTCGACCACGCCTTGAGCGACGCCTTCGAACATCACTTCGAACTTCGAGCCATCTTCGCTGAGTAGTTTGACCTGCCATTGACCGCCGGCGCCGGTGGTTTGCACCGGGGTCCAGCAGCCCATTTCGATGACGCGCTGCAAGGCCGGTTCGGTGGTCGGATGGATCACCAGACCTTCGCTCGGAATGGTCCGCACCAAATGGTGGAACTGTCGCTCGATGGCCGCCAGATCAGGAAATATGTCGGCATGATCGAACTCCAGATTGTTCAGGATCGCCGTGCGCGGGCGGTAGTGAACAAACTTGGAGCGCTTATCGAAAAACGCGCTGTCGTATTCGTCGGCTTCGATCACGAAAAACGGCGTATCGCCCAGACGCGCCGACACCGAGAAATTCTGCGGCACGCCGCCGATCAGGAAACCCGGACTCATACCGGCGTGTTCCAGAACCCAGGCGAGCATGCTGCTGGTGGTGGTCTTGCCGTGAGTGCCGGCAACCGCCAGCACCCAGCGGCCTTGCAGCACGTGATCGGCCAGCCATTGCGGGCCGGAGACGTACGGCAGGCCTTTGTTCAACACGTACTCGACGGCCGGGTTGCCGCGGGACATGGCATTGCCGATCACCACCAGGTCCGGGGCCGGATCGAGTTGCGCCGGGTCGTAACCTTGGGTCAACTCAATGCCCTGGGCTTGCAGCTGAGTGCTCATCGGCGGATAGACGTTGGCATCGGAGCCGGTCACATGATGGCCCAGCTCTTTGGCCAGAACCGCCATCGAACCCATGAAAGTGCCGCAAATACCAAGAATATGAATGTGCATAGTCGACCTCGTAAAACATGGCCGCAGGTTAGCGTAGGGAGGGGAAAATCGCACCTTGTGTTTCGGTCTCTCTGACGCCATCGCGGGCAAGCCCGCTCCCACAGGGTTCGCGTTGCCTTTGTGGGAGCGGCGGTGCGGCGATCCGACTTGCCCGCGCCGCGACGCGGTTTACCGGGCGATGCCGTGTTTTCGCAGCTTTCTGTAGAGGGTATTGCGGCTGACCCCCAGCTGTTCGGCGGTGTGGGTCATGTGCCAGCGCTGCTGCTCCAGTGCGCTGAGCAACGCCAACCGCTCGGCATCGTCCAGCGGATACTCGGACGGTTCTTCAATTGTCGCCACCGTCACCGGCCGGGCCTGACGAATCATCGCCGGCAAATCTTCCAGCCCGATCCGACCGCCGTCACACAACGCCGTCAGGGTCCGCAGCACATTGCGCAACTGCCGCACGTTCCCCGGCCAGGCGAAATCCAGCAACGCCTGCCGCGCCGGGGCATCAATCAACACGCTCTCCCCGCCCGCCTCTTCGGCCAGCAGAAAGTCGAGCAACTGTGATTTGTCCGTGCGCTCACGCAACGCCGGCAAGGCAACCTCCAGCCCATTGAGCCGGTAATACAAATCCTCACGAAAACTGCCGTCCTGCACCCTTTCGAGCAGGTTGCGGTGAGTAGCGCTGATGATCCGTACATTGACCGATTCCGGCTCGCCGCCAATCGGCACCACCTGGCGGTCTTCCAGCACCCTTAATAGCCGGGTTTGCATGGTCAGCGGCATGTCGCCGATTTCATCCAGGAATAAAGTCCCGCCATCGGCCTGCTGCAACTTGCCGCGCATGCCTTCCTTGCGGGCACCGGTGAAACTGCCGCCGCGATAGCCGAACAGCTCGCTTTCGATCAGGCTTTCGGGGATCGCCGCGCAATTGAGGGCGACGAACGATTTTTCCGCCCGTTGACTGGCCTGATGCACCGCTTTGGCGAAAGCCTCCTTGCCTGAACCGGTTTCGCCGTTGATCAGCAACGGCACATCCCGCTCGAACACCCGCAAGGCCTTGCGGAAGTCTTCTTGTAACGCGGCATCGCCCAGGCAAATACCCAACAGCCTTGGACGCTCGGCCACTGCCGGGCTTTGCACCACGGGAACAGGAATGCTGCGCGGCTGCCCGCGCAACACCGCAAACAGCCGCCGCCCGTCACGGGTGCGCAATGGCCAACTGGCGCTGGCATTGGCGCTCGCGCGGCCGAGCAACTCATCCAGCGAGCAATCGAAAAACGCCGCCACCGGTTGGCCCAACAGTCCACCACGAATATGCCCCAGCAAATTCAGCGCGCTCTGATTGACCGCACTGATCCGCCCTTCCCCGTCGAACGCCAACAGCCCTTCGCTGAACAGCCCGACAGATTCGGCCTGCAAGTGAAAACGCAGCAACCATTGATTGTCGAAGTAACGCAGGAAATAGCAGCTCTCGATCATCTTCGCCGACAGATTGACCAGGGCCATGGTGTGAAACTGGCTCTGCCGTGAAACCTCGTGACGCGCCGAAGATACGTCGAGCACTGCCAACAATTCACCGTGAGGGTCGAACACCGGGCTTGCCGAGCAGGTCAGGCCGGTGTGGCGGCCACGAAAGTGTTCGTCCTGGTGGATGGTCAGGGACTGGCGCTCCACCAGGCAGGTGCCGATGCCATTGGTGCCTTCGCAGGCTTCGCTCCAGTCGGCGCCCAGCCAAAGGCCAGCGCGTTCGAAAATCTTCCGTTCGGCGGGCGCGGTGACGCAGTTGAGGATCACCCCGCGGGCGTCAGTCAGCAACACGGCGTGGCCGGCGCCGGAGAGTTGCTGGTGGAGGCTGGTCATTTCGTTGCCGGCGATCTGCAGCACTTGCTGCAAGCGTTCGCGGCTTTCCAGGATGCGACCATGTTCCAGCACCGTCGGCGCCATGGTCAGGGCCGGGTCGAGGTGATAGTCCTCAAGGCACCGCAACCAGGAGCGGGCAATGGACGGATCGCTGCCGGGGCCGTGCAGGTGGGACTTACCCTGGGTCACGGTCAACACTTGCTGGGCATGGCGACTCAAATGGTTGTCGTGCATTTCTTATTGTTCTCCCCGAAAGGTGAGTGCTTACCTATAACCACTTCCTGTGGCGAGGGGGCTTGCCCCCGTTCGGCTGCGCAGCAGTCGTAAATCCTGTGTATGCGGTGTATCCGGGAAATAGAGGTGACTGGTTTGGGGGCTGCTTCGCAGCCCAACGGGGGCAAGCCCCCTCGCCACACAAGCTCCCTCGCCACAATGAATTGCCTGTGTGGCCATTTGAAGCCCAGCATCCTCCAGCCACCAATGCATTGCAATGCTGGCAAGACCGATCAGTCACAGCCTGTGCCACAAACGGTACAAAGTGTCACAGGGGCTGTACCGCAAGCGTCACAAACGCCGCCCATCCGTCCGACAAAAAATACACAAGCCCTTGATTTACCTGACTTGCAAGGCGCTGGCCCGACCTTTGCTCTACGCTTATGCAGCGCTCTGGCGCGTCCTCCCTTATAAGCACAAAAGCCAAGGAGAAACCCATCATGCGTTACGCTCACCCCGGTACTGAAGGCGCTATCGTTTCGTTCAAGAGCAAGTACGGTAACTACATCGGCGGCGAGTTCGTCGCGCCTGTCAAAGGTCAGTACTTCACCAACACCTCGCCGGTCAACGGCCAACCGATTGCCGAATTCCCGCGTTCCACGGCCGAAGACATCGAAAAAGCCCTGGACGCTGCCCATGCCGCCGCCGATGCCTGGGGCGCCACGTCCGCCCAGGCACGCTCGCTGGTGCTGCTGAAAATCGCCGATCGCATCGAGCAGAACCTGGAACTGCTGGCGATCACCGAATCCTGGGACAACGGCAAAGCCGTGCGCGAAACCCTCAACGCCGACATCCCGCTGGCCGCCGACCACTTCCGCTACTTCGCCGGTTGCATCCGCGCCCAGGAAGGCAGTGCCGCCGAGATCGACGGTAATACCGTGGCCTATCACATCCATGAACCGCTGGGCGTGGTCGGTCAGATCATCCCCTGGAACTTCCCGATTCTGATGGCCGCCTGGAAACTCGCCCCGGCCCTGGCCGCCGGTAACTGCATCGTCCTCAAACCAGCCGAGCAAACCCCGCTGGGCATTACCGTGCTGATGGAGCTGATCGGCGACCTGCTGCCACCTGGCGTGCTCAACGTGGTGCAAGGCTTCGGCAAGGAAGCCGGTGAAGCCCTGGCCACCAGCAAACGCATCGCCAAGATCGCCTTCACCGGTTCGACTCCTGTCGGCTCGCACATCATGAAATGCGCCGCCGAAAACATCATTCCATCCACCGTGGAGCTGGGAGGCAAGTCGCCGAATATCTTCTTCGAAGACGTCATGCAGGCCGAACCGTCCTTCATCGAGAAAGCCGCTGAAGGTCTGGTGCTGGCGTTCTTCAACCAGGGCGAAGTCTGCACCTGCCCGTCCCGCGCGCTGGTGCAAGAGTCGATCTATGACGAGTTCATGAAAGTCGTCATGAATAAAGTCCTGCAGATCAAGCGCGGCGACCCGCTGGACACCGACACCATGGTCGGCGCCCAGGCATCCGAGCAGCAATTCGACAAAATCCTTTCGTACCTGGATATCGCCAAGGGTGAAGGCGCCGAACTGCTGACCGGCGGCAAAGTAGAAAAACTCGAGGGCAGCCTGGCGACCGGGTATTACATCCAGCCGACCCTGCTCAAGGGCACCAACAAAATGCGCGTGTTCCAGGAAGAAATCTTCGGCCCGGTGGTGAGCATCACCACCTTCAAGGACGAAGCCGAGGCCCTGGCCATCGCCAACGACACCGAGTTCGGCCTGGGTGCCGGCCTCTGGACCCGCGACATCAACCGCGCCTACCGCGTGGGCCGCGCCATCAAGGCCGGTCGCGTATGGACCAACTGCTACCACCTGTACCCGGCGCACGCCGCATTCGGCGGTTACAAAAAGTCCGGCGTCGGCCGTGAAACCCACAAAATGATGCTCGATCACTATCAGCAGACCAAAAACCTGCTGGTGAGCTACGACATCAATCCGTTGGGCTTCTTCTAAAAACCGGGGGGCGATACAGGTAGTTCTGTATCGCCCTTCAGATGGTCATCGCGGGCAAGCCCGCTCCCACAGTGATTTTGGGTCACCCCCAATAGGTGAATTCCTCCATAACCCGGTGGGAGCGGGCTTGCCCGCGATGGCGTCCTTGAACGCACCGTAAATCATCGCCCTGCTTGTCTGGCACGGGCTTTGCGTGCCCGCATTACACGAAAACGCCATACCCGAAAGTCCAACAGATCAAACAATAAAAAAGACAGAGAGGACTTATGACTTCTACTACACAGCTCAAACCCACACTCGGCACCCTGCATCTATGGGGCATTGCCGTCGGCCTGGTGATTTCCGGCGAGTATTTCGGCTGGAGTTACGGCTGGGGCACCGCAGGCACTCTGGGTTTTCTCGTCACCGCATTAATGGTGGCGACGATGTACACCTGCTTCATCTTCAGTTTCACCGAATTGACCACCGCCATTCCCCACGCTGGCGGGCCGTTTGCCTACAGCCGCCGGGCCTTCGGCGAACGAGGCGGACTGATCGCCGGCATCGCCACCCTGATCGAATTCGTTTTTGCGCCACCAGCGATCGCCATGGCCATCGGCGCCTACCTCAACGTGCAATACCCGGAGCTGGACCCGAAGGTCGCCGCCGTCGGCGCTTATTTCGTGTTCATGGGCTTGAATATCCTCGGCGTCAGTATCGCGGCTACCTTCGAATTGGTGGTCACCGTGCTTGCCGTCGCTGAATTGCTGGTGTTCATGGGCGTGGTCGCGCCGGGCTTCAGCTTCAGTAACTTCGTACTCAACGGCTGGTCGGGTTCCAACGAGTTCACCATGGCCTCGATTCCCGGCATCTTCGCGGCAATTCCCTTCGCGATCTGGTTTTTCCTCGCCATTGAAGGCGCAGCCATGGCCGCCGAGGAAGCCAAGGACCCGAAACGCACGATTCCCAAAGCCTACGTCAGTGGCATTCTGACCCTGGTGTTCCTCGCTATCGGCGTGATGGTCATGGCGGGCGGTGTTGGCGACTGGCGCCAACTGTCGAACATCAACGACCCGCTGCCTCAGGCGATGAAAGCGGTGGTCGGCAACAATTCGAGCTGGATGCACATGCTGGTGTGGATCGGCCTGTTCGGTCTGGTGGCGAGCTTCCACGGGATCATTCTGGGCTATTCGCGACAGTTCTTCGCCTTGGCTCGCGCCGGCTACCTGCCCAAAGGGCTGGCCAAACTCTCGCGTTTCCAGACCCCGCACCGGGCAATCCTGGCGGGCGGCGTGATCGGCATTGCGGCGATCTACAGCGACGGCCTGGTCAACCTGCAAGGCATGACGCTGACGGCTGCAATGATCACCATGTCGGTATTCGGCGCCATCGTGATGTACATCATCAGTATGCTGAGCCTGTTCAAACTGCGTAAAACCGAACCCAACCTGGAACGCACCTTCCGTGCGCCGGGCTATCCGATCGTGCCAGGGATCGCGCTGTTTCTGGCGGTGGTGTGTCTGGTGGCGATGGCCTGGTTCAACACGCTGATCGGCTGTGTATTCCTCGGCTTCATGGTGGCCGGTTACCTGTATTTCCAACTGACCGCCAAACAACGTGCCGATGCACCGGCGGATGCGATGCTCGAAGGCATTTGAATTGCACCGGCGCCGGGCTCAACCCCCGGCGTTTGCCCTGATACAGCGCAAACCCTGTGGGAGCGGCGGTGCGGCGATCCGACTTGCCCGCGATTGCATCACTGCGGTGCAACTGTTGAACCGAGTTGCTCGCATCGCGGGCAAGCCCGCTCCCACAGGATGCTCAGTGTTTTCAAGACTTGTACTCACCAGGAGGACACCGTCCCATGGCCGTATTTGCCCATACCGTCGGCGCCCAGACCTACCGCTTCAACAGCCTCAAGGACGTCATGGCCAAAGCCAGCCCGGCGCGCTCCGGGGACTTTCTGGCCGGCGTTGCCGCCCTCAACGATGGCGAACGGGTGGCCGCGCAGATGGCCCTGGCCGACACCCCGCTGACCCACTTCCTGGAGGAAGTGCTGATTCCTTACGAAGCGGATGAAGTCACCCGACTGATCATCGACACCCACGACAAGCAAGCCTTCAAGGTGGTCGCCCACCTCACCGTCGGCGGTTTTCGCGACTGGCTGCTCAGCGAAGCCGCCGACGAACAAAGCCTGCGCGCCCTCGCCCCCGGCCTGACCCCGGAAATGGTCGCCGCCGTGTCGAAGATCATGCGCGTGCAAGACCTGGTGCTGGTGGCGCAGAAAATCCGCGTGGTCACCCAGTTCCGCGGCACCCTGGGCCTGCGCGGCCGGCTCTCGACGCGCTTGCAGCCCAATCATCCCACCGACGAACCGGCCGGCATCGCCGCCAGCATTCTCGACGGCCTGCTGTACGGCAACGGCGACGCGATGATCGGCATCAACCCGGCCACCGACAGCATTGCTTCGATCTGCGCCATGCTGGAAATGCTCGACGCGATCATCCAGCGCTACGACATTCCGACACAGGCCTGCGTACTGACCCACGTCACCACGTCCATCGAAGCGGTGAATCGCGGGGTTCCGCTGGACCTGGTGTTCCAGTCGATCGCCGGCACCGAAGCGGCCAACGCCAGTTTCGGTATCAACCTCAACGTTTTACAGGAAGGCTATGACGCGGGTTTGAGCCTGAATCGCGGCACACTGGGCCAAAATCTGATGTATTTCGAGACCGGCCAAGGCAGTGCCTTGTCGGCCAACGCCCACCATGGCATCGATCAACAGACCTGTGAAACCCGCGCCTACGCCGTGGCGCGCCATTTCAAACCGTTTCTGGTGAACACCGTCGTAGGCTTCATCGGCCCGGAATACCTCTATAACGGCAAGCAAATCATCCGCGCCGGCCTCGAAGACCACTTCTGCGGCAAGCTTCTGGGTGTGCCCATGGGCTGCGATATCTGTTACACCAACCATGCCGAAGCCGACCAGGACGACATGGATACTCTGCTGACCTTGCTGAGCGTGGCCGGGATTAATTTCATCATGGGCATCCCCGGCTCCGACGACATCATGCTCAACTACCAGACCACCTCGTTCCACGACGCCCTCTACGCCCGACAAACCCTGGGCCTGAAACCGGCGCCGGAGTTTGAACAGTGGCTGGCGAACATGGGCATCTTCACCCAGGCGGACGGCAAAATTCACTTCGGCAACAGCCTGCCACCGGCCTTCCGCCAGGCATTGGCGCAACTGGGATGAGTGTTGATATGGATAAACCACCCGTCGATCCGCAGAACCCATGGCAGGAACTTCGCCGTCTGACCCCTGCGCGAATTGCACTGGGTCGCACCGGCACCAGTATGCCGACCCGCGCGCAGCTGGATTTCCAGTACGCCCATGCCCAGGCCCGGGATGCGGTACACCTGCCCTTCGACCACCCGGGGCTCAGTTCGCAACTGACCGCGCGTGGACGTGAGAGCTTGCTGCTGCACAGCGCCGCCACGGACCGGAACAGCTATTTGCAGCGCCCCGATTTGGGGCGCAAGTTGAGTGACGAATCGGCGCAGACACTGCGTGATTACGCGCGAGCCCATCCTGGCGGGGTGGATCTGGCTGTAGTAGTGGCCGATGGTCTCTCGGCACTGGCCGTTCATCGCCACACCTTGCCGTTTCTGGCACGGATGGAAGAACAGACAGCTATCGAAGGCTGGTCCCTGTCGCCAGTGATTCTGGTGGAGCAAGGCCGGGTTGCGGTGGCCGACGAGATCGGCGAGCTGCTCGGTGCGAAAATGGTGGTCATACTGATCGGCGAACGCCCTGGATTAAGCTCGCCAGACAGCCTGGGCCTGTATTTCACCTATAATCCCAAGGTCGGACTGACGGATGCTTACCGCAACTGCATCTCGAATGTCCGGCTCGAAGGCTTGAGTTACGGCATGGCGGCACACCGCTTGCTGTATTTGATGCGCGAAGCCTGTCGGCGGCAGTTATCAGGGGTCAGTCTGAAGGACGAAGCCCAGGTTCAGACGCTGGAGTCGGACGCAGGAGCAGACTTGAAAGGTAATTTCCTACTCAGCCCGTCGGATGCCTGAACCGTTTCCGCATTGCGTTTCTAATCCGGTTTAAGGCAGGATCGATGCACGGCCGCCAAGGGTTTCCTATCGCCGTCACCATGTAAGACAGCCACTTGAAGACGAGACCTACCATGCGGATTATTCAAGCGACCCTCGAACACCTGGACCTGCTGACCCCATTGTTCGTTAAATATCGCGAGTTTTACGGCTCTCTGCCGTATCCGGACTCGTCCCGAGCGTTCCTCGAAAAGCGCCTGCGGCGCAAAGAGTCGGTGATCTACCTGGCCCTGGCCGATGACGACAACAACAAATTGATGGGTTTCTGTCAGTTGTACCCGAGCTTTTCGTCTCTTTCGCTCAAACGCGTGTGGATCCTCAATGACATCTACGTCGCCGAAGACGCCCGCCGCCAGCTGGTGGCTGACAACCTGATCCGCACCGCGAAAAAAATGGCCAAGGAAACCAATGCCGTGCGCATGCGCGTTTCCACCAGCAGCAACAACGAAGTCGCGCAGAAAACCTACGAATCCATCGGGTTCAGGGAAGACACCGAGTTCAAGAACTACGTGTTGCCTATCAGTGACGGGCTTTAAGGTCGGCCCCAAAAAGATCGCAGCCTTCGGCAGCTACAGGGTCGAGGTAGCCCCGGTCAATGCAGGCGCTGCCGAAGGCTGCGATCTTTTCCGACAACCCCCGCAACACATTGACATTCCTCGCTACAAACTCGACGCGCTTTTCACTTTTCACCCCGTATAATGCCCACACCTCCCGGCTCGTAAGAAAAATTACACCCAGCTGTAGTCTTACGCGAAGCCATCCGCACAGGCCCGCTGAGTCGGGCCATCACCACAGGTGCTTTCCATGGATTTCAACCCGATCGACCTTATCTTGCATCTCGACGTTTACCTCGACTTGCTGGTGACTAACTACGGGTCATGGATCTACGCCATCCTGTTTATGGTGATCTTCTGCGAAACCGGTCTGGTGGTGATGCCGTTCCTGCCGGGCGACTCCCTGCTGTTCATCGCCGGCGCCGTGGCGGCCGGTGGCGGCATGGACCCGGTATTGTTGGGCGGCCTGCTGATGCTGGCGGCGATCCTCGGTGACAGCACCAACTATCTGGTTGGCCGCACCGTCGGCGAACGGTTGTTCAGCAACCCGAATTCGAAAATCTTCCGCCGCGACTACTTGCAACAAACCCACGATTTCTACGACAAGCACGGCGGCAAAACCGTGACCCTGGCACGCTTCATGCCAATCATCCGTACCTTTGCCCCGTTCGTCGCCGGTGTCGGCAAAATGCCTTACCCGCGTTTCTTTGCCTTCAGCGTTTTCGGCACCGTCCTCTGGGTGGGTGGCCTGGTAACCCTCGGTTACTTCTTCGGCAACGTACCGTTCATCAAGAAAAACCTGTCACTGCTGGTGGTGGGTATCATCCTGGTGTCACTGCTACCGATGATCATCGGCGTGATCCGCAGCCGCCTCGCTAATGCTGCCTCCAAAGCTGAACCCCGCTGACTGACAATGTGGTCCCTTAGCGCCTGGCGACGCCGGCGCACCCTGGCCAGGCATCCGATTGCCGACGACATGTGGCAACGGGTGCGCCAACACCTGAGTTTCCTCGATGGCATCAGCGCGGCCGAAGACCGCTGGCTGCGCGAAGCCAGCGTGCTGTTCCTGCAAGACAAACACCTGACCACCCTGCCCGGCGTCGAACTCCACCAGGAGCAATGCCTGCTGCTCGCCGCCCAGGCCCAATTACCGCTTATGCATTTGGGCGATCTGAACTGGTATCAGGGTTTTCACGAAATCATCCTTTACCCCGACGACTTCCTCAGCCCTCAGCGTCATCGCGATGCCAGCGGCGTCGAACACGAATGGGACGGCGAGCACAGTGGCGAAGCCTGGCAGCAAGGCCCGATCATCCTCGCCTGGCCCGGCGTAATGGCCAGCGGTAGCTGGGAAGGCTACAACCTGGTGATCCACGAACTCGCGCACAAACTCGACATGCTCAACGGCAGCGCCAATGGCCTGCCACCGCTGCACGCCGACATGCGCGTCAGCGATTGGGCCAAGGTCATGCAGGAAGCTTATAACGACCTCGACCGGCAACTGGAGCGCAACCCGGACGCTGAAACGGCCATCGACCCGTACGCGGCGGAAAACCCCGCCGAGTTTTTCGCGGTCACCAGCGAATACTTCTTCAGCGCCCCGGATCTGCTGCACGAGGCTTATCCACAGGTCTACGAACAGTTGAGGCTGTTTTACCGGCAGGATCCCTTGGCAAGACTTAGGCAACTTCAGGCCAATGATCCGGTCTATCAGGCTCACGACTAAGGTCTACACGACCTCTGGCACATAGCAACGGTGGCGGAATATGCCTATAATCGCCGCCACTTTTTGGTCAATCCGGCCAAGTGTTTTTGGTCAACTAACGGGGGCACCGCCCAATGAGCTATAGCAAGATTCCGGCTGGCAAAGACCTGCCGAACGACATCTACGTCGCGATCGAGATCCCGGCCAACCACGCGCCGATCAAATACGAAATCGACAAAGACAGCGATTGCCTGTTCGTTGACCGTTTCATGGCCACCCCGATGTTCTACCCGGCCAACTACGGTTACATCCCGAACACCCTGGCCGACGACGGTGATCCCCTCGACGTGCTGGTCGTGACCCCTTACCCGGTTGCTCCAGGTTCGGTGATCCGCGCGCGTCCAGTCGGCATCCTGAACATGACCGACGACGGCGGCGGCGATGCCAAAGTCATCGCAGTCCCACACGACAAGCTGTCCCAGCTGTACGTGGACGTGAAGGAATACACCGATCTGCCACCTCTGCTGATCCAGCAGATCGAGCACTTCTTCGCGAACTACAAAGACCTCGAAAAAGGCAAATGGGTGAAGATCGAAGGCTGGGCCGGTGCAGACGCCGCCCGCGACGCGATCACCAAGTCGGTTGCTGCCTACAAAGGCTGAGAAGCAACGGCTGGCTTCTAGCCTCACGCTTCAAGAAAAACCCCGGTTGATCCGGGGTTTTTTGTGGGCGCCTGGAACGCCTTTAACAATGAGTTTTCAGCATTTCAGCCTAGGTGTTTGCCTGTTTATTTTTTACGAAAAGCGTCTTACATCCGGTCTTAAATTTCCCTAGAAATTTGAACGGGTCGTTTATTCAAACCCCCACCCTGCGCCCGTAAACTCGTGTTTATGAAAAAGAACACTAGCGGCCCACGGTTTAGAGCGCTCCTCGAAGCAGCCAACATCACAACGACAGGATTTGCCGCTTTCTTCGACACGGAAGCGCAAAACATCCATAACTGGTACACCCGTGGTGTGCCTGCTTATCGCATGGAAGAAGTCTCCCGACTTCTGCCTGTAAACAGTGACTGGCTGAAAACCGGCGAAGGCCCGAAAGAGTCCTCGCGCCTGCGTGTGCTCGACGAGTCTGGCAACACCTTCGACGCCCAGGCCATCCGGGGCATCTACACGGTGATAGAGCCCATCGATGTCGAGCTGCCCTTCTTTAAAGAAACCACCACCGCCCCAGGCTCCAACAAAACCCACGTTGTCGAAGACCCAGGCCAATCCATCCGCCTGCCCCACAGCCACCTCGACTCCCTGGAAATCAAACATGCCAATGCCATCTGCACCCACATGATCGGTAACAGCATGGCCGAAAAGATTGAAGACGGCTCTACCCTCGCCATTGATCGCGGGCTTACGCAGATTATCGACGGCGAGATCTATGCGATCGAACATGACGGGATGTTGCGAATCAAGTACCTGCACCGGATGCCGGGGAATGCGCTTCGGCTGCGCAGCCACAACCGTACTGAGTATCCGGATGAGATCTTCAGTGCCGAACAGATCGACAAGCAGAACATCAGGGTACTGGGGTGGGTGTTCTGGTGGTCCACGCTCAACAAACGCAGGCCAGTAGTGCCGTTTCTGTAAATCCCCCAGTGATCCAATGTGGCGAGGGGGCTTGTCGTAACGCCACACCGCCCCGTTCGACTGCGCAGCAGTCGCTGCGGTGCTTCTGGATAACCCGCTTCAGAACACTCTCCGCGCCGCAACAGGGGCAATCCTCTCGCCACAGCGTCCACGCGGCCACACCAAATCATCCCCGCAAAGCTCTACTTCCGCACGCCAAGCTGGGAATTCCTCAAAAAAATCAGTATGCTGCGCCCCACATTTGCGCATCGACCTTTCCAAGGCTCAGATCGCACCGACAAGGCAGATCACTTTCTCGCCAAGTCCCACAGCCGGACGCAAGATCCGGGTGTACGTTTTGAAGGCTGGCGCGGTTTACCAAAAATAAACCAAGCCCGTCCCCGAGAAGCCGGCCACAAGCCGGCTTTTTAATTGTCCGAAATAATCCTATTCCATCTGAGAATCCTGCTGATAGCCTAGCTATCACGGGCGCTCTTGGCTCTTCCTTGTCCAATGGTGTTTGACGCCATTTGACCTCATCCGACGATGAAGTGTCGGGACAGGTGGGGGGACAAAAGGGACGAGAGGGGAAATCCAATGGATAAGCTGAATCCGAAACAAGTCGAAAACCTGACCGAGCCCGGCACCTACGAAGATGGTGATGGGCTTCGCTTGGTCGTCAAACCTACCGGGCGTAAATCCTGGCTACTTCGCTTTCAACTGGCAGGCCGTCGTAGGGAGATGGGCCTGGGCTCATTCCCTGAGGTGATTCTCAAAAAAGCCAGGCTTGAAGCCAGCGCCAAACGCAGCCAGTTGAGCGATGGTGCCCGACCCCAGGCATCAGGAGGACGCCCTGGAATATGAACAAGCAATTTTCTGAAATACCTCATCCTCAAATCAGGGCGGTCTACGATGCGACAACCATTCGCGTCTATCAAGCCTATTCGGACGCCATCACAGACGCGCATTGGCACAGGAAACATTCGTTTCCCCGCCTTTCAAGATGGAACGCATGACCTGGATTAAACCTTCTTTTCTGTGGATGATGTATCGCGCTGGATGGGGATTTAAAGACGCCGGACAGAAGCGAAATCACCAACCTTCACTAACAACGCTCCAAGCTCCACATAGGAATCAACAAATGAAGGTTCTGCTTCAATTGCAGTTTGGTAATATTTGAACGCGTCAACAAAATTTCCTTTCCGCTCATTCTTCACGCCAGCCAGGTAAAAATATCGAGGAATCAGATGTTTAGGTGACAGCAACGTAGCCGCCTCATAAAACTTGATTGCCTCGACAATATCCCCCTGATAGAAACTAATATTTCCTAAAAGCTCCAGACGAAATAGCTCAGGAACGTCATCGGACTTTTGTCTAAAAAATGTCGCGCATTCTTCAATTTTTCCATTTGAGAGATACACCGTCAGGGCATCTCTTATCGCACCCACCTTAGAAACATCCAAAATCATTGACCCGTTGATTTGATATTTCTAATGAGGACCAAAAGGAACGTCCATTGGCCGAATCGAAAAGGGGACGAATTTTAATGACACTATAAGTCAGAAGTTGAATCGCTCATCAAAAATGGTTTGCGGCCCCATCTTGACGGTGCATTGACGTGCAACTTCGACCGGTATCACCTTGCCTAGCAGCGGCATTATGGCCTTGTAGAATACCTTGTCGCAGGCCGCATCCTTGCTGAAGGGTTGAGAGTTGCCCGCAGCGTCGGCGGCAATGTGGCAACTGACAACCAGTTCGAGTGGCAGGTCTTTTAGCATCATAGGTTTTTGGGTGCTGCCTTCCTTAGCCTCAATCAGCTCATTGCAGCCACCGTTAACTATGCCCTCCTTCACTGCCTTTTCGAACTTGACGCGCTCGTAATCGGTGCCAGTGAAAACAGCTTGATCGTTGACTCTGACCTGATACTGCGATGGCTGGTTGGCAATGGATTTGATGCAAAATAGAGTCGTAACCGCTCGATTATTAACACTGGCAGTAGCCGACTGACAGCCTGGGACAGCGTGAGTGAAATCGGAGGTATGTGGGGTGGCGCAACCAGCTATCGACAGCAGACACGCAGTGAACATAATTTTTCTCATCACTATTTTCCAGTGATTAAAACGCCGCGTCGTACACCCGGCAAAAGAGGCTTAATAACATTAAGCCGATCTATGGCTAAAGGGGGACGAGTTTATTTTATGCATGCGCTGCTGGTCAGCCGCGCATGAAAATAAATCCGTCTTCCCTTTTAGATTTTACCCGTACCTTTGGACTCAACGACCCGCTACACTCGCGACAGGAATACGCGCTTCTGACTGAGTGACATCGTAGACATGCTGTTCACAGCGGTCATCCACAAACTGAAACTCCACCAGATAAACCTTGCTTCGTTCCGGTGTGAAAGTGCTTCTGACCGGGCCACATCGGTAGCGACTGCCAATGCTCTCGCCACTGGCGTAACCCGATACCTCGAACGGTTGATCGGCGTCGGCCTGTACTTCCAACTGTGGGAAGTGCTTCAACGTTGCGCTGTTAACCGTTTCGTTGAGCGTGGCAATCCAGCCGAACACCTTGCCCCGGCCGGTATCCGCAACAGTTCCCTGCACATCCATTCGCTGGTCAGGATCCGTTGCGCGCCTGATCGAAAACTCTACTGGGTAGGTGGCACCCGACGCTTTCATGATGACCTTGGCGTGTTGCGTATCGACGGTCACTTTGTCCTGGTGCAGTTGGATGCCGTTATTGAGCAAACTGGGGGAAGAGTCTCTGACGTTGGATTTACACCCTGGCAACGTCAGAATCAGGCTCAACATTAGCAGTGACGTTTTTTTCATGAACACTCCATGTACATTATTAAAATTACTTGCCGTCAATTTAAAAGTGGACGGATTTATTTTCGATGTGCCTGACAGGACTATCACCTTACTCAAGTATAAAAAATAAATCCGTCCCCTTTAGGTCCGACAAGTACCCGAGTATTGAGGTTTGGCAGTAAGTCATCGACCTTACTTCCAAGCCCTTTTGCACCATAAAATAGCCCCGACTAGGGCTATTTTATTAATACAAATCTAACAATCTAAGATCTTCTATTAGTTCTGCCGCCTCATCAGAAGGCAGCTCCTCCAAAACAGAAGGAAGTTCAATCTGCTTTAGCAATCCAGAAATAACATCCAGATGATACTTCTGGATTTTCTCCGAAGACCGGCCTGCCGAAAGAATAAGTGCTAAGACCTCCAGCATTAATTTTTCAATAGGCAAATCAAAGGAGTTCTCAAGTTCACTATAGGCATATCCTGCTTCACTTTCACCTTCAGCCCATGGGCTTTGGTGGCTGAGCTTAACTCTGCAATAGCTATAATAACTCCCCAGAAACCAAGCCCGGATTTCACCATAGGTAACTCTCTCTTCCATTACGGCGTCTTCCTCGGTGGGCGTAGCATGACACCCTGATTATCAAGAATATTAACTGCAAAAAGGTGACAGATTTATTTATTAGCTTCCAATGACGAGACTCGCCCCTAACAAATAAATCCGTCCCCTTTTCTCTAATAACCTTCCCTTTACCACCAGAAGCATCAAATAACTTGCTTGCAATATCTGAACAGTCTGTTCTTGAACAACCCACCATGTTTTTTTTAATTTGCGGGCTCTCCATTGCATCAACAACAGACTTGCTCGGCGGAAACTCTGGGTTAACAGGACGGAATGGGGGATCCATTCCTGGAGGAATAAACTCGTCTACCTTTCCGGCAGCGCCACCAGTTGCTTTTGCACCCTACATACTTTTTTACTTTAAGCATTCAACACTGTAAAGCTTACATCACCGGACCTCAAAAATTCTTGAAAACAAGAAATAACGATATCTATATCTCTTGTGACAAAACTCGCCGGATAGTAATCGCCCAGAACATCAACCAATTTTGCTCCAGTCGACGTATTATTAAGAGTACGCACAACATGCTCACCATCATCAAGGTATTGGTTCAGCATCAGAATATAATTTCCAGAATCAGCATAAAGATTGATTTCGTAAGGTCCGGCTTCAGGTGCCGGGGAAATAGACAACGAAGCGACGCCGTCGACTTTACTATATTCACATATAATGGACCTTACATCTTCCATGGTCGGCTGATCAATGAGAGGGATTTGCGATCTGCCATGCTCAGGACTAAGGGTATACCCTCCGATGATCATCTATTTTTTCTCCTTAATAGACTTCATACCTGACTCCCAGTAATAGTTTTTCGGAAGTCCTGTTTTATCATCTATAGCTCTTACGGTCAAAGATTTCAACTCAGCCTTTTCTGCGGCAGCGGCTATGTCACCTTTGCAGAATCCGCATACATCTTTCCCTGCGACTGTCATAGACATGTCCGCTCCGGCAGTTTTACCAGAGCTATATGCTTGCTGGATCACACCGATTTCAGCGTGGGCATCTTTCATATTTCCGTTTGGATAACGTTTGCCAGGATTCGTAGCGGCTTTATCTGCAATCCTATCCGTGATCAACGAAGGTATTTTCGGGTCCGCCTCGTTGAGTGGACGAGCGGTTTGATTGACGTCTTGGAAGGTCTGACCTCCTACCTTTCCCTCTGCCGCCACTTTTGGTGCAGCGCCCTTAGCCGTTCCTTCGATAACATTTCTTTCGGTTAATACCGCAGTCTCCGAATCCGTAAGCATGCCTGTTGCATTCGCATTCTTAGACGCAGCCCCTTTTGTGACCGGAGCCTCAGGTGACGTAGCCTTGAAACCAGAATATCCCGCGATCGTAGCTGTCAACGCTTGCAGGGTCATGGCCGTATCATAACGACTTGCCTGCTCATCCCAGCTTAGCTTTGACTCTTTTGCCATTGCAGTAATGGCTGCATCTCGCGTCACACTTTCATGATCCAACCCCAGCAAAACAGTCTCAACATTTTTTGCATCATTCGGGTATAAATCTTTATACAGCAGGTTATAAGTTACGTTCTTACCATATTCATTAAGCGCATCTTGCGCAGTCGCCACCAGGGTGCCACAAGCGCCCCCCGACTTGTTCCCAGCAGTGCAGACAGCCTGAATAGCAGCATTTCTATCTTTATCAACCTTATTGATGTCGGCTAACTTCTGAGTCTCTTCAGGCGTAAGCGGCTCGTGTAACTGTTTGTACTCAAGCCCTTTTTTTGTTTTTGCTTCTGATACGCTCAGATAATTATTCTCTACCGCATTTTTCCCAACCTGCGCCGCCGCTACCGCATTCAACGAGTTATTGCCAGCTGCCGCCCCCGCGATCCCTGCTGTCAATGTGGACAAGCTGGAAATCGTCTGTTTCTGCTCTTGGGTCAGATTGTCATCGCTGATGTCACCGTAGAGCTCTTTCCTGATCAGACGTGCAGTTTCTTCGGCCGCCACTGCGCCAGCCGCACCCGCCAACGCTGAATTTCCTCCCGATCTAGCTAACACCGCCCCTAGAACAGCGTGAGCCATCAGATTCGCGGTATCGTCGCCCTCCGTCATTTGCTTTACAGTCTGAGCAAGATAAGGTGCCGCTGCTCCGGCTACAGCACCACCAATATTTCCACCAGCCACCCCTCCAACAATCGCGGTGACGGCTTGGGCTGCTTTTCTGAAGCTGCTGCCCACTCCGTATTCCCGACTGATCTGATCGGCGATTTGCTCATTGGTCGGGTCAGGATTGCCCTTGTCCAACAGCGCCTGTCGAGCAGCCTTCGATTCTTCGCTATTGGACTCTTGAGCCGCCTTCATTTTTGCCGTAGCGATGGCATCCGCAAGACCATTGGCCAGTTCTACCGAACTCCTTACAAGCTCCATGCGCTCTTGCATGGCCTTTTCATCAGGCTTGTCCAGCTTCTGATTGGCATTTGCGGTATCGCGGTTGAGCCCAACCAAATCATTCGCGCCCTCGGCGCTACGCACGACTATCGTGCCCTCGCTGACCGCGCTGCGAGTTTTGCTGTGATCCGAGTCAGTCAGCGCTATACCAAACAAACCACCCAGAGAGGCCGTTGGTCTTCCACCACCACTTGAGCTTCCGGACACGCTCAAACCAGCCGACTGACTCTTGATGTCACTGGTATTTTTGATGTCACTGACAATCAACCGATTCGTGTCCAGCAGGTTCTTGTCCGCAGACGCCTCACTGGCAATCACCGCACCTTGCAGCGTGGTCTTGTCGCCGACATGAATGTTGTAACCACCCGCCCCGGCGAACAGACCGCTCTGATCCGTTACCGCCTTGTAGTTGCTGTTCATGTTGCCGGCCGCCAGGCTGGCGGAAGCCGCCACGGGCGCGCCGTAGCAGAACGGCGGAATACAGATGCTCCCGCCGAAACCGGCACTGCCCTGCTTGCTCTTCTGCGTCTCGCTGTCCTGACGCGACGTGATAGTGAGGTTGCCGCCGATATCCGCCTTGATGCTCTGCGCCCGGACCTGCGCGCCAGCCAGGGTGGTGTCCTGTCCACTGCGCAGGACCAGCGAGCCGGTATCCAGCGTGCTGTTGACCTGGGTTACCGAATCGCCTGTGCCCATGCTCTTGGCGATAGACGCGCCCAAATCGAGGGTGAAGCCATTCTGTTGGCCGATATTGAAACTGACACCAATGGCGGTTCGGTCGTTATTGCTGTCGTTGGCCCACTTCGCGGTGCTCTGCGCGCTTTCCAGGGTGATGTTGTTCTTCGCCTGCAACAGCGTATCGGCCGCTTTCAGGCTACTGCCGATGACATGAATATCGCCCGCCGTTCCCGGCGCGCTGCCATCGGCGATGATCGTCAGGGTTTTACCGGCCGTGAGCGAGCTTTGCTTGGCGGTCTGGCTGTTGTACTCGCTGGTGCTGGTGTTGTGGGTGCTCGCCACTTCGGTGCCGATCTTGATCAACGAACCATTGCTGCCGGAACCGCCTTTCTTATCCGCATAGCCCGACCGACCATCGTAGGCATCCGACGACGCGCCCCCCAGGTTGTAACCCGCCAACGCCGCCTGCGCCCACTTCACCGCCTTGAGTCGAGGATCATCCGCGCTGTTCGCGGCTTTGATCGCGCTACGCATGGTGTTGATGCTATCGATCACCATGCCGCCCACCACTCGCCCCACCGCCAGGCTGCGGCTCTCGTCGGTACTGCTCTGACTCGCGCTTTCCATACCGGCAGCGAGGGTCACGTTGGCACCGGTCAGGCTCATGCTCTGGGTGCTGACCAGGTCACTGGCGGTCACGCCAAGCGTGCGACCGGCGTTGAGCGACACATTGCCGGCACTGGAACCGAGGGTGCTGCCGGTCAAGGTGGTTTCCGAGGAGTTACCGGTATGGTTCTGGCTGCTGATGGACAGGTGCTGGTTGCCGGTCATGTCATCGAGGCCCAGCTTGTTCCCCGTCAGCACGCCGGTGAAGTCGCGGTTCTTTTCCTTGTGCAGTTCGTCGCGGCTGAAGGTGTTTTGCGCCGCGTCGATCTGCAGATCGCGCCCCACGCTCACCGAGAGGTCCGCGGTGCTCACCAGCGACGAGCCGCGGACCAGTCCGTCTTGCCCTGCGTGGACATCGACGCTGTTGCCGGAGACCAGGCTGCCGACCGCCGTGGTCCGGCTTTCGCTGACCTTGTCGGTCACTTTGCTGGCCTTGAATCCACCCAGGCTGCGGCTGTTGCTGTCTTTGTCGTGGCGCGTCTGCATGCTGTCGACCGCGGCGATAATCGAAATATCGTTGCCGGCCTGGAGCTGCGCCGCGCCTTTTTCCGCGACCACTTGGCTACCTTGAACCACCAGGTTGCGACCAGCCTGGACCGCCAGTTGCTGCGCATCGAGGTGCGAGCCCTGGGCTGTGGTTTCACTGGTGGAGTCGCGGGTGGTCGTGGTTTTGCTGGAAAGGAAGCCATTGCTGCCTTTGACCTTGTGCGCTTCGTCGGCGCTGCGCGCGTTCTCGCCGGCCGTCAGGTTGACATCCCGCGCCGCCTGGGCAATCACCGCACCAGCGGTGCTGCTGAGGCTGGCGGCACGCGCGTTGAGGTCGTTGCCGGCGCGAAGGCCCAGGTCGCCCTGGGTCTTAAGGCTGCTGCCACTCTCGCTACGGCTGGTTTCGGTACGCCAGTTGTCTTTGTCCCAGTGGTTGCTCTGGTCGCGACTCTCGATGACCGTCGTCAGGTTCAGGTCACGACCGGCGGACAGGCTGGTGACGCCCGCGCTGCCGCTATTGACCACCTGCGCGCCCTGCAGGTTGATGTCACGTCCGGCAGTGGCCATCAGGCTGGCCGCCGGATCGGAAACGAACAAACCCGCGACCCGCGACAGGTTGGTCTGGCTGCCCTGCGCACTATGCGTGGTGATCGTGCTGGACCGCACATTCAGATCACGCCCGGCGCTGACCATCAGGCTCTTGTCGGCGGCGATCTGGCCACCGAGGTTGTTCAGGTCCTGCGTCGCATCAAGGCTGACGGCGCTGCCTTGAATGCGCCCTTCCAGGTTACTGAGCGTGTCCGCCTTGATCGCAACCACTTGACGTCCCGACAAGCTCGCGCTGTTGACCAGATTGCCCGTCACGTTCAGGTTCAGTTGCTGCCCGGCCATCAACCCGCCCGCACCGTTGATGTCACCATCACGGACCCGCACATACACCTGCGGCACCAGCACGCTGCGGACTTCGCCACTGGCCAAGGTGACATTCTTGGCCACCAACCAGACGATATCGCTGGTCAGTTGGGCCATTTGTTGCGCGGTCAGGGCCACACCGGGAATCAGCTTCCAGCTATTGGCGTAGGTGACGGCGTTGTCGATCAGGCCTCGGTACTGCGCTTCGTCGTTGGCATAGCCGTCGACGAAACGGCGACCGGTCAGTTGCGCCACCTGCTCGCGAATCAACTTCTGCTCATAGAAACCATCACCCATGCGTTGCTGGGTCGCCGCCGGGTCCAGGTTCAGCCTGCCGAGCATGTAATCCGAAGAGAGCCATTTGCCATAGTTGGTGAAGCGCGGATCGGTCTCGATCAGATAGCCGGAGGTGCTGCTGGGCATCGACCGAAACAGTGCGTTGTCCGGCAAGGCGCTGTTCACCCCGCCGGTGAGAATGCGCTCTGCCACGCCACCGACGTTGTTGGTGGCATTGGCCAGTACCTCGCTGATCGGCGTGAGGCTGGGTGCAGTGATCGTGCGACTGGACACCTCGCTAGCGCCCACCTTCCCAAGACTCAGGCTGGCGAGCTGGGTGCCACTGCCTTGCGGGGCGGTGTTCTGTTTATAGACCGTCGGTTGCAAGGAAATGGCCTGCACACTGGGCGCCGGGTTGTAGGCGGCAGAGTCCATCCCCTGACGGTCGCGGCCTTTGCGCTGGTGGCGATAAAAGTGTTCGAGTGCGCCGCTGTCCGTGGTGACCTGCTGTCCGGCGACTTCGGTGTTGGTCAGGCTGTTGGCGCTGGCTTGCAACGCGCCACCGGCGATGATCCGACTCTTGTCGTTGAGGATCTGGTCGGCGTTGATGCGCAGATTGCCGCCGGCGAGTATTTGCCCGGGATCGGAACTGGCAATCTGGGTTTGGGTCACGACACGGGTCAGGTCGTAGCGGTTCCAGTCGTCATTACTGCCTTCGGGTGTCACCAGAATGTCGACTTCGTTGTTATAGGTCGAAATCTGATTCGGATCGTAGCGATTGACCGAGCCGGTCAGTTGATACTGTTGCAGCGCCTGGCGTGAGACCTCGACCTCGTGTGTCGAGAAGTGTTCGTTGGTGTTGCGCACAGAAGCTGCGTTCAACGTCAGGCCGCCGAGGGCCTCGATGGTCGCGCTGGCGTTATTGAGTTCGCGGGCTTGACCGGTGGCCTGGTAGGCGCTGTCCAGCGCCCCACCGATGGCCATGTCCCCGGCGCTGAAGATCAACCCGTGTTCGCTGTTGTTCAGGTATTGCGCACCGATATCCAGCCGTACGCGGGCGGCAATCACCGCCGCCGTGCCGTTTTCGACGGTATTGGTCAGCGTGCCCGCTGCCAGCGACAGCTGGTCACCGTAGATTCGCCCGGTACCCAGGTTGCTCAGGGTGGGCGCGCTCAGCCGGGTGGACTGGCCGTCGATCAGGCCGCGGTTGACCAGCGACTGGCTGGCTCTCAGTTGTACCTGCGGGGCACTGATCACACCGAGGGCGGCGTTATCGATTTGCCGGGCCGACAGCGTCAGCAGGTTGCCCGCCTGCAAGCTGGTCTGGTTGCTCAGTAGCCCCGTGGTTGCCAGTGTCAGGTTGCCATTGGCCTGCAGCAGGCCGGTATTGACGTAATCGCCATTGAGCGTGAAGGACAGATCACCCAGGCTCAAGGCCTGACCGCTACCGCTATAGCTGGCGCTGTTGAGCGTCAACGAGCGTCCGGCGACCAAGGTGCCGCCCTGGTTGCTCACGGCTTGGGTTTTAGCCGCCAGGTTACGGTCGGTCAGCAAAAGCTGTGTACCGGCCGAGATCTTCCCGGACTGGTTGTTCACCACACCGCTTCCGGTCAAGGTCAGTGCCTGATCGGCAATGATCGAGCCGCCCTGGTTGCCCAACTGATCGGCGGTAAGGGTGAGGGTGCGCCCTCCAATACCTTGATCCAGGCCTTGGGTGCCCGCGTTGTCGATCTGCGCCGCTGTCATCAGCAGATCAGCACCGGTGCGAATCAGGCCGCCGCTGTTATCGAGCTTGCCGTCGATAGTGAACTTGAGGTCGCCCAGCGCTTCGATGCGTCCACCGTGATTGTCGAGGCTGGCACCCACGATTGTCGTACCGGTACCGCTCTGTAGTTGCCCAGCGCCGCCATTGCCGATGGTCCCCGCTTTGATGTCCAGGGCCTGCCCGGCACCGACGAAGCCTGCGGTGTTGAGCAACTGGCCCGAGACCAGCGCGATCGATTGCAGCGCCTCAAGGTGACCGTTACTGTTGTCCAGCAAGCCGTTCGTGGCCGTCAGTGTCAGGCTCGACTTCACCGAACCGAGGCTGCCTTGGTAGTTGTTCAGCGAGGCGGCGGTGACTTTCAGTGTGCCCTGACTGGCGATCACACCTTGACTGTTATCCAGTGCTCCCTGCAGATCAATGCTCGTGAGTGAAAGGCCGCTCTGCAGGACTTCGCCTTTCACGTTGGATAACTGACCGGCCTTGATCCCCACTTGAGCCGCACTGACTTTGGCGCCATCGGTGCGCAATACCTTCGCGGCGGTGGCGGTCAGCGTGCCCTTAGCGGCCACGCGCGCCCGGCTGACATCGACATCACCCTGGCGGCTGGTGAGCGTCACTTGGGCGGCGGAGGTCTGACTGTCGCTCAAGTCGAGAGCCCCTGCCTGGGCCTGCAAACTCTCGGCGGCGATATTCTGCCCGTGGGCGCTGAGCTGGCCCGAAGCGTCCAGGGTCAATCCGCCGGTCTGACCCAGCTTGCCACTGCTGTCGACCCCGCCAGCCAGGGTCGAGCCGCTGGTGCTGCGCAGGTTCGCAACCGTCACCCGGGTATTGCCCTGGGCGGCCACCATACCGCTGTTGTCGAGGTCGGCCGAGGTACTGATCGTCAGGTCGCCCTTGGCGTACAGCGTGCCGCTGTTCTGGACTCCGGTGCCGGCCTCGACCGTGGTCGAACCGGCACTGCTGATCTGCCCGCTGTTTTCCAGACGCCCGTCTGCCCGGATGACCACATCGCCGACACTGGCGCCGATCTGCCCGGCATTGCGTACCCCGACACCCGCGCCATTGCCCACCAGGACGATCTTGCCGGCATACATACCGCCCAGTTGCGCGACATCAATGCCGACCACCGGCGTGCCCGCTGCGCCGTTGTCGGCGCTGGTCTTGCCGGCCTGGATGTTCAAGTCCTTGGCCCAGATGCCCGCGTTGACCTCGACGGTGCGCGCGATGACTTCGGTGTAATCGCTGTCACGCGTATCCATCCCGGCACCGTTGATGGTTATCTTGCCGCCGTCGACTTGATAACCCTGCAGTACTCCGTTCTCGAACTGCGCCTTGCCAGTAGTGAGGGTCGCGCGATTGGCGTTGATGAAACCGCAGCCATCACAGCTGATCCCGGACGGGTTGGCGATCACCACCTGCGCCCTGGACCCGGCCACTTCGACATAGCCGTTGAGCTGGCTCGGGTTGCTCGAATTGACTTCGTTGAGGATCACCCGCGCCGTGCCGCGACCCAACGCCGGATTGGCGTCCACCCAGCCGCCCAGCTGGGTCTGAGTGTTGGTCGCCGAGTTATTGAGGATCACGCCACGCCGATCGACGTCGAACTGTTGATAGGTATTGCGCGACACGCCGCCCGCGCTGGGCGCGGTGATGTTGACCTGGGTTACCCCGTTCCCGGCCACCCCGATGCCCGGCTGCTGCGCGGCCGGCGCTCCGGGGTCGGCGACCACGGCCGCCTGGGCCGACGAGGCGTCCAGCATGATCAGGCCGAGCGCCGCCATCAGGGCAAAACGCAGGGGTGTCAAGCGGACCACGCAGCCGCCGCCAGACGTTGTACCGGCTGCACTACCACCGGCTGATTTCGAGCCGCTGCTCACATTTTCGGCAACCACCATCAACAGGCCACGCGCCTTGTTGAAAATGATCCGATACAGATGCTTGTTGATGATCAATTCCTTTTGAACTGCGCCAGGCCACAGATGCGCCAGACGCCAAAATAATGGGGCCGAAAGCTACTGAAGCAGCGGGTGAGCGGCGAACCAGGCGCGCGCCTCGGCGGGCAGGATGCCGATGCCCTGCCACTTCTTGATACGAAAGCCGCGCTCATCGCCCCGATGCTCCAGGAAGCGGCCAAAGCGTTGCGGCCAGAGCCGACGCAGCAGCAGTCTCGACAGTTGTCGGGTATGCCCGAAAGGCGCGACCCAGTCGCTGATCCAAAGACGCTCGCCACTGTTCCAGTCAGCCTCAGACATGCACACCGGAGCATTGTTCAGATAGCGCCGCTCGGCCTCGGCACTGAGGTTCATCCAGGACATGAAAAACACCGGCATGCCTTGCTCGCTGGCGAGCATGAACTGGCGCTGCTTGATCGCCGGCAGCAGCAGTGCCGACAAGGTATGCAGCGGCGCATCACGATGCGCCGCCGACTGCATCCACAACCAGACGGCGGAACCGAACACGGTCGCCTCGTTCCAGGGTTCGTCGGACAGCTGGGGGGCAAGGATTTCAAGACTGTCGAAGTGCATGCCGGTCTCCGTCAAAACGACCAGTTGAGGTTGAAGCCCGTGGTTACGGCGGCCGTTTCGAAATGGCTGGGTTTGATGAGCGGTTGACCGACGAACAGGTCATAGGAGAACTGCTTGTAGCCGCCCCGCACACCGACCACCGAGCCCGCCAGACGGCGCCCGGACAAGGACTGACTGGAATGTCCGCCGACCTCGCCATAGTCGACGCCGAGATAGAGTTCCTGGCCGCTCTGAAAGACGAACCAGCCCAGGTCATTGCGCAAGGTCCAGCCGCGTTCGGCGGAGAGGATCTGTTCGCCATCGAACCCGCGGACGCTATAGCGCCCACCAATGGAGAAACGATCCTGTGCGATCAACGGCGAGCGATTCCATTGGCCGCGCCAGGCGCCGATGTAGCGAAATTGCTGCGTCCCCAGACGGAACGGGGTTTGCAACTGGGCGTTGGCGCTGATGATCTTCGGCCGTGACGTCCCCTCGCCGAGGTCTTCTTCCGGTGCTCGCAAGGCATGGTCCGCCCCGGTTCCACGTCGATAGCTAAGGCCCAGATCCAGGGTATTGCTGCCCATGAACTCGCGGTGATCGAGCCCCAGCTCCCAGCCCGCCATGCGCCGGCGCTGCACTTCAATTTCGGTGTCGTCGATAGAGTTGCTGGAGGTGCGCGACCAGCCACTGGCCCATGCCGACGTCTTGCGTACGGCATCACGGTGGAGCAGTCGTGAAAGTCTCAGTTCGTTGTTGCTACTGTGGCCCTGATAATCATAAGTCTGATTGTTCCCGGCCACGGTCTGGTGATAGTCGTACTCGCTGGACGTCAGGCCCAGTTGCCAGTAGTCGTACGGCAGCGAATAGTGCAGGGTGTGCCCTTCAGAACCACGATCACCACTTTTGCCGCCGCCCAGGTTGTGGCTGAAACTGGCATAGAACAGGTCATTGAGGCCCAGCGGATTGTCCAGCGACAGCGCAACATTGCCCTGATACTTACCGGTGTCGTGGGTGCCCGAGTCGTCCGTCGACAGACTCAGGCGCGCCACGGAAGCTTGCTTCCAGAGGATCACCACATCGCTTTCTCCCGGCTTGGCATCAGCGTCGTTTGCCGGCGTAATCTGCACGTCAGCTTCGGCCGTGGGCACCCGCTTGAAGTTCTCCAGGGCTTGCTCGATGTCCCGCAGGTTCAACAGATCACCGGGTTGGGCGGGCATGGCGTTCCACAGCGTCGCCCGCGACGAGGTGCCGTCGGCAAACCGAATGTGTTTGATGCGTCCCGGAACCAGTACCAGAGCAAGCGTCCCCTGGCTCAGATCCTGAGGGGCGGCCAGCACCCGCGTGGTGACGAAACCCCGCGCGATGATCAGGTTCTGTATGCGCTTCATGGTCAAGTTGATGCCCGCGGCACCCAGGCAACGGTTCAGCGCCGGATCGGACGCCGGGTTGGCGGCACGCAGCGCCCACTGGAAAGCGGCTGAATCCTCGCCTTCGAGCACGATATGGCGAATCGTGAAGCATGGAGTTTCATTGGCCGGCAGCAGGCCCTGGCCATCATCCGGGGAGGCCTTGAGGCGTACGTCAGGAGAGGGTTCGAGCTGCTCGCGCAAGACCCGTTCGCGCTCTTGTTGGCGCAGCAACGACTGTTCCTGTGCGCTCGGCTCTGCCGCCGTGGCGGCAAGACTGGCAAACAGGCTGACGATTGCGAGGGGATACAACGAGCGTTGCACGACGAAGCGGCCCCGCACAAAAGCACGCAGCCGGGTACACGAATGAGGCTTGAAAAACACGACACTTCCCTGAGAATGAAACTTCCTGCACGCACCCGTTTAGTCAGGTGCGTTGTCGAATAATTGTAATCGAAAGGTGATAGGAGCGAAACAATTAGCAACACTCAATCAGAGAAGCCCCCACCTCAGGGAAACAAAGGAGGCGTCTCAACACTCAGTTTTCCTCGCTCGCTGCCAGACTTGCGATACTCAACGATTGCGTCAAGGCGGCTTTTAACAGAGGAAATTGATTGGGCAAGTTCAGCGTGGACATCCTCAATCCAGAGACAAGATCTCTCAACTCCGTTGATGAACTCCATTGAACCCATAATCTTCCTGACAAGTACCGATGCTTCGGGGATGACTCTTTAGAAGGTAATCTCTTTCATCGACAGTCAACATAAAGTTTCCTTTGCCCCAAGGGATGTTACCAGCGTGTAAATGCGCTTCGGCTTGTTGCTCCGCGTTGATACGCCAACAACTATACAAATCACATTGGCGTTATGGCCTGCATTGTTCGACCAGTAAAAATTCTGGTAAGCAAAGAAAATCTCTTGCTCTCTCGAAAAATTTGGCGACCCTTCACTCGCAATATATTCGGACGCCTTCCAGAGCCAACCCGCAATGTAGTCCTTTCAGCTGAGCGGATTACACCCGTCGCACCTTCCACTGATGTAGCAGCGTGGCTGGATGCGGCAGCACAAAGAATAAGCGTCGAAATAACAGCTCATAGCGAGTGTCGCATCATCAAATCCTTATGAGTGATTGCAAAGTCAGCACGTCTGCCTGGTATGAGGGCGCATTGGCGGCCATCGCCAGCAGCGGCTCAACGGTGGCGAAGATCAGGCGCAGATTCAGCGACACCAGAATGAAGCCGGCTCACAGCAGCCATTGTTGGGACACGAGCGCAGCCGCAACCATGCGTCGAACAGGGTCGTGGCGTACTCGTCAGCACTGAAACCGAACGCGCGAGGCCCCGAGTAACCGTGCGATCTGCCCGGCCATCGAACCAATGGCGCCAGCGCCGCTGGTGACGAACACCGTGTCGCCCGGACGCACCTGCACGCATTGCGTCAGTGCTGCGTAAGCGGTCCAACCGTGCCCCAACCAGGCGGCGGGGTCGACGGTCGGCGTGTTCACGACCTTGCATTGCGTGGCCGGCACCACCGCGTACTCCACGCTCTCAGCCACCTCCACGCACAGGTCGCCGCCCACAAGCCGGCTTTTTAATGCCTGAAATAAACTCCTCCCTGTCCCACCCCCCTTGGCAAAGCCTGTCACCAAGCGTCGATCCGCACGCCAGCACCCTCTCGAGAAACCGCCTCCTCAACTGTCATGGTCGCGCAACCATACAGTTCGTTGCCCACGCCTATCGCCGTACCGGTACTTCCTTCGCCAAGCTCCCTAATCTGCGGGTGTTCATCAGGCACCCACGCTTCAGCCCGCCAATGACCCCAAAAAAAATACAATAGAAAAGGAGTTTCAATTGAACACTGATGAAACAGTGGTTGTCACCGGAGTGACATCAGGTATTGGTCTGGCCTGTGCCAGGAAGTTGATCGAACAGGGAAGCAAGGTAGTTGGAATCGGGCGCAGAACCGAGCGCCTCAATGCATTGGCCGACGAATTGGGTGAACGTTTTTATCCCCTCAGCTGTGATGTGCGTGACATCGACTCACTCAACACACAGCTGAAACAACTCCCCGATGCATTTGCCGCCATCAGCAAACTCATCAATAGCGCCGGCTTACTTCAGGGACAAGGGACGTTACTGGAAGTCTCGGATGTTCAAATATCCACCATGCTGGAGACCAATGTTCACGGTTTGATCAATGTCACTCGGGCGGTATTGCCAAAACTGATAGAAAGCGGTTGCGGGCACATTATTAACCTGACTTCGATTGGCGCTCACTATCACTATGTCGGCGGCCATGTCTATGCCGCGTCCAAGGCCTTTGTCGACCACTTCGGACAATGCCTGCGCACCGAACTGGTGGGGTCTCGGGTCCGGCTGACCAACATTGCCCCCGGGAAAACCCGCTCAGAATTTGCCTTGGTTCAATTTGCCGGCGATCAAGCCAGAGCCGACCGGGTGTACAGCACCCTGACGCCGCTTGAGCCGATGGATGTTGCCAACTCGATCCTCTGGGCCCTGCATCAGCCCACCCACGTCAATATTAATCTTATTGAACTAATGCCTGCTGATCAGGAACTTTCGTACCGGTGATCCCATGAGCCAATCTCTTGCCCATTACTATGTCAGAAACAAACTCACACACAAGTTGATCAGCAAGCGTGTGCTGTCACCTATTTCACTTTCCCAGCAGCCACCGGCTGACTTGGTGCAGGCACTTTGTATTGAAAGCGAAGTGTCAAAATTGTCAGCTGTTTATGCCCAGTTCCAACACTCGGACGATGGCCAGACGGGACTTCCTCGTTACATGCCGTTTTATCGTTTCATTCAGTCCAAATTCCCTGGTTTTCAATGGCAGGTCCGTTCCACTCAAGGCAAGAAAACCTTGATTCTGGACAAGCCGTACATTAACCAGAGCCGGCCTTCGCTGCTGAACTTATTGTTGTGCGCCATCAACGACAACACCGCCACGACGCCGGCCTTGAAAGTGCGATACCCCGCCATGCGAGAACTGCCGGACGAATTGGTGGTGGATCTTGAGCAGGCCTTTGAGCGCTTGTCATTTGCCCAATCAGCCCCGCACTTTGTCGCGCGTTTTGCCCAGGCCCTGGCCAAGGGACTGGCCGGTGAAACCATTACCCTGGTCTCCCCGGTGTGCCCTGATTACGGCTACGAAAACAAGAATGGTCGCCTGCGTTACACCTTCGAACATCTGGGCGAAGGTATCGGGCTGGTCGCCGGACGCGTGGTCAAGACCCTGCCTGACCTGCAAGCCGTGCTGAAAAAGCATGGCATCGATGCCCGGATCGCCGTGGCGGCCGGGGATTTTGAAGGGTTTGACGCCAGTACCCTGAACCGTCTCAAGGAAACACGCGAAGGCTTCGCTCGCAAACTGCGAATCAGCCAGCAGAAGATCCTCGACGTTCTCGGCCCTGACGCCGAGTCGATCATGATCGCCGAAGCTGCCGGTGGCGAGGACTGCTGGCACGCACTGACGACTGAAGCTCAGCAGCGCCTGGCACATCAGGACAACGGCTGCATCGTTGAGGACGATCTCGACTATGCCTCCATTTTCAGTGCACGACTGCCGCTCTATCAGGCCTGGCATCAACAGCGCAGCAACGAAGAACTGATGCAGATCCTGTATGCCCAGGGTGCGGAGTATGCAGCCATCGGCAAGGTGTTTGCCCAGCAGTGGACCAACCCGATTGTCATCGGGGCGGATCACAATCGCATGCAACCCTTCTATTGGCTGTACAGCACCATTCCCGTCCTCTATCTGACCAGGGTTTACTGATGAGCCCTCGTGAAAGTGCAGGTCAATGCACTCACTACTGTCAGTACGGGCCACAGGGCGATGTCCGCGCCAGCTATGCCCACCTGCCCTTCCAGGGTTTCTGGACCTGGCTGACCGGCAAGGGTCAGGCGCTCACGCCCGAGGCGTTAAAGCGCGCAATGAATGAGAACAGTGAGCGCTTTCTGGTGGTTCATTTGCTGTTCACCTGGTCGGTGATGATCGCTCTGGTGATGCTCGGCCAGGCCGTTCTGGAGGGTGCCTTCTCCACGGGTACGGCGGTGCTGCTGGTGCTGGTGGGCTGGGTCCTGATGGTTAACCGCTTGCGCAGTATGCAAGCGACCTTCCACTACTTGACCCATGGCGCGGTGCTCAAGGACAAGGCTCGTGCACAGCGCTATGCCAGACTGTTTCTGACCACGCCGCTGCTGTACCAGGACTGGGACACCTATAACCAGAGCCATGTGCGCGAACACCACAATATCCACGTGTTGTGTTCTGACACGGATCCCGACCAGCGTTTTATCCGCGAGCAAGGGTTCTACCCGGGGATGCCTGAAGCGGTCTACTGGTGGCGGGTTTGCTGCACGCCCTTTCGCCCCGTTTACCTGATGCGCCAATGGCGTGGGACGTTGCTCGACAGCTTTGTTCGTCTTGACCGTCGTGAAGCGCTGTTTCGCTGGGCCTTCTGGGGTGTATTGCTGACGCTGCTGTGGGCGACAGGCGGGTTGCAAGCCTTTGGCTTGATGTATGTGATCCCGCGCGCAGTGCTCTTCGAGCACTCCATGTGGCTGCAATTGTTTACCGAGCACCTGTGGTTCTACCACCGGGACGCTCACAGCACCGAGAAAAGCCATTATGGCCGACTGACCTGGGGTCGTTTCCAGGGCCGTACACCACCAGAAAGCGGGGTCGTCGCCCATGCCGCCTGGGCACTGAAGTGCGTGCTCTACGACCTGCCGGTGCGCTTGTATGTGTACCCGCAAGACTTGCCCAACCACGACGCGCACCACCGTCGCCCCAACATCCATTACCGGCATATCGCCAATTATCGCGCCAGTGTCGAGCAACAGCCCTCGCCTTATGGCCCGTTCCTCGAAGTCTGGGGGTTCATGGCGGGGCTGTACCTGATTCGCGACCATTTGTGCCGAGGGGTGGTCGAGCCTTTTACCCCTCGGGAATCTGCTTCTCTCAACACCCAAAACAGCCTGTACCCAACGTCCACCTCTCAAGGAGTCTGAGCAATGCAAGAGACGATTCAAGCTGCGAACCACGAACTGCAGAACAACGCCTACGCCTCCCTCAAAGCCTCACAGCTGTTTTCTCAAGAAGACCTGGAGTACATGGAAGCGGCGTGCCAGGTCATCCCCAAAACCATCATCGAAATCGGCGATGTGGGCGAAGAAAACTTTCTCGCGGTGGGACGCTTCATGGAGGACCAAAAAGGCCAGTTGCCCGTGTATCGCAACGATCCCTACGGCAAACGTGTGGTGGAGATCCTCTCTTCGGGAAAAAGCCGTGAGTTCTTCAACGGCATCATGGAAGGCGAGTGCTTTATCCGTCGCTGCCAGTCCAACCTGCTGGAAGCCGGCAACTTCATCGGCAAGCACATCGATACCTACAGCAACCTGGAATACCGCTACTCCGTGGTGATTCAGTTCGGCAAGCAATACGAAGGTGGCGAGTTTTTCATCGAGCATGAAGGACGCGAATCGCAATTTAAAACCGGTTACGCCGATGTGCTGATCAATCGCTGCGAGATCCCACACGGCGTGCGCAAGGTAGAGAGCGGCACGCGTTCGTCCCTGGTGTTTTTCCTGAGCACCAGCCCATTGGACAAACCCAACCTCAACAACAAACAAATCTGATCGGTAGGTGCGTCCGCCCTTGCAGGGCGGACGTTCGACCGGCGAAACCAGAAGGAAACGTCCCATGACGCAAACCAACGTAGCCAGCTTTCAAGAAACAAAGAATCAAGACCTGCAAGCCTATTTCCTGGGGCTCATTTCGGTCGCGGCCTTCGCCATGACCTTACCGGCGGCGAAAATGCTCGCTGGCGACCTCAGTGCCCTGCAAGTCGGGTTCTTCCGGTCGGTGTTGGCTGCGTTTGCGGCGATTCCCTTTTTGCTTATCGGCCGAGCAAAGATTCCCAACCGCTCGCAAATCAAGCGGATGTTGCTGACGTCCACCGGGATCGTTTATGGCTTTCCGATCCTCACCGCGCTCGGCATGCAATACGTTCCGGTCAGCCATGGCGGCGTGGTACTCGCTGCACTGCCGCTGTCCACTGCGATCTTCGGTACCCTCATCACAGGCACTCGCCCATCCAAAATGTTCTGGGCGGTCTCAAGCCTGGGCTTCCTGGTGGTGATGGCCTACACCGTCATCAAATCGAATGTCTCGGACATCTATATCGGCGATCTGGCGCTGCTGGGCGCCGTGCTGCTGGCCGGTTTTGGCTACGCTCAGGGCGGTGCACTTTCCAAGGAACTGCCGGGCTGGCAGGTCATGTGCTGGACCCTGGTCATCAGCCTGCCTGTGCTGCTTCCGGTCAGCCTCTGGCTCTATGACAGCCAGACCATCGCCAATCTGCCTGCACAAGGGGTCGCTGCCCTGCTGTTTCTGGCCCTGATCAACTCGCTGCTGGGCTTCTTCTCATGGAACCGCGCCCTGGCCCTGGGTGGCATCCAGCGCATCAGCCAACTGCAGTTGCTGCAACCGTTCTTCACGTTTGCCTTTTCGATCTTCCTGATGGGCGAGTTGTGGAACTGGCTGACCCCGGCCGTCTGCGCCATCGTCATCGTGCTGGTCTGGTTGTCCAAGCGCATCTGAACAGGGCCGCGCGCTGGCTAACCAGCGCGCGGCACCTCCAAGGGCTTTCAACCAGGCTGTTACACCCTCTCCACCCCAGACGGAAACCCGTTCATGACTTCTTCGAGCTTTTTTCGTCCCACCGCTGAACTTCAACAATGGGACGCCTCGCAGTATGCAAACAATGCCCGTCTCGTCGCTCAGCTCGCCAACGGCGCGGTGGAACTGTTGGCCCTCAAGGCTGGCGAGCGGGTCTTGGACATCGGTTGTGGCGATGGCTACCTGAGCGAGCAACTGGCTAGGCAAGGCGCTGAGGTGGTGGGTTTCGACTACAACCCGGAGCGGGTGAAAGCTGCACGTTTGCGCGGCCTGGATGTGAGGTTGGGTAATGCCGAAGAGCTGATCTTTCACCATGAGTTCGACGCAGTGTTCAGCAACGCCGCCATGCACTGGATGCGACGTGCCGATCAAGTCGCCCATGGGGCCTTTATGGCACTCAAACCCGGTGGACGTTTCGTCGGTGAGTTCGCCGGTGCCGAAAATGCCCTGCTGATCCGACGGGCGATCCACGGCGCCCTGGAGCGCCGATCCGTCGATGCGCAAGACATTGAGCCCTGCTACCTGCCCACCGCCGGTGAATACCAACAGGTGCTGGAGAACACGGGGTTTCACGTCAGCTTCATCAGTTGGTTCGAACGACCCGTGGTGCTGGATTACCCCATTGCCCAATGGATACAAACCTTTGGCAGCCCCTACCTGACAATGCTGCCGGTTGAAGCCCGCGCGGATTTTCTGGAGGAGATGACGGAGGAATTGGCCAATGACCTGCTGGACTCCGATGGCCGATGGACGGTGGATTACACGCGTCTGCGTTTCAGAGCTGAAAAAAAGGCATAGCCCCACAGAACCTGCCTGAAAAAGAGCGGCACGTTGGATCAATCAGCCATGCCGTCGAACTGGAATTAACGATATGTCTATAAAAACCAATGGATTAGCGTTGAAGACTTTTTACACCGACGCCCGGGTGTGGTCGAACCAGGACGGCAAGCCGCTGTTCTGGATCGATGACATCAGCCTGGCCGTTAACGGCTCGGAAATCGTTGAGGACTCTCTCATACAATCACTGCGCGACAATGATGAAGTCCAGATCCTCAACGGCGTCATCTACTCTTATGAAGACTTGGGGGAAGTGGCCACCCTGGCGGAGTACTTCAGAAGCTGGCAAGACACCCGTGACGCGCCGCCGGGCAGCAAGATCGACAAGCAAGCATCAGGCTGACCCGGGGCCAAGTCTCAAACGCTGTGTTCGGTGACTCCACGGGCTATTTCGCTGCCGGTCTGGGCATCGATGAAACGCTTGAACTGGATGTCATTGCAGTGGCTGACGTTCAGGCGAATATATTGATCGTAATCCCGGGTGTTACTGAACAACGACCCTGGAGCCAGAAAGATGCGGGCGTCATGGGCCCGTTCGATCAGACGGCGAATATCCACCTGCGCGGGGAAACGCCCCCAGAGAAACAAACCATCCACGCTGGGTTCATCAAACACCACGCCCACCTTGCCCAACCACTCCCGCGCCCTGACACGCTCCTGCATCACCCGCTGGCGCAGAACATCCAAATGATGTTGATAGCGCCCGGATTCCAGGGTGTAAGTCACGATGGTTTCGTCCATGGATGAGCCGCACAACAGGTTGTACATCTTCTGCTCCACCAGACGCTCGACAAAGGCTGGTGGTGCCGCCACATACCCAAGACGCAAGGCAGGACTGAGCACTTTGCTGAAACCGCTGATGTAAAACGTGCGATTCAAACCGTCCAGGCTGGCCAGTCGAAGTGTTTGCTTGGCGGACAACGAGCCGAAAATATCATCTTCAACGATATGAAAATCATACTTCTCGGCCAGCGAAAGAATCTTGAACCCCTTGGCCGGAGAGGTATTGCCGCCCGTAGGGTTGTGGATCAGGGTCTGGGTCAGAAACAGTTTCGGCCGGTACTTGATCAGCATGGCCTCCATGGCCTCCAGGTCCGGACCATCCCCCATTCGTGGCACCGTGATGATGTTGAAATCCCGTCCCTTGATCAGCTTCAACTGCAGCAACAAGTAGCTCGGGTCTTCGACCAACAGGTAATCACCGGGCTTGAGCATGACATTGCGAATCAGCGAGAACGCGTGCGTAGCCCCCACCGTCACCACAATCTGGTTGCTGGAGGCATCGATTTGAACCTCTCGCAACTTGCGCGCAATCACCGAGCGCAATTGCTGACTCCCCGCAGCGGGTGCCGGAACGCTGCAAGACAGCGTGTTACGTATCAGCCGTCCGGTAACAGAAACGGGTACAGCGTCAGCCAGCCAGGACGGAGGAAAGTAACCTGAACTGACCGGGATATCGTATTGGGAAGGGTCCAGCGCGCGGTACAGGAACCCCGCATGCAGGCTGGACGGCGGGATCAACTCGTCCAGGTCCTTGAGGCTTCCCGCAGGACTGGTCGCGAGAATGAAGTAACCGGCCCCGGGTCGAGACTCGATAATGTGCTGCGCCACGAGGTCCTCGTACGCGCTGCTCACCGTAAAGTTACTGACGCCCAGTTGTTTGGAGAGCGCCCTGACCGAAGGCAACCGACTGCCTTGAACCCATTGGAAAGATTCAATACGGGCAATAATTGCATTTCGAATCTGGTCCACTAACAGCGTCTTGCTGCTGCGATCTATCTCAAACATCTCATTCCCTTAATGAACAACCGCCACCATGGTCTTCCTGATGCCTGGCAAGAGCAGGCCGGTGATCGACAGGCCATCGTGCAAACACTCGCGTGCGAGGCAGCAACCTGGAATTTTTGTAAGCAAAGTTTACGCCAGTGCTCGAAAAATACCTTGTCTATTCCGTCGAATAAACGCTCGGGGATGAGAATGGGTATTCATGGGGGTTATGGACATTGCTGCAGTTCAATCAACTCAGTATGACCGCCAGCGATGAACACCTTGTAGCAGCTGGCAAAGCCTGCGTCCGGCTGCGAAGCAGTCGTAAAATCAGGCGACCGGTTCTTTCAGAAGGACCGTGTACACCGTATATGCGAGGACTTCGTCCTCGAACGCAGCCTCGCGGGCTCGGCAGCTGCTACGGATTGGATAAAGTCTGCTGGCGAATGTTGATTTGTCTCGCCCCAACGGGAAAACACCAAGCTAATAGTCTCAGCACTGCCGAGACTATTTCATTCACGGATAACTAAACCCCTTAACCAACGTCAACTCCCCCACCGCCCGCATCGGCACCAGGAACGTCTCCATTTTTTCATCAGGCGTCCCCTCCTCCGTAATCACCGTCACTTGCGCGGTGGTCAGCGGCTGAACCGCATCCTCCTGCCCTTCGTCATCACTGCGATACCCGCCGCCGTAGTAGTTCACGTACACCAGGTATTGCCCCTTGATCGGCGCCGGCATGGCGAAAATTTCCGGGCCGTAGCCGGTGGTCACGTCCACATCCAGCACCGCACCATTGGGCGCGACGCGATCGCCGTACCAGATGTGTGCGCCATCGGGGGTGATGAGGTGCAAGTCCAGATCCGTGCCGTCGCTGTCCCAGGACAGCAGCACACGCAACTTGGCCGGGGTGGCGCCGCCGTTGGCATTGAGGAACTGCGTGCGGTGGCGTTGCTGGCCATCGGGGCTGCGGACTTCAACACTGTTGCTGCCTTTGGGGAATGAGAACGGGCGATCGAAGCGGCCGGCGGGGTCAATTTTCAACGGCATGCTGACGCCGTTGACGATCAGCTTGCCGGGTTCATTGCCCTTGGGGGTGGATTGGATCTGGCCGGTAATGCGCGCCGTGTTGGCCTGGCCCACTGGGGTGTTAACCGATGAAGCCGGGTAATTGACGGTCTGACGAAAGTTTTCGCCTTCACCTTCGGGCGCGCCAGTACGCCAGCCGCCAATGGGCGTATCAAGTTTGACGGCGGCAAATGTCGCCGGCAGTACGCAAAAAGCGCAAAGGAACAGCAAGACCTGTGGATAACGGAGTTTCATGGCCTATTCCAGCAAGAGGTGGCGGGCGAGCCCTTCGATGTAGGTTTCATCCTGGCCGTTGGGGTGTGCTTCGAAGGCCAGGTGCAGGTATTCGTGGGTCAGGTCGAGGCGGTCTTGCAACGACAGCACGCCGCGCACGTAAATGCGCTGGCGTTCGCGGTCGACAAACGGACGACCAAAGGCCAGGCGGCAGACGGCAAAGGTGCTGACTTCGTTGTAGCCAACTTCGCTTTCGAGCCGTTGGCGCCAGCCGCGACGCTGGTTTTGCAGCCAGTCTTGCGCGGCGGGCAGTGCTTCGCAGGAGGCGACCGGGTTGTCCCAGCGGCTGAGGCTGGCGCGCGGGTAGGCGTGTAGCAGGATGGCGTCGTAGCGTTGGCCGGCATTGGCTTGTTCGACGGCTTGCTGCCAGGAGAGTTTGTCCGGCCCCGGTTGGTCGGAGTGATAGGTGACGGCGGTGCCGGCCAAGACCAGGTCGCTGGTCCACGCCGCGATGTTGCGCGATTCGCTGGCGGCCGGGCGCGGGGCGACGCGCTGTCGACTGCTGCTGTCGTCGATGCTCAGGCAGTCGCCGTTGCGGGTGGCGTTTTGCAGCAGATAGGTGCGGATCGCGACGGCCAGGGCTTTGGCCGCTTCGACGGGTTCAGGTCTGGCTTCGCGCTGCAAAACGCGGGCGACGTACTCTTCACGATCGAGGCGGGCGACAAGTTTGTCTTTGAGCAAGAACAACTCGCCATCGCTGTGGATATCGAGTTGATTGCCATTGGCGAACTCGACGCGGTAGTCGCCTTGCAAAGGACCGGGCGCTAAAACGCGATCCCCCGACAGCACGCGTTTTAGTGGATAACGCGCGAACAGGCCGACCTCAACGCACTTGCCCGCCTCGGCAGGCCACGACGAGGGCAGCACCGTCGCCAGCGCCTGACCATAATGGCGCAAAACCATTTGGCTGGTGCCGCGCCCACCGGCCCAGATCGGTGTGCCGTCTACCGTCCAACCCGCGAATCCGCCTTGGCGCGACGAAGGGTCCTGATCCGCCAGCCAGCTCCAGGTTTTCACCCGCAACTGGCCACCGAGTTCACCCACGACGTTACCGTCAGCGGCGTTGAGCACCACATCGAGCAACACCTTTCGGGCTTGATCCTGCGCCGGCATCACGGCCAACACCTTCAGCAACTCAGCCACCGGAACCCGGGTTTGCGGTTGCAGCGACGGTAAATCCAGCAACCATTTCGGCGCTTGTCTGACCTGCCAATACTCGCGCCACTGTGCGCTGGCAATGCCAAGGCGCGCAGGCTCAAAGTACAAGCCGCAAGACTTCACCAACGCCTGATCGCGCCCGATCGTGCCGCCCGCCGTGCAGCAATAAACCTCTTCCTTCGATTGCCCGCGACACTCATAAGCCGGCTCACGTGCGCCGGTGTCCACCAGCCAGCCGTAGACAAACAGCTTCCACACGCTGCCCAGCGGCGTCTGCAAATCAGCGGGCAATGGCTCACGCGACATCACCTGAGTCTGGCTCAACGCAAGCAATTCACCCTTGAAGCCCAGGCGCAGCGGCTCGTCCTGCGCTGTCGCCAGCGCAGGGATCAAACACAGCAACCACCAGACCAGACACCGGGTCATGTCAGTTGACCGTGACCTGACCGAGTGCCGGTTTCTGTTCCTGAGCCTGATGCTGCGGCGCGTAGACCTGCGTGAAACGCACTGGCGGCAGGTTGAACTGGCCTTTTTGCGAGAAGCGCACCAGATGACGCAGGCGCAACTCGCCGCTCAGCGCATCCACTGGCACCGCATACGCCATTTGCCCCGGCTCGAAACGGGCCTTCTCCAACGCGGTCGGCTCGGTGCCGGCCTTGCCCATGAGCGTGATACCCCACGTGGTGCGCTCGACGTCGGCACCCGGTGGCAGCGGCACTTCGAGCATGCCGTAGCGCAATGGTTTCGCGGATTTGCTGGTGATGATCACTTCGTCCAGGTACAGGCTGTCGCTGGACAATGGCTTGGTGCCGACCGCTTCGAGTTTGAATTCGAACGCTTCATCACCTGGCACCAGACGCGACAGGCGACGGGTGATCGTCACAGGCATCGGATCGATTGCCGGTTGTTTGGTCTGGTAACTCAGCGCGGCACGTAGCGGGCGCTCTTGCGTCCCGGTCAGCGACAACACCGCTGGCACCGGCGTAGCGCCCTGCCACGTCCAATATATCTCACCGGTATCACCGTAGCGTTTCTTCCAGCCTTCACCCGGTGCCAGTGCGATGGTCGGAGAGGCCTGCTCGATGCTGCGTTGCAGCCAGGTCAGCGCCAAGGCGCGTTCCAGGGTCGATTGCTGTGGCAACAGGCGTTGCAACAACGCTTGCGCGTGGGCCTGATCGAAGGCTTGCAGCGACAGGTTCAGGGCTTCGACAAACGGTTGAGCGCTAGCGGCCACTTGTTGTTGCGCCGCGTCCACTTGGCGACTGAACGCCGGCGGCAGATTGACCTTGGCCTGACGCGCCAAAGACGCGGTCAGCACCCGAGCACTGGCCAGCCCCAAGGCCGAATCCGGATCGTTCATGACCAGGCTCTCTGCGCCATCGTCCATGACGCTCGCCGCATTGCCTTCGCCGGCTTTCGCCAGATCATCCATCAAACCGCTGAGCAACGTGTTCACCGGCAATTGCATCTGTTTGGCAAACGACAGAATCAACGCACGCTGCAACAGCGGCGTGTTCTGTGCCTGTTTCGCGTACACCTCCAGCACCCGCTGCCAGTGCTCCGGTGGCAGGCTCAGCTCCAGCGCCTTGCTGGCGTGCCAGTCGGCGTAATAGGCGTAAGCGGTGAGGAACGCATCCGGCTCGCCGTCAAAGCCCCACCAGGTGAAGCTCGCCGACGGCCCGGCCATTTGCACCAGCCGCAGACGGCTGTTCTGCATGATCAAACGCAAGCGATCGCGGGTCTGCGGGTTCGACGACAGGGTTGGATAGGCAATGCTCAGCGGCAGCAAACGACTGGCGGTTTGTTCGACACCGCCGTACGGATAGCTCAGCAGATCATCGAGGGCCGAGCGGAACACCGCTTGCGGGCTGTCATCCAGACGCAGGCGAATATCCGTGGCGTCTGTCGGCAGGGTCAAAGGCGTGTCGCCGCTGACCGCGTCCAGGCTTTGGCTCTGGGTCACCTGCCAGCCTTCGCCGGTCGCGGTCAACCGCACGGCCAAGGCGTCAGCGGTTTTACCGTCCTGCACCAGCTCGGCGGTCCACTCGCCATTGGCCAATGTGAATGCCGGCAATGCGATGTAGTTGACGCCATTGTTCAAAGTGACCGGCACACGTTGCTCGGCACCCGCGTAATGAATCACCAGCTCAGCCTTGACCGGTTTCTCGGCCTGACTGAAAGCGAACACACCGAGATCCGGCTTGTCGCCGTTGCGGAATTTGGTCGGGCCGCTCCATTTCAGGTACAGCGGTTTTTCCGAACGCACGAATTGTTTCTTTTGCCCGACCTGGCCGTCATCGGCGATGGCGCGGGCGGTGATACGCCAGCGGGTCAAGGAGTCCGGCATCTTGAAGGTGAAACGGGTTTTGCCGTTGGCGTCGGTGATCAATTCCGGTTGCCACGCGGCAGTGTCGACGTCTTCACGACGCGGCCGCTCCAGCACTTTCACCCCACGCTCGCTGCGGTTGGCTTTGCCCGGTGCGCCCGGGCTGCCCGGCAGTGCCACGTCGTAGCTGATGAACGACAGACTGGCGCTGGTGCGCACGTTGTTGCGGCGCGGGTGATAGAAGAACTGGTCGATGGTTGGCGCGACTTCCGGCTGCAACGCATAGATCATTTCGTCGACCACGCTGACCGTCAGGTGCGCTGGAATCGGCTTGCCGGCGAATTGAGTGGTGAGGTCCACGGACACAGTATCGCCGGGCTGATACGCCTCTTTATCGGTGGCGATGGCCACATCGATCTGCGGTGTGATCACCTTGATGCCAGCGTTCTGGAAGCTGTACTGACCGCCCTTGGTGTAAAGCACGGAGAAGGTCATGTTCGGTGCGAAGTTGTCCTTCACCGTGATGCGCGCGCGGTATTGGGTGTCGCTGAGCTTTTCCATCTTCAGCCAGTCGCCGCCCTTGGACAGCAACGCCGTGGCTTCGACCTTGTCGCGCTCGAGCGACAACAACGCATCGCTGACCGGCTCAGGGAAAGTGATCAACGCGAGGGCCTCGTCGCCGGCCTTGTACTCGGGTTTGTCGAGGACGATTTCCACCGTGCCGGGCACCGCTTTGACGCCATCACCGGTGACCGAATGACCGGTCGCGCCAAGCACGCGGCCATGATCATCTTTCAGCGTCAGATTGTAAGTACCCGGACGGTCGAAGGCCAGGCTGAAGCCTTTGTCTTTGGCGGTGAGCTTGCCTTCACCAGTGGTCTGGTCTTCGAGTCGCACCCAGCTATAGCTGCTCGGGTTGACCGCTTTGCTCTGCTCGCTGCCACCTTCATTGGCATAGCTGAAGGCAACCTTGGCGCCCACCGCGCTGAACCGTTGCGGCGCGCTCAGGCGGAAACTGGCGGCACCCCGGTCGATGAGGATTTCCTTGGTGGTCTTGACCCGATACGCCGCACCATCGCTGGCGAACACGGTGAGCATGTAGCGGCTCGGTTTCTCGGCGGCGGGCAAATCGAGGCTCGCGTTGCCCTTGGCGTCGGTGGTCAGTTCGGTGCTGGTCAGTTCCACCGGGAATTGCCCGAGGTATTGCAGCTCGTTGTCGACCATCGACAATTGTTGGGCGCGCAAGCTCAGGCTCAACTTGGCGTTGGCCACCGGCTTACCGTCCGGGTACAACAACACCAGACTGCCTTTGACCGGCTCGCCGGTGCGGTAATCCTGCTTGGCCAGATTCAGGGAAATCTCGAAGTGCGGCTTGATGTATTCGGCGACGCGGAAGGCGCTGCTGTACGCCTGATCCTTGTAGCTGAAACGCAGTTCATAACCGCCCGCCACCGCGTTGTCCGGCAACTGGAAACGGCCCTGAGTGCCGGCCTTGGAGTCGAGCTTCAGCGCCAACGATTGCAGCGCCGTGCCGGTGGCATCGAGTACGGTGACGTTGACGTCGGCAGCGGTCGGCGCCACGGAATCCCGGGCATTCTTGAACTCGCGGCCCACGATTTTCAGCGACACCCAATCGCCCGGCCGATACAACGGCCGGTCGGTGAAGGCATAGAGTTTGGTGTCGTAGATTTCGCTGTCGTAATAGAAGTTCTCGGAAACGAACACCCCGCCCTCTTCGTCCTCGCCGATCACGAACGAACGCTCGGGGCTGACGTGTTTCAGGCGCAGCAAACCATCGGCATCGGTCGCGCCACTGCTCATCACGCCCAGGCCATCGGTCCACAGCACATTGACCTTCGGCACCGAGCTGCCTTCGTGTTTGCGCGCGGCCCACACCAGCAGCTCATCACCGGCAATCTTGCTCACGGCCACGGTGTTGGAGACGAACACCATGGTGGTCGCGCGGTACTTGCCGATCAGCGCTTCCACCAGGTACAGGCCCGGCTTCAGGTTGCCCAACGGGATGTAAACGTTGCCCGGCGAGACACTGACGAACTCGCTGGAAGAACCGACCAGCTTCACGCCTTCCGGCGGCTGGATCGGTTTGGCTTGCCACAGCGGATAACGGAATTGGCTGACCACCGGCAGGCCCGGAATCAACGCAAATTGTGGCTGAGCGTCGTAGGGCGTTGGCGCGGCGATGGCGGTGCCCATCTTCAGTTCCGGCACTTCCTCGGTGACTTGCTTGCGTGACTCGTAGGAAAACGCCCGCTGCATCACCCGGCGGGATTTGCGGTACCAGTTGTCCCACAGGTACGCGAGGGTGTTCGACAGGCCTTCGCCCTTGAACTGGCCGTCGCTGACTACGCGATGAAGGTTCTTCTGGCGCTTGAGGAAATCCAGCGGCTTGTCGATGCGATACACCCGAATGTCGGCGCCACCGTAAGGCTCCATGCGGAACCGGCGATAGTCGCGACCCGGCGCTTCGAGGCGTACCACCGCCTGTTCATCGCTGGCGAAACTGCTGTCGGCCAACAGGAAAAAGCTTTCACCGGCCACCGGCGTATAGCCGCTCGGCTCGACGGTGTCTTCGGCGTTGACCGTGGCCAGCGGCATGAACAGGGCCAACAACAAAGGCAGTTTTGAGCAAATGCGCAGCATGCGGGCACCGATCATTGGGAGAGAAAGTTCAGTCGATAGACGCCGATGAAGTTGGGGTTGGCTGCGTCGGGTATCCATCGGGTGTCCTTCCATGTCATGAGTTGCTGCAGGCTTGCGGAGCGCATGCCGTTGTCGGTGGGAGTAGTAGTGCCGGTGTGATAGGCAATGAAGCGGCCCATCCAGATCATCAGGTGCTGGTCGTCGCCCTGATCGAAAAACATCAGGTCGCCGGGCCGGGCCTGGGCCAGATCGCGGCCGACCAAATGACTGTTGAATTGAATCAGTTTGATTGCGTTGACATAGGGCCCGACCTTGCCGCCGCCCTGCTGCCATTGCTGGGCGAGGCCGCGTTGGGCGTCGCTCAGTTGCAGCTCCGGCGGCAGGTAGCGGTTGGACAGGCCATTGCTGCGCAGCCATTTGTCGTCGTGGACTTTCAGCGCTTCGTTAGCGGCAAACCGCACCAGCCCGGCACAGTCCTGCTGATACCAGCGCGGGCTCGGGCCTTGGGTCAGTTGTTCCTGGGCGATGCGCACGAACCAGGCGCGAAATACCTGGGACTGTTGCGGGTCGAGCGCTGCGGCTTCGCTGGCGAATGTGCGCGACCCCAGCAACAACGCCAGCAGGCCGAGGCCTCGGATAAGTGCGGTCACAGGGCTTTCCATTCCAGCGGCAGCCACTGCCAGTGGCCGTCGGGCTCGCTGCCTTTGGGTAAGGTCAGGGCGTATTTGCCGTAGCCGCCGAGGGTGCGCAGTTTCGGGATCAAGTAGGTTTGCGCGGCGTTGTAGAACACCGGCTCCATGTCCTGCGGCAGACTGTCGAGGGTTTCCTGTTGCATCAGTTGCGCCATGGAATCCGGGCCGAAATAGATCGGCATCAGCAGGTCTTTTGGCAGCACGTCTGCCAGCGGCGGGAAGCGTTTGTCGAGGGTGCCCAGCGCTTTGTCGACGAGCTTGTCATCGAGGGAGAACAGCAGCGTCGAACCGTGACGCGCCAGGCTTACGCGCATGAAGGCTTTGCCGGTGATCGCGTCTGGCTGCTCGGCATCCTTAGCCTGATAGGGACCGAAGTTGGAGCTGACCTGGCGCTGCCACTGATGGGTTTTACCGTCCTGTTTCTCAACCACCGGGAATGCGTGCTCGGCAACATTGCCTTCGTAGGCGCCGACCATCGAGCTGAACAGGTTACCCAGATCGCCGTCGAGTTTGGCGCCGCCATCGTCACTCAGGCTGGCCACCAACAGCGGTGTGTACAGCCGCGAGTCGGCATACCAGCACAGGCCGGCGGCACCGGCCATGTGTTCGGTCAGGGCTTGGGCCACAGACTCTTCGGCGCCAAGTTTCACCAGCAGCGGTTTCTGTTGTTCGGCGGCCAACGGCAAGGCCACGCAAGCGCTGGCGCCCATCGGCATGGCTTGCCAGATCGGTTTGAAGTCGAAGTCCGGCTGGTTGTCCAGTTCGTCCATGGCCAGGAAGCTGTGCCAGCCCTTATCGTCCATGTCGAAACGCAGGCCGGCGAAGTTCGGGATGAAGCGCTGGTAACCCATGGCCAACACGCTGGAGTTGACCGAGAGGCGTTGTTTTACCTCGGGCGCACGCGGCGGCAGGCCGAAGGCTTCGGGGAACAGTTTGTCGCCATTGAGCAAGGCGGCGATCGCCTTGGTCGAAACGCCGCCGTTTTCCTCCAAAGCACTGTTTTCCGGATCGTAGAGTTTGGCCGGATTGGACAGCACCACCAGTTTGTCGCCATGGGAGGCGAACACCAACGCCTTGCTGGCGTTGTAGTTGAGCTGATAGAGCGTGACGGCGTCGGTGCCAACTTTTACCTCGCTGAGTTTGCTCAGCTGCGAATCATCCAGCGCCACTTTCGCCAACGGCTCGAGCACCTTGGCCAGCCCGCCGCGATCCATCACCAACAGGAAATCCTTGAGACGCCCGTCTGCCCCGCGCCACAGCGCCACATCCGCCGGTTGATCGAAGAGCTGCTCGATCAGGCTGTCCTGCAACTTCAGGTCATGCTCGTAAATGATCCGCCGCAGACTGCCGATCAAACCGAGACGATCGGCGTGGGCTTCGTAATAGAAGACGAAATCTTCAGTCAGGGTTTGCTTGAGGAACGGCACGGCCAGCAAATCCTTGGGCAGCTGACTCAAGGAATGGGTTTCGAGCAAACCGTCCGGCCGGCTCATGCCCAGTTTGTCGCTGGCCAACTGCGCAGGCGGGGCCTTGGGTTTGTGCAGGAACCAACCCAACCCGCCCGCCACGCCGGCTACCAGGCATAGCCCGATCACCAGCGCCGGCCAACGGCGAGGAGTTTTGGCGGCGGGTGCGTCGGCCGGGGAAGCGGCTGGTGGAATCGTGTTATCACTCATGTTCACAAACCCAATTCATCCATAGTGCGGGATGTTTAATAGTTGAAAGTCTTGACCAGCAGCAGGTCGCCGATTGCCCGCAAGGGCACGATGAACGTCTCGCGTTTTTCGTCGACGGTGTTTTCGTTGAGCACCAGATTGATTTGCGAGGTGATCACCTCGTTCTGGTTGCTGTTCTCATCGAAGTTATAGCCACCGCTGCCGTAGTTGCCCCAATAGTTCACGTAAACCAGATAAGTGCCGTGCATCGGCGCAGTCATGGTGAACATTTCCGGGCCGGGGCCATCGACACCGTCCGGGTCCAGCCCACCGCCATTGCTCAGCGCCGGGCTAGCCCAGAACGCGTGCTGGCCGTCGGGGGTAATGATGTGCAGGTCGAGTTCGGCCTTGGGATCGTCCCAACCCAGCACCACGCGAATTCGCGCCGGGGTGCGCAGGTCGTTGGCTTCATAGAATTGAACACGCTTGAGCGACTTGCCCTCGGAACTGCGCACTTCGACGCTGTTGGAGCCGGCGCCGAACGCATAGGGCCGGGCAAAACGCCCTTGGTCATCGGTGTACAGATTCAGGGGATTGCCGTTCACCGCCAGGCTGTGGGGCGGGCGGAGCGTGCCGAGGGCCTTGAGCTGGCCTTCGATCATCGTGCGATTGCGCTGCACACCCCGGTCGATGGGCGGCGTGGGGTAGGCGACGCGAGGATTCTCACTGCGGTCCAGCAAGCCGTGATAGCGCCAGCCGCCCACCGGTTCCGACAACTCGGCCGAGGGCTCGGCCCGCGCAACTTGAGCGCAAACCAGCGTGATCAGCAGTGAAAGAACCCAACGCATGTGACGCCTCCTGCCATGCATAACGAAACCCTGCGCCCAATCCTCGGCGCGTTACAGATCGAAAAAACTGCGTTTCGTCAGAATGACCCTGAATATAGGGTCGTAGAAGGCGCGAAGATTAGCCATTCGGAAGTTTTTTAACAATCGGATACATTTATATTTGCGGTGAGAATCACGGTGATTGTTGGGCGTGAGCCGAATAACGATCTTATTCGGCTCATAAAGTGAGCCGAATAAGACTATTATTCGGCTCATTCACCTTGGAGCACCCGAGTTCATGGCACCTCACTGGATCTGGCAACGGTCTGATTGGCCAAATTTCAACTGGCACACCGAGCGCCTGACACCGTTATTGCGCGAGTGTGTGCAGGCACAAGGTCAGTTGATGGGCATGGCCAGTTCCGTGGGTAGCTCACTAAGCGCGCAGAACGAACTGGATGCGTTGTTGCAGAATATCGTGACGTCTTCGGCTATCGAGGGTGAACAACTTAATGTCGGCTCCGTGCGCTCTTCACTGGCGCGACGGCTAGGTTTTAATCTGGCTGACGGCGATAAGGTAAGCCAACGCAGCGAGGGGCTTGCGCAATTAATGCTCGACGCCACGCAGCATTTTGCTGAACCACTGACGCTGGAGCGACTGCTGTATTGGCATGAGTGGCTATTTCCTGATCAAGACACCGACTTCGCCGCCCGGCCAATCCACGTTGGCGCGTTACGCGGCGATGAGCCCATGCAAGTGGTTTCGGGCCGACTCGACAGGCCGACCGTTCACTTTGAAGCGTCGCCTCGCCAAGGCCTTGAGCAGCAACTGGACACATTCCTCAGATGGTTTGAAGCCAGCCAAAGCCAAGATGGGCTCGATCCATTGTTGCGGGCCGGTATCGCGCACTTCTGGTTCGTCACTTTGCACCCCTTCGACGATGGCAATGGCCGTCTCACGCGAACCATCACCGACTTGGCTCTGGCCCAGGGTGAGGCTCAGGCTATCCGCTTCTATGCCATGTCGGCGAGCATCCTGGAGGATCGTTCAGGCTATTACCGAGTGCTGGAAACCAGCCAGAAAGCCACGCTGGATATCACCGATTGGCTGGAGTGGTTTCTACGAACGCTCCTGCGTAGTTTGCAGCAAGCCATGAACCGGATCGAATCGGTGCTGGCCAAAGCGCGCTTCTGGCAGGCACATCGGGAGTCCGAGCTGTCAGCTGAACAGATCAAAGTGTTGAATCGTTTACTCGATGGCGGAGAACGCGGTTTCGAGGAGGGAATCAGCGCCGCTCAATACCAGGCAGAGGCAAAGGTTTCCAAAGCCACCGCGACCCGTCATCTGACTGAACTGCTGGAGAAGGGCTTCCTGAAACGCCTGCCCGGTGGCGGGCGCAGTACTCGGTACCAGATCCTTCCCCCTGAGGCAGAGGCATTCTGAGTCCGGTTTTTTCGACGCTGCGGCACGGGTTTTCAGGCCCGCTCATTTGCCCATACCCCCCATGTCTGCTAGTGTCGCGCCGGTTTAACGTCAACCGGAAATAGCCGCCATGGCCCGCAAAAAAGCTGCACTGGATTTCGAACAATCCCTCGCTGACCTGCAAACGCTGGTGGAGCGTCTGGAGAACGGTGAATTGTCGCTGGAAGACTCGCTGACCGCTTTCGAGCAGGGCATCGGGCTGACCCGCGATTGCCAGGCGGCGCTGGCCCAGGCCGAACAGAAGGTTCAAGTGCTGCTCGAGCGTGACGGCGAGTTGGCCGAGGAACCCTTCGACGCGGATCAGCCAGAATGATTGCAGCGTATTCGGCGGCCAGCCAGGCCCGCGTCAATGCAGCACTGGAAACCCTGTTCAACCCGCCGAGCTCCGAGCTCGCCCGCCTCTATGAAGCCATGCGCTACAGCGTGATGAACGGCGGCAAGCGCGTGCGTCCGCTGCTGGCCTACGCCGCGTGTGAAGCGCTGGGCGGCAAGGCCGAGCAAGCCAACGGCGCAGCCTGTGCGGTTGAGCTGATCCATGCCTATTCGCTGGTGCATGACGATTTGCCAGCCATGGACGATGACGATCTGCGTCGCGGCCAGCCAACCACTCACAAGAAATTCGACGAAGCCTGTGCGATTCTCGCCGGCGACGGTTTGCAGAGCCTGGCCTTCAGCGCCCTGCTCGACCCGCGCCTGAGCTCGTTAGACGCCGAAACCCGGCTGCAGATGGTCAGCGCCTTGGCGTTGGCGGCAGGCCCGGCGGGCATGGTCGGCGGGCAAGCCATCGATCTGGGCTCGGTGGGTCTGAAGCTCGATCAAAATGCCCTTGAATACATGCATCGGCACAAGACCGGCGCGTTGATCGAAGTCAGCGTCAAACTCGGTGCCCTGGCCAGTGGCCGTGCCGAGAAAGACGAACTGAAGTCGCTGCAAAGTTATGCACAGGCCATCGGTCTGGCCTTTCAGGTCCAGGACGACATTCTCGACGTCGAAAGTGACACCGCCACCCTGGGCAAACGCCAAGGCGCCGACATCGCCCGGGACAAACCGACCTACCCGGCGCTGCTCGGTCTCGATGCGGCCAAGGCTTACGCCCTGGAACTGCGCGACCAGGCCCTGCACGCGCTGCGACCGTTTGACGCGGCAGCCGAGCCCTTGCGCGATCTGGCCCGCTACATCGTTGACCGCCGCAACTGACGGCGTATCCGCCAAAAAAGACCAACGCGTGGGCAGGGGGCGATGCATCAGGTAAACTGCCGCATCTTTTATACCTATAACGATTCGCCTGATGCCCACGACGTTTCATGAGATTCCCCGCAAGCGCCCGACCACGCCCCTGCTCGACCGTGCCAACACGCCGGACGGCCTGCGCCGGTTAGGCGAAGCCGAGCTGGAAACCCTGGCTGATGAGTTGCGCCTGGAATTGCTCTACACGGTCGGCCAGACCGGTGGGCATTTCGGTGCCGGCCTGGGCGTGATCGAGCTGACCATCGCGTTGCACTACGTTTTCGACACCCCGGACGACCGGCTGGTGTGGGACGTGGGTCATCAGGCTTATCCGCACAAAATCCTCACCGGCCGTCGCGCGCGCATGAGCACCCTGCGCCAGAAGGACGGCATCGCGGCCTTCCCGCGCCGCTCCGAGAGCGAGTACGACACCTTTGGCGTCGGCCACTCCAGCACCTCGATCAGCGCAGCGCTGGGCATGGCCATTGCCGCCCGCCTGCAACACAGTGATCGCAAGGCGATCGCCGTGATCGGCGACGGCGCACTGACCGCCGGCATGGCCTTCGAGGCGCTGAACCACGCGCCGGAAGTCGACGCCAACATGCTGGTGATCCTCAACGACAACGACATGTCGATCTCGCGCAACGTCGGCGGGTTGTCGAACTATCTGGCGAAAATCCTTTCCAGCCGCACTTACGCGAGCATGCGCGAAGGCAGCAAAAAGGTCCTGTCGCGCCTGCCCGGCGCCTGGGAAATCGCCCGTCGCACCGAAGAATACGCCAAAGGCATGCTGGTCCCTGGCACGCTGTTCGAAGAGCTGGGCTGGAACTACATCGGCCCGATCGATGGCCACGACCTGCCGACCCTGATCGCCACCCTGCGCAACATGCGCGATCTGAAAGGCCCGCAATTCCTGCACGTGGTCACCAAAAAAGGCAAAGGCTTCGCCCCGGCGGAAGTCGACCCGATCGGTTACCACGCCATCACCAAACTCGAACCGCTGGACGCTCCGGCCGCCGCGCCGAAAAAAGCCAGCGGGCCGAAGTATTCCGGTGTGTTCGGTGAGTGGCTGTGCGACATGGCGGCGGTCGATCCGCGCCTGGTCGGGATCACCCCGGCGATGAAGGAAGGCTCCGACCTGGTGGCCTTCAGTGAACGCTTCCCGACGCGCTATTTCGACGTGGCGATTGCCGAGCAACACGCCGTGACTCTGGCAGCCGGCATGGCCTGTGAAGGCGCCAAACCGGTAGTGGCGATCTATTCGACCTTCCTGCAACGCGGTTACGACCAACTGATTCATGACGTTGCGGTGCAAAACCTCGACGTACTGTTCGCTATCGACCGCGCAGGTCTGGTGGGCGAAGACGGCCCGACGCACGCAGGCAGCTTTGACCTGTCGTTCCTGCGTTGCATCCCCGGCATGCTGGTGATGACCCCGAGCGACGAAAACGAACTGCGCAAAATGCTCAGCACCGGCCATCTGTACAACGGCCCGGCGGCAGTGCGTTACCCGCGCGGCACCGGCCCGAATGCGCCGATCGCGAAAGACCTCGAACCGATTGAAATCGGCAAGGGCGTGGTTCGCCGTCAGGGCAGCAAAGTCGCCCTGCTGGTGTTCGGCGTGCAACTGGCCGAGGCACTGAAAGTCGCCGAGAAGCTGGATGCAACGGTCGTCGACATGCGTTTCGTCAAACCCCTCGACGAAGCACTGGTTCGCGAAATCGCCGGCAGTCACCAATTGCTGGTGACCGTCGAAGAGAACGCGATCATGGGCGGCGCCGGTGGCGCGGTCAGTGAGTTCCTCGCCCGCGAAAACATCCTCAAGTCGGTGCTGCACCTGGGCTTGCCGGACGCTTATGTGGAGCACGCCAAACCCGCACAAATGCTCGCCGAATGCGGGCTGGATGAAGCAGGGATCGAAGAGGCGGTGCGTCAGCGCCTGCAATTGCTGAACATCTAAACATCAGACATATGCAATACCCTGTGGGAGCGGGCTTGCCCGCGATAGCGGAATGACAGTCGACTTATTCATTGACTGACACTCCGTCATCGCGAGCAGGCTCGCTCCCACATTGGATCTATGTCTGAACGTGGTTCAGTATGGGAGCGAGCCTGCTCGCGATGGCCGCGCCTCGATCTCAGAGGTCGGGGGCAATCAATTGACAGAGCTTGGCCGTCGCTTCGATCATCTGCCCACTCGGCCGCTCCAAGCCTTTATCCGCTACCAGCAGCAATTGCCCCTGCGCCACCGCCGTCACCTGGGGTCAGGCCTTCCACGCCTCGAGCTGTGCCTGGTCGCTGGCCAGCCTCGGGATTGCTCTGCAACACCGCCTCCACACTGATCTGCGGCGCTGGCTGTGGCAAGTCGGCAAACACATTGCGCGCCCCGCACACCTGCAGCGCATCACTGATGATCTGCCCACCGCCCACGGTGTACAGCGGCCGATCCCAGACTTGATAAAACACCCGCAGCGGCTCGTCCCTTCGATAGCGCTGGCGCAGGGAGTCGAGTCGCTGACGCAGGTTTTCGGCCAATGCAACGCCTCGCTCCGGTCGACCGAGTTGCGTGGCGATCACCTCAACCTGCGCAGTGAGTTGTTCGAGGTTATGCGGTTCGGCGACATAGGTGGGAATGTTCAGCCGTTTGAGCTGTTCACGCTGAGCCGCCCCCACACTGCCCGGCCAGAGCAGCAGTAAATCGGGCTTGAGGCTGAGCAACCGTTCGATGTCCAACTGACCGTAGCGGCCCACCGATGGAATGTCTTTGAGCTCGGCAGGACGCTCACCGGCATCCAGCACACCGACCAGCAGGTCGGCAGAACCCAGCTCAATGACGATTTCAGATAGCGACGGTGCCAGACTGACAACCCGCTCGGCCGCAGCCGCCGGACCACTGATGGCCAGCAACAGGACTGCCAGCCAGGCGCTGCGCATCAGCCGAGTTGACGCGGGATACGGTAGAGGTAGAACAGCACCGCCGTCGACAACGCCAGCAACATCAGCGGCACGGCTTCCAGACCAACGAAGACTGCCAGTGCGCCGATCCAGGCGGGCAGGCCGGCGACCAGAAACGCGGTGCGGCGTTTCACGGCCAGGGCGATCCAGGCGGCAGGCTCTTCAGGGGTGTCGAGGGCTTTCTGGGTCGCGATCAGCGCATGTTTGTAGCCGCCGAAGAACTTCAGGCTGACAAACATCGACGCCACACCGGCAATGAATAACGGCATGGCCAGCGCCGGTAGAATCGCCTCGCTTTGACCGAATACGCCGTTGATCACAAACAGCGGCACCAAGGCCAACGCCAGGTATTGCCACCAGTTGACGGCCAGTCGCCGCCGTACCTGACCGCGGGTCACGCCCGGTCAGCCTCGCCCTGGTGCTCGTTGCCCATCATGTGGTCGAGCTTGCTGGCCTTGGTGGCCAGGTAGAGTTTGTTGTGCGGGTTGTGCCCGGTGTGCAACGGCACGCGCTCGGCAACCACAATGCCCATGTCGGTCAAGGCTTTGACCTTGCGTGGGTTGTTGGTCATCAGACGCAGGGACTTCACGCCCAGATGCTCCAGCATCGGCAGGCACATGGCGTAATCGCGCTGGTCGGCGGCGAAGCCCAGACGTTCGTTGGCTTCAACGGTGTCGGCACCGCCGTCCTGCAATTCATAGGCGCGGATCTTGTTCAGCAGGCCAATGCCGCGACCTTCCTGGCGCAGGTAGAGCAACACGCCACGGCCTTCACGGGCGATCGCCTGCAACGCCGCCTCGAGCTGCGAACCGCAGTCGCAACGCTGGCTGAACAAGGCATCGCCGGTCAGGCATTCGGAGTGCAACCGGCCGAGTACCGGAGCACCGTCGGCGATCTCACCCAGGCTCAGCACCACGTGCTCGCGCCCGTTTTCTTCATCGAGAAAACCGTGCATGGTGAATTGCGCAAAAGGCGTTGGCAGCTTGGAAGCGGCGACAAAAACGACAGGCACCGGTGTGCTCCTGATCTATAAGTACTGAAGATTCGCAGAGGCGGCATTGTAACAGCACGTTCCTGCAGACGCTTAGGCTGAATTATCGGCCATAACGATCAAAAAGTTTGATATCGAGCCCTCTCGCCCTCCCACAATGGATCGTGCGTTCAGGGCGCCTTAAACGGATAAGGCTGCTTCCAGCGTTTGAAAATCGGTTTCAACCGGCCGTTTTTTACCAGTACGTCCATACGCTGATCGAACAATGCCATCAACTGACGGGCCCGAGGGGTATCGGCGAAGCACAGGTACAGCGGCAAATCCGCGATGTGCGTGCGACGGAACTGCGACGGGTCCTTGGCTCGGCTGACGATGGAGTTGACCTCGTCTTGCGCGTCGATGTAATAGTCGACGCGGTTGTGGATCAGCATCGACAGAATCCCGTCACGCCGCGCGACTTCGTTATAGCGCTGAACGTTAGGCAAGTAAGCCTGATACTTGTAACCGCGTACCCAGGCCAATCGATAATTGCCCAGGTTTTCCGCGGTCGGCGCCGGATTGGTGGACAAGCCCAGCGCATAGATCGGATCGGTATCGAAACTCCAGTGCGGATAGAGCAGGTCACTGACTTCATCCCGATAGGCACCGACGCAGGCGTCCACTTCGCCACGCTGTGCCAGGCCCGTGGCGCGGGTATACGGTTCGATTCGAATATCCAGTTTGACGCCCGCCGGCTCGAATACTTCGCGCAACACGTCCCAGCCCAAACCCTGGCCATCGGCGGCGGTAAAGTCTTCCCAGGCTTCGCTGGCCAGGTGAATCACGGACGGCGTCGTCGGCGCTTCACCCGCCCGGGCAAGTGCGCAAAACGTCGCAAAAACCATCACCATCAACCAGCGAGCCATTTTTCGTCCTCGACTGCAGCCTTCAGGCGAAAAGCCAAACCAGCCCTTGCATCGCCAACCACGCAAACACCCCGGCCAGTACATCATCAAGCATGATCCCGACGCCACCGTGCACATGCCGGTCGATCCAGCGAATCGGCCACGGCTTGAGGATGTCGAAGAAGCGGAACATCAGGAACCCAGCCAACAACCAATACCAACCTTGCGGCACCAGCCACAGGGTGATCCACATCCCGACCATTTCGTCCCAGACGATGCCTTCGTGATCATGCACGCGCAAATCGTCGGCAACCTTGCCGCACAGCCAGAAACCGAACAGCATGGTGATGCCGAGCATCAGCCAGTAGCCCCAGTCGGGCAGCATCTGCCACAACGGAATAAAGGGTAACGCCACCAACGAACCCCAGGTGCCCGGCGCTTTTGGCAGGGTGCCCGAGCCGAAGCCGAACGCCAGGAAATGCCACGGATTGCGCCAGACCGACGGCGGTACGAACTCCGCCGGAACCTGCTTGGGATGATCTGTCACGGTGTCTCCCGAAAATGTTGATAACCCCGGATTGACGGGGTGATGTCGTGTCCGTCGGCGTCCAGCAGAATCACGCCCTGCCCTGCAACAACCTGCCCGAGCACATGGATCGGCCAACCGTCCGCCAGCAACGATGGCAACTCGGCGGGTGGCAAGGTGAAGGCCAGCACGTAATCGTCACCACCGCTCAGGGCAGCTTGCTCAGCGCCGGATTGACCGAGGAAAGCCAGCAACGCCTTCGACAACGGCAGCCTGCTGCGCTCTACCCGAATCCCGACTTTCGACGCCAAGGCAATATGCCCGCAGTCGGCGAGCAGGCCGTCGGAGATGTCCAGCGCGGCGGTGGCCTTGCCACGCAACGCCTGGCCCAACGCCAGTTGCGGTTGCGGCGACCAGTAATGGGCCAGCAATGGATCGGCGATGGCCGCTTCGGCAGTCCGCTGACCGAGCACCAGCGGTAATGCGCCCGCACCGTTACCCAGCTCACCCCCCACGCATAATAAGTCGCCTGCCCGTGCGCCGCTGCGGGTCAACGCCAGACCGGTCGGCACCCGACCGAATACCGTCATGGTCAGGCTCAACGGCCCGCGAGTGGTATCGCCGCCCACCAGTGCCACACGGCAATTCTGCGCCATGAGGTTCAAACCACGGGCGAAAGCTTCCAGCCAATCGGAAGTCCCGGTTGGCAAAGTCAGGGCAAGGGTAAAGGCAACGGGGATGGCGCCCATGGCGGCCAGGTCACTGACGGCCACGGCCAGCGCGCGCTGGCCGAGCAGAAACGGATCGCAGGGGTCGGCGAAATGCACACCGGCCACCAGCGTATCGGTGGAAATCGCCAACTGCTCCCCGGGAGGAACAGCCAGCAAGGCGCAGTCGTCGCCGATCCCGAGGGCAACACCTTCGCCGCCCTGCGCACAAGGCGCGGCGGCGAAGAAGTTACGGATCAGCTCAAACTCACCCATAGCGATTGCAAGCGCCAATCAGCGCTTGAACGCCTTCACTTCAGCTTCACGCAGACGCGGAGCCAGCTTGTCGAGCACACCGTTAACGAACTTGTGGCCGTCGGTGGAACCGAAGACCTTGGCCAGTTCGATACCTTCGTTGATCACAACGCGGTACGGCACGTCGACGCGCTTGAGCAGTTCCCAGGTGGACAGGCGCAGAACGGCCAGTTCAACCGGGTCCAGCTCTTCGATGGTCAAGTCCAGGCAAGGCTTGAGCGCGGTGTCGATCTCGGTCTTGAACTGCGGAACCCCGTGCAGGATTTCGCGGAAGTACGCGCCATCGACATCGGAAAAATCGTTATCGACCCGGAACTGCGCTTCGATCTCGTTCAGCGACTGCTTGGCCATGTGCCATTGGTACAGCGCCTGGGTCGCGAGCTGACGGGCTTCACGACGCTTGGCGCTTTTCGATGGCTTGCCGGCATCCGCAGGCTTTGGATCGCGCGGGTTGAAACGATCGCTATCGTCGCTAATCACTTGGCCTCCAACTGCGCCAGCAGGCTGACCATTTCCAGAGCGGACAGGGCAGCTTCAGCACCTTTGTTACCGGCCTTGGTGCCGGAACGTTCGATGGCTTGTTCGATGGAATCAACGGTCAGTACGCCGAAAGCGACCGGCACGCCGAACTCCATGGACACCTGGGCCAGGCCCTTGGTGCATTCGCCAGCCACGTATTCGAAGTGCGGAGTACCGCCACGAATGACCGCGCCCAGGGCGATGATTGCCGCGAACTCGCCCTTCTGAGCGACTTTCTGCGCAACCAGCGGGATTTCGAAGGCGCCAGGCGCACGGATGATGGTGATGTCGCTTTCGCTCACGCCATGGCGAACCAGGGCATCAACTGCACCGCTGACCAGGCTTTCAACCACGAAGCTGTTGAAACGGCCCACTACCAGAGCGTAGCGGCCTTTAGGGGCGATGAAGGTACCTTCGATGGTCTTCAGGGTCATTCGTTAGATCTCTTAAAGAGCCGGGACGCGTTTTCTACGCGTCCCTCAGTGATGTGTTTGCCGCGAACTCAGGCCCGCAAACTGCCGGTCATTATTCGGAGGGCACGTATTCTACAACTTCCAGATCGAAACCGGATATCGCATTAAATTTCATCGGCGCAGACATCAGGCGCATTTTACGCACGCCCAGGTCCCGAAGGATCTGCGAACCGGCACCCACAGTGCTGTAGGTGGTCGGTTTTTTCACCGCCAGGTGGTCGGCGGTTTCGCGGATGTGCGCCAGCAACACGTCGCCATCGAGCGGGTGGCCGAGCAACAGCACCACGCCGCTGCCAGCCTCGGCAACCGCGGCCATGGCGGCGCGCAGGCTCCAGCGGCCCGGTTGTTTGACCATCAGCAGGTCACGCAGCGGGTCCATGTTGTGCACCCGAACCAGGGTCGGTTCCTCGGCGCACACGGTGCCCAGGGTCAACGCCATGTGCACGTCGCCTTCCACCGAATCACGATAGGTCACCAGGTTGAACTGGCCCAGTTCGCTGTCCAGCGGCTGCTCGGCAATCCGCTGAACGGTACGTTCGTGGATCATCCGGTAGTGAATCAGGTCGGCAATAGTGCCGATCTTGATGTTGTGCTCGGCGGCAAACGCTTCGAGTTCGGTGCGACGGGACATGGTGCCGTCGTCGTTCATCACTTCGCAGATCACACCACTCGGCTCGAAACCGGCCATGCGCGCCAGGTCGCAGGCCGCTTCAGTGTGGCCGGCGCGGGCCAGGGTGCCGCCGGCCTGGGCCATCAGCGGGAAGATGTGACCGGGGCTGACGATGTCTTCAGCCTTGGCGTCTTTGGCCGCCGCCGCTTGCACGGTGCGCGCGCGGTCGGCCGCGGAGATACCGGTGGTCACGCCTTCGGCGGCTTCGATGGACACGGTGAACTTGGTGCCGAAACCGGAACCGTTGCGTGGCGCCATCAACGGCAGCTTGAGCAGTTCGCAGCGCTCGCGGCTCATCGGCATGCAGATCAGGCCACGGGCGTGCTTGGCCATGAAGTTGATGTGTTCAGCCTTGCAGCACTCGGCGGCCATGATCAGGTCGCCTTCGTTCTCGCGGTCTTCGTCATCCATGAGGATGACCATCTTGCCTTGGCGGATGTCTTCAACCAGTTCTTCGATGCTATTGAGCGCCACAAGGCACCCCCTTCAGTCAGGATTTGAGGTAGCCGTTGGCGGCCAGAAAGCTTTCAGTGATCGTGCCACCGGATGCAGGCTCTGCGGCCTTGTCACCCAACAACAGGCGCTCCAGATAACGCGCCAGCAAGTCAACTTCCAGGTTCACCCGGCGGCCCGGCTTATATGAAGCCATGATAGTTTCGCTCAGAGTGTGCGGAATGATCGTCAGCATGAATTCGGCGCCATCGACCGCGTTCACGGTCAGGCTGGTGCCGTCGACGGTGATCGAGCCTTTATGGGCGATGTACTTGGCCAGCTCTTTCGGCGCGCGAATGCGAAATTCCACAGCACGGGCATTGTCGCTGCGCGATACCACTTCGCCGACACCGTCGACGTGACCGCTGACCAGGTGCCCGCCGAGACGGGTGGTCGGGGTCAGGGCTTTTTCCAGGTTGACCGGACTGCCGCTTTTGAGGTCATTCATGGCGGTGCAGTCGAGGGTTTCGCGACTGACGTCCGCCGCAAAGCCATTGCCCGGCAGTTCAACCGCGGTCAGGCACACGCCGTTGACGGCAATGCTGTCGCCCAGTTTGACGTCGCTCAGGTCGAGCTTGCCGGTTTCTACGTAAACCCGCACATCTCCGCCTTTTGGGGTCAATGCACGAATACTGCCGATGGATTCGATGATGCCGGTAAACATGGAGTCCTCCTCGAGAACAGGGCCTTCTGGGCTGCAGCCGGGAATTATACGCTGACCGTTGGGGCAGGTATGGCAATGACTCGCCAGTCATCGCCAACCGCGCGGATTTCGGTAATTTTGAGCTCGGGCGCATCTTTCATCTGCGCCAGCGGCCAGTCCAGCAACGGTCGCGCCGTGGAGCCGAGAAACTTGCCGGCAATGAAGATCTGGAACTCGTCCACCAACCCTTGCTGAGCAAACGCCCCGGCCAGGCGCGGACCGGCCTCGACCAGTACCTCGTTGACATCACGGGCAGCCAGTTCAACCAGCAACTTGCGCAAGTCGACCTGACCATCGTCGCCAGCCACAATCAGGCATTCCGGACCGTTGGCGTATTGCTCTTCAATCGCCATGCACGTCGCGACCAACGCCGGGCCAGCCTTGAAAAACGGCGCGTCCAGCGGCACCCGCAGGCGACCATCGATCAGCACGCGCAATGGCGGACGGCTCATGACCAAGGCGGTTTGTTCGGGATCGAGGCCCAATTCATCGGCACGCACGGTCAAACGGGCATTGTCTGCCAGTACCGTGTCGGCGCCGGTCAGCACCACGCTGGCCTGCGCACGCAGCCGCTGGACTGCCGAACGTGCCGCTGTGCCGGTGATCCACTGGCTCTCGCCGCTTTCCATCGCCGTGCGACCGTCGAGGCTCATGGCCAACTTGACCCGCACGAACGGCAAGCCATGTTCCATGCGCTTGAGGAAGCCTTCATTGAGCTTGCGCGCCTCGCCTTCCAGCACACCGCTTTCGGTGGCGATGCCGGCCTGGGCCAGACGTTTCAGGCCGCGACCGGCGACTTCCGGGTTCGGGTCCTGCATCGCCGCAACGACACGCGCCACACCGGCATTGACCAGCGCATCGGCGCAGGGCGGCGTACGGCCGTGGTGGCTGCACGGTTCCAGGGTCACGTAAGCCGTGGCGCCTCGCGCCTTGTCGCCGGCGGCACGCAAGGCGTGGACTTCGGCATGGGGCTCGCCGGCGCGCACGTGCCAGCCTTCGCCGACAATCTGCCCGTCGCGCACCACCACACAGCCGACCCGCGGGTTGGGGTGCGTTGTGTAGTGACCTTTGCGCGCCAGTTCCAGGGCGCGGGCCATGTAATGGGCATCGAGGATGGCTTGTTCCGGGGGCGTGGTCATTCTTTCACCGGCTCACGGGCGAGGCGATCGATCTCTTCGCGGAACTCGTTGAGGTCCTGGAAGCGTCGGTACACCGAAGCGAAGCGGATATAGGCGACTTCATCAAGCTTTTTCAGCTCGGCCATCACCAGTTCGCCGACCACGAGGGATTTGACCTCGCGTTCGCCGGTGGCGCGCAGCTTGTGTTTGATGTGCACCAGCGACGATTCCAGGCGCTCGACACTCACCGGGCGCTTCTCCAGCGCCCGCTGCATGCCGGCGCGCAGTTTTTCTTCGTCGAACGGCTGGCGACTGCCGTCGGTTTTGATCAGGCGCGGCAACACCAGTTCAGCGGTTTCGAACGTCGTGAAACGTTCGCCGCAGGCCAGGCATTCACGCCGGCGGCGCACCTGTTCGCCCTCGGCGACCAGACGCGAGTCGATGACCTTGGTGTCGTTGGCACCGCAGAAGGGACAGTGCATGGTGGCAGGCAACAAAAAATGGGAGGGCCATGGTAGCGCATCCCCGTGGCAAGACAAGCCATAGGGTTTGCGGTATACAGACGAGCTATAATGTTTTCACCTTGCCGGAGCCGCCAATGTCGTTACGACCGCTCGTTTTGCTCAGTCTTTTCAGCCTGCTGGTGGCCTGTGGCAGCGATGCACCCAAGCCCCAGCCACCGACGCCCGGCCCGGCGCCGCAACAGGCACAGAAGAAAGCCAAGTCGTCCGCCGAGCTCGGGCCGCTGCCGGCTTACCAACGTGAAATCAGCGGCACCCTGCTGGGCGTGCCGGCCGATGCCGAAGTCGAACTGGCACTGCTGGTGATCGACGACAAGGATCGCCCGCAACAATTGCTCGCCAGTGCCAACCTGATCGGTACCAATCAGGTGTTGCCATTTCGCCTGCGTTTCAACCCCGAATCCTTCCCGGTCGGTGCTCGCGTTGAACTGCGCGGCCGCGCCAGCCAGTCCGGGCAGTTGATTCTGCATCTGCCGGCGCAAATCATCACACAGCCGACGACCCAGGCCCTGGGTCAGCTGCAATTCGTCAAAACACCATGATTGCACCGCTCGACCTGCAACAGGCGTTGGGTGAACTGCTCGGTGACGCACAGCTTGTAGCCTGTGAATTGCCGGGTACCGAGCTGAAACTCTGGCTGATCGACGGCGACAACATGGACCGCGCCTTCAGCCCCGAAGAAACCCGGCGGATTCTCCACGAGCCGCCGTACTGGAGTTTCTGTTGGGCCAGTGGGCTGGCCGTGGCCCGCTATCTCGCCGAACACCCGCACTGGGTCGAAGGCAAACGGGTGCTGGATTTCGGTGCCGGTTCCGGGGTGGCCGCGATTGCGGCAGTGAAGGCCGGGGCGCTGGAAGTGGTCGCCTGTGACCTGGACCCGCTGGCGATTGCCGCGTGTCGGGCGAATGCCGAACTCAATGATGTGCAACTGCGCTACTCGACGGATTTTTTCGCCGAAGCGGATCGATTTGATCTGATTCTGGTGGCCGACGTGTTGTACGACCGGGAAAATCTGCCGTTACTCGACGAGTTTCTCAACCGTGGCCGGGAAGCGTTGGTGGCGGATTCGCGGGTGCGGGATTTTCGCCATCCGCTGTATCGGCGCATCGAGATGCTGGAAGCGATGACCTTGCCGGACCTGGCCGAACCCGAAGAGTTTCGGCATGTGAGCCTTTACCACGCGCGGCGCGGTTAGCAAAAAGCTTCGCGGGCAAGAGTTGGATCACCCCCGCTTTCAGCCGCCCCCCACCAAGCCTTATAGTGGCCTCATCCACGCTTTTACGAGATCCCCCATGAGTCAGGAAACGCCGTACATTTTCGACGCCACGACTGCCGATTTCGACCAGTCGGTGATCGAGAACTCTTTTCACAAACCGGTACTGGTGGATTTCTGGGCCGAATGGTGTGCGCCGTGCAAGGCCTTGATGCCGATGCTGCAAACCATCGCCGAGAGCTATCAGGGCGAATTTCTGCTGGCCAAGGTCAACTGCGACATCGAGCAGGACATTGTTGCGCGTTTCGGCATTCGCAGCCTGCCGACCGTGGTGCTGTTCAAGGATGGTCAGCCGGTGGACGGTTTTGCCGGTGCCCAACCGGAATCCGCAGTGCGCACGATGCTCGAACCTCATGTGCAAATGCCGCCTCCAGCCGCCGCCGATCCGTTCGAACAGGCTCAAGCGCTGTTCGATGACGGCCGTTTCGCCGACGCCGAAGCCACGCTCAAAGTCTTGCTGACTGAAGACAACACAAATGCCAAGGCCCTAATCCTCTACGCCCGCTGCCTTACCGAGCGTGGCGAACTGAGTGAAGCGCAAACCGTACTCGACGCGGTCAAGACCGATGAACACAAGGCCGCGTTGGCCGGCGCCAAGGCGCAGATCCAGTTTCTCGGTCAGGCCAGGGACTTGCCGGATGCGGCAGACCTGAAAGCTCGTCTGGCGAAAAACCCGCAGGACGATGAGGCGGTCTACCAACTGGCGATCCAGCAACTGGCCCGTCAGCAATACGATGCAGCGCTGGAAGCCTTGCTGAAACTGTTCATGCGTAATCGCAGCTACAACGAAGGCTTGCCGCACAAGACTTTGCTGCAAGTGTTCGAACTGCTGGGCAATGATCACCCGTTGGTGACCACGTACCGTCGCAAGCTGTTTGCCGCGCTCTATTGAGATTTTTTGCGACTTACTCGATCCAGCTGTAGAGCGGCGTATCCCCGCCGCTCACCACTTTGACGTCTGCGCAGTGGCGCAAGCGCACCAACAAGCGCTTGCCCGTCGCTGCGCTGCCGGTCAGCCCTTCCAGTTGCTCCAGCAAATCCGGCCCGCTCAATTGCCCGGCCTTGCGCAGCAAATCTCTAGCGATCTGCCACAGCGCCTCGTCCTGACTCACCGGTTTGACCGGTGTTGCACTCGCCTCGGGTTTGACAGCCTGCAACTGCGCACCGAGCTGCGCCCAATCGCCCTCATCCAGTTCCAGGGTCAAATCCACCGGCCAGTCGCCGATGCTTCCGCGTATTCGCAACATAAGTCTGCTCCTGCACATACCTGACTCGCATGCTCCCATGGGTCTTGCGCAACGCCAAGCAGACGGTCAAACTCTCAGTACTTTCGTTATAAGATTACATAACAAACTCTTCACTTTACTTTTCGGAGACCCGCCATGCGCCGTCTGCTGCTCGCTTTGCCGTTTGCCTTGTTGCCGCTGGCTGTCGCCCACGCGGCTGTCGACCATGAGCACGGCAGCCTCGGCGCCCACGAACACGGCGTCGGCCGCCTCAACGCAGCGCTGGACGGTCAGACCCTGGAGCTGGAACTGGAAAGCCCGGCGATGAACCTGGTGGGTTTCGAACACGCCGCCACCACCGACGCCGACAAGGCCAAAGTCGCCGCGGTCCGCGCCCAGCTGGAAAAACCACTGGCGCTGTTCAACCTGCCGAAAGCCGCCGGTTGCGTGGTCGCGACTCAAGAACTGGAAAGCCCGCTGTTCGGGGACAAACCGGATGCCGACGATGATCATGAAGAAGCCAAGGACGGTCACGAACATCACCATGACCACAGCGAAATCCACGCCCGTTACCAATTCAGCTGCTCGGCCCCGGGCGCGCTGAAGACCCTGGACCTGGCGACTTTCTTCAACACGTTCCCGGCTACCCAGAAAATTCAGGTACAACTAATCAGCCCGAGCGGACAGCAAGGGGTTGAAGTGACGGCCAAGGCCGCCGCCCTGAAATTCTAAATTCACCGAGGCGCCCTGTGGGAGCGAGCCTGCTCGCGATTGCGGTCGAACAGTCGACATCTATGTTGAAGGTGACGGCCTTATCGCGAGCAGGCTCGCTCCCACAAAGTCCACCTCTCACCTTGACCGGTTTCATATGACCCAAGCACTCATCGAACTGTCCGACCTGGGCTTCAGCTGGCCCGGTCACCCGCCGCTGCTGGACATCCCGGCGTTTCGCCTGGAGCCTGGTGAAACCCTGTTCCTCAAGGGCCCCAGCGGCAGCGGCAAGACCACCCTGCTCGGCCTGCTCGGCGGTGTGCAAAAGCCTGATCGCGGCAGCATCCGGCTGCTCGGCCAGGAGTTGACCGAACTCTCTGCCGGTGCCCGCGACCACTTCCGGGTCGACCACACCGGCTACATCTTCCAGCAGTTCAACTTGCTGCCGTTTCTGTCGGTGCGGGAGAACGTCGAACTGCCCTGCCACTTCTCGAAACTGCGCGCCGAACGGGCAAAACAGCGCCACGGCAGTGTCGATCAGGCCGCCGTCACCCTGCTCGCCCATCTGGGCCTGAAAGACGAAAACATTCTGGGCCGTCGCGCCGATTCGCTGTCCATCGGCCAGCAGCAACGGGTCGCTGCCGCGCGTGCGTTGATTGGTCAGCCGGAGCTGGTGATCGCCGACGAACCGACCTCAGCGCTGGACTACGACGCTCGCGAAAACTTCATTCGCCTGCTGTTCGCCGAATGCCGCGAAGCCGGCTCGAGCCTGTTGTTCGTCAGTCACGATCAGAGCCTCGCGCCGCTGTTCGATCGCCACCTGTCGCTGGCCGATCTCAATCGCGCCGCCACCCCGTCCGAGGTTTGAGATGTATTTGTTTCGTCTAGCCATGGCCAGCCTGGCTAACCGTCGCTTCACCGCGATCCTCACTGCGTTCGCCATCGCCCTGTCGGTCTGCCTGCTGCTGGCGGTGGAGCGGGTGCGTACCGAGGCCAAGGCCAGTTTCGCCAGCACCATCAGCGGCACCGACCTGATCGTCGGCGCGCGTTCCGGCTCGGTGAACCTGCTGCTGTATTCGGTATTCCGCATCGGCAACGCCACCAACAACATCCGTTGGGACAGCTTCGAGCAGTTCGCCAACAACCCGAAAGTGAAGTGGGCGATCCCGATGTCCCTCGGCGATTCCCATCGCGGTTATCGGGTGATGGGCACCACTGAGGCGTACTTCGAGCATTACCAGTACGGCCATCAACAACATCTGGAACTGGCCGATGGCCGCGCCTTCGCCAGCGATCCCTTCGAAGTGGTGCTCGGCGCCGAAGTGGCCGATGCGCTGCACTACAAACTCGGTGACAAACTGGTGCTGGCCCATGGCGTGGCGGCGATCAGCCTGGTCAAGCACGACGACAAGCCGTTCACTGTGGTCGGTATCCTCAAGCGCACCGGCACCCCGGTGGACCGCACGCTGCACATCAGCCTCGGCGGTATGGAAGCGATCCACATCGACTGGCACAACGGTGTTCCGGCGCGGGGTAACGGTCGGGTCAGTGCCGATCAGGCGCGCAACATGGACCTGACGCCGCAAGCGATCACCGCGTTCATGCTCGGCCTCAACAACAAGATTTCGACCTTCGCGCTGCAACGTGAAATCAACGAATTCCGTGGCGAACCGATGCTGGCGACCCTGCCGGGCGTGGCGTTGCAAGAGTTGTGGAGTTTGATGAGCACGGCAGAAAAAGCCTTGTTCGTCGTCTCGCTGTTCGTGGTGCTGACCGGGTTGATCGGCATGCTCACAGCGATTCTCACCAGCCTCAACGAGCGGCGCCGCGAAATGGCGATTCTGCGTTCGGTGGGCGCGCGGCCATGGCATATTGCAACTTTACTGGTGCTGGAAGCATTTGCCCTGGCGCTGTCGGGAGTGATTGCCGGCGTGGCGCTGCTGTATGTGGGCATCGCCGTGGCCCAGGGTTACGTGCAGTCGAATTACGGTTTGTACCTGCCACTGGCCTGGCCGAGCGAATATGAATGGACGCTGCTCGGTGGCATCCTGATCGCCGCGCTGCTGATGGGCAGCGTGCCAGCCTGGCGCGCTTATCGCCAATCCTTGGCCGATGGCCTGTCGATCCGACTATGAGGACGTTGCACATGCCCCGCGCCCTGCTTGCGCTGTTGATGCTGGTCGCCCTGCCGCTGTGGGCGGCCGAGCCGAAAGACCTGACCTGGTCGGAAATGATCCCGCCGGATGCCCCGCCGGAAGTGCCGAACATGACGCCGCTGCACGACCTGTCGAAGATGAGTGATGCATTGTCCGCAGAGTCGGCCCCGGCCGCCAAACAAGACATGCCGAACGCGCCAGTGGTGAAAAGTCTCGATGGCCAGAACATTCGCTTGCCGGGGTACATCGTGCCGCTGGAAGTCAGTGAAGAAGGCCGCACCACGGAGTTTCTGCTGGTGCCGTATTTCGGCGCCTGCATCCACGTACCACCGCCGCCGTCGAACCAGATCGTGCATGTCAAAAGCGAAGTCGGCGTGAAGCTCGATGAGCTGTATCAGCCGTACTGGGTCGAAGGTGCGTTGCAGGTCAAGGCGTCCACCAGCGAACTGGCAGATGCCGGGTATCAGATGGAGGCGCAGAAGATTTATGTGTATGAACTGCCGGAGTGAATCCGGCAGTTATCTGTCGCCTACAAGATTGCCATCGCGGGCAAGCCCGCTCCCACAGGCTTTGCATTGCCTTTGTGGGAGCGGGCTTGCCCGCGATGAGGCCCTCAAAAACTCCGCAAAAATCAGCCCATCACTGTTTCATTGAGCTGAGTCAAAAGACCGTATCAGTTGGATCCCTACCATTGGACATCAACCATTTTTAACGTCCTTTGGAGCCCTCATGCACAAGCCCCTGCTCAGCGCTTCGCTGCTTGCCCTCGCGCTCGCAGCCCCGCTCGCCCATGCCCATACCTCCGGCGACTTCATCGTTCGGGCCGGTGCGATCACCGTCAATCCGACAGCCGACAGCTCCAGCGTCAAGGTCGATCAAGGCCCGCTGAAGGGCGCCGACCTGGGTGGCAAGGCCACCATGAGCAGCGACACGCAACTGGGCCTGAACTTCGCCTACATGATCACCAACAACCTGGCGATCGAACTGCTGGCGGCTTCGCCGTTCGAACATGACGTGAAGCTCAAAGGCACCGCGCTCGGCGCCGCCAACGGCAAACTCGGCACCCTGAAACACCTGCCGCCGACCCTGAGCCTGGTCTACTACCCGCTGGACGCCAAGTCCGCGTTCCAGCCGTATGTTGGCGGCGGTATCAACTACACCTGGATCTACGACGAAAGCCTCAGCAGCGAAGCTCGCGCCAACGGCTTCAGCAACTTCAAGGCGGAAAACTCCTGGGGCCTGGCCTGGGAAGTCGGTGCCGACTACATGCTCACCGACAAGGTGATGATCAACGCCCAAGTGCGCTACATCGACATCGACACCCGTGCGACCGTCGAGAACAATGCCGTGGCCCCGGGCACCCGCGCACGGGTGAACGTGGACGTCGATCCGTTCATCTACATGGTCGGTCTGGGTTACAAGTTCTAAAGAACCGTGGCGAGGAGGCTTGCCCCCGTTCGCCTGCGCAGCAGGCGCCATCCATCCGATGAGGACGTCAGGCGAAATGCAGTGGGGCTGCTTCGCAACCCAACGGGGGCAAGCCCCCTCACCACAAGGAACTGCACCGGTCATATTCGACACACAAAAAAGGCGCCTTCAAGGCGCCTTTTTCACGGCTGTGTAAAACCTCAGAGCCCCAACAACCGCGCCAGGCCAACGCTCATCGGCGTCTGCTCCGGGTAGGTGAACCGCTCCAGCAAACGCCGGTTATTCGCTCGTGAATGGCGGATGTCACCGGAACGCGCCGGGCCATAGCTAACGGGCGGCAGCGTGCCGACCACTGCTTCAAGGGCTTCAAGCATCTGCTTGAGAGTCGTCGCCTGATTCCAGCCGACATTCACCGCCCCGACCTCGACCTGCGGTTTCTCGATGGCTTGCACCAGTACGTCCACCAAGTCCTCGACGTAGACAAAATCCCGAGTCTGCTCGCCATCGCCGAATACGGTAATCGGCAGGCCTTTCTGCGCGCGCTCGCTGAAAATGCTGATCACGCCAGAGTACGGCGAGGACGGATCCTGACGCGGGCCGAAGATGTTGAAGAAGCGGAAAATCACCGGTTCCAGACCATGCTGGCGGCGATAGAAGTCGAAGTAATGCTCGCTCGCCAACTTGTCCGCCGCGTACGGCGTCAACGGTGCCTTGGGCGTGTCTTCGTCGATCGATTCACCTTCGCCATTGTTGCCATAGACCGCTGCGCTGGACGCGTACAACACGCGTTTGACACCGGCCTGACGCATGGCTTCGCAGACGTTCAGCGAGCCTATGAAGTTGCTCTGGTGAGTTTTCACCGGGTCATCCACCGAGGCCTGCACCGAAGCCACTGCGGCCAGATGCGCCACAGCGCTGCAACCGACCATCGCCTGCGCTACCAGCGCGGCATCGGCAACGTCGCCTTCGATCAGTTCGACCAGGGGATTGTCCATCGGCAGGTTACTGCGCTTACCGGTGGACAAGTCATCGAGGATCCGCACCGAATGCCCTTTGGCGAGCAAAGCGTCGGTCAGGTGCGAACCGATGAAACCGGCGCCGCCGGTGATTAAAACAGGGCCGTCAGCCATGGCGATAAAACCTATCCAGTAAGCCCGGGAGTGCCGCGCGCCAGGCGCGGGGTTTGATCCCGAAAGTGTGCAGAATTTTCTTGCAGGCCAGCACCGCGTGTTGCGGTTCTTCGGCAGCGTCGGGCCGTGCGGCGTGAGCCTGGGCGGTCGGCGATTCGATGGCCAGCGGGTGCAGGGCGCGTGCTTCGGTAAGGATTGCCTGCCCCAATGCCAGCGGCGTCGTCGCCTCATGCCCGGCGTAGTGGTAAGTGCCCCACAGCGGCGCTGCGCAATCGAGTTGCTTGAGCACCGAAATGATCACTCGGGCAGCGTCGTCCACCGGCGTCGGATTACCGCGACGATCATCCGCCAACAGCAGCTCTTGCGCTTTCTCGGCCCGAGCCAGGAATCGCCCGAGAGTGCCGTCGGGGCTGTCATCGAGCAACCAGCCGAAACGCAACAACACGTGCTGTGGACAAGTGGCGCGCACACTTTGCTCGATGCGCCACAGGGCCTGACCACGCAGGCCCAGCGGCACCGGTTCGTCTTTTTCGCTGTAGGCGGTCGCCCGGGAGCCATCGAACACGCGATAACTCGACGGTTGCAGCAGCACGATGTTGTGATGCTGGCACAGCTCGGCCAGACGCTCGATGGCGCGCTCCTGCCCAGCCAGACGCTGCTCGCTGACGGTTTCCGCCTGGAACCAGTCGAAATAGTAGGCGAGATTGATCAACGCATCCGGACGGGTATCGTCGAGCAGTTGCGTCAAGCTCGCGGCGTCCCAGCCGTCTTGTGGTGGGCGGGGGGCGAGGAAACCGATGTCTTCCTCCGCACCGAGGCGAATCAGCGCCTGCCCAAGGGCATTTCCGCCGCCCAGTAACATAAGGCGCATTCGCATAGAGTCAGCAAGCCCAGTCTGATTGGAACGATGGCTTTATCGACAGCGCCCGCAGGCGATGTCCTCAATAATTGCCGGAATCGTTGCATTTTGCGGGTTTAGTGCGCAACCGTCATCCGTAAAGTGTAGTTCCCGGGGATTTGTAGTGCTGCCACTGACCCCATCGCGGGCAAGCCCGCTCCCACAGTGTTCTTTGTTGTTCACAAATATTGCATTCACAGAAGATCCCTGTGGGAGCGGGCTTGCCCGCGATGAGGCTCTCAGGATCAGCACAGCTCCTGAGCGGTACTTGCAACTTCCCGTCCCCACCCGCATAAATTGGCTCATGAACCTGCCCATCCCCGCAGACAGCGCTCTGAACGGTTTTCACCCTGCCGTCAGCGCCTGGTTCAGCAACACCTTCGCGACGGCCACCGCCGCCCAAGCCCGTGCGTGGCCGTTGATCCGCCAGCGTCGCTCAACGCTGATTGCCGCGCCCACCGGCTCGGGTAAAACCCTCACCGCGTTTCTGGCCGTGCTCGACGATCTGGTCCATCGCGGCCTGGAAAACCCCGATGGCCTGCCGGACGAAACCCTAGTGGTCTACGTTTCGCCGCTCAAGGCGCTGTCCAACGACATCCAGATCAACCTGCAAAACCCGCTGGTCGGCATCACCGAGCAGTTACGCGTGATGGGCCTGCCCGACGTGCCGATCAGCACTGCCGTGCGCACCGGCGATACGCCGCAAAAAGACCGTTCGGCCATGCGCAAAACCGCGCCGCACATTCTGGTGACCACTCCGGAATCCCTTTACGTGCTACTCGGCTCCGACTCCGGCCGGAAAATGCTCGGCACCACGCAAACGGTGATCGTCGACGAAATCCACGCCATCGCCGCCAGCAAACGCGGCAGCCACCTGGCCTTGAGCCTGGAACGTCTGCAAGCGCTTTGCCCGCAACCGCTGGTGCGAATCGGCCTGTCCGCCACGCAAAAACCCATCGAAGCGGTGTCGCGTTTTTTGGTTGGTCGTGATCGCACCTGCGAAATCATCGACATCGGCCACGCCCGCCCACGGGATCTCGATATAGAAGTGCCTCCCGTGCCGTTGTCAGCGGTGATGGCCAACGACGCGTGGGAGCTGGTCTATGACCGCCTCGCCGCCCTCGCCCGTGAACACCGGACCACGCTAATTTTCGTCAACACCCGGCGTCTGGCCGAACGCCTGAGCCGACACTTGAGCGAACGCCTCGGCAAAGACGCGGTGGCCGCCCACCATGGCAGCCTGGCCAAGGAATTTCGCCTGGACGCCGAGCAACGGCTCAAGCGCGGCGAGCTGCAAGTGCTGATCGCCACCGCCTCGCTGGAATTGGGGATCGATATCGGCGACGTCGACCTGGTGTGCCAGATCGCTTCACCGCGCTCGATTGCCGGGTTTCTGCAACGGGTCGGCCGCTCCGGGCACCAGGTCGGCGGCACGCCCAAGGGCCGGTTGTTCGCCACCACCCGTGACGATCTGATCGAATGCGCCGCCCTGCTCGACTGCGTGCGCCGTGGCGAACTCGACACCTTGCTGATCCCCGAAGCGCCACTGGACGTGCTGGCCCAGCAGATCATCGCCGAGGTCAGCTGTCAGGAATGGCAGGAACAAGCGCTGCTGGAGATGCTGCGTAAGGCCTCGCCTTACGCTAACCTCGACGAAAAACACTATCAGGCTCTGCTGCAAATGCTCGCCGAGGGCTACAACGGTCGCCAGGGCATACGTAGCGCGTACCTGCACCGGGACGCCGTAAGCCGCACCCTACGCGGTCGTCGGGGCGCCAAGCTGACCGCCGTGACCAGCGGCGGGACGATTCCCGACAACGCCGACTACAGCGTGTTGCTGGAGCCTCAAGGGCTGAACATCGGTAGCGTCAACGAAGACTTCGCGGTGGAAAGCATCGCCGGGGATATCTTTCAGCTGGGCAATACCTCGTATCGAATCCTGCGGGTCGAAACCGGCAAGGTCCGAGTCGAAGATGCTCAGGGCCAGCCGCCGACCATTCCGTTCTGGCTCGGTGAAGCACCCGGTCGCAGCAATGAACTGTCGTTCGCCGTGGCCCGCCTGCAAGCACAACTCGATGAACTGCTCGCCGCCACACCCGGCAATCTGCAACCGGCCCTCGACTGGCTGACCGACACTCTCGGCCTGAACCTCGCCAGCGCCGAGCAACTGGTCGACTATCTGGCCCGAGCCCGCCTGACCCTCGGCGCCTTGCCGTCCCAGGACACACTGGTGATGGAGCGGTTTTTCGACGAGTCCGGCGGTACGCAACTGATCATCCATTCGCCGTTCGGCAGCCGTATCAATCGAGCCTGGGGCCTGGCCCTGCGCAAGCGTTTCTGCCGCACCTTCAATTTCGAATTGCAGGCCGCCGCCAGCGAGGACGCCATCGTGCTGTCGCTGTCCACCAGCCACAGCTTCGAACTGGATGACGTCTGGCGCTACTTGCACAGCAACAGTGCCGAACACACCTTGATTCAAGCGGTACTCGAGGCGCCGTTGTTCGGCGTGCGCTGGCGCTGGAACGCCGGGGTCGCCTTGGCGCTGCCACGCTACAGCGGCGGGCGCAAAGTACCGCCGCAGATCCAGCGGATGAAAAGCGAAGACCTGATCGCCAGCGTGTTTCCCGATCAGATCGCCTGCGTGGAAAACCTCGCCGGCGAGCGCGAGATTCCCGACCATCCGCTGGTGGAACAAACCCTCGACGACTGCCTGCATGAAGCCATGGACAGCGAAGGCTGGCTGGCGTTGTTGCGGCGCATGGAACAGGGCGATATCCACCTGATCAGCCGCGACCTGCCGGCGCCTTCGCCACTGGCGGCAGAAATCCTCAGTGCCCGCCCCTACACCTTCCTCGACGACGCACCGCTGGAAGAACGGCGCACTCAGGCGGTGCTCAACCGCCGCTGGAGCGATCCGCAGTCCACCGATGACCTCGGCGCGCTGGACGCCGACGCGATTACCGCGGTGCGCGACGAAGCCTGGCCAACGCCAACCGGCCTCGATGAAATGCATGAAGCCTTGATGAGCCTGGCGTGCATCACCGAGGCCGAGGCCCAGGCCAACCCGAATTGGCTCGAGTGGCTGAACACCCTGGCCAACAGTGGCCGCGCCAGCCGTTTGCAGATCAACGCCAAGCAATCGCTGTGGCTGCCACTGGAGCGACTGACCTGCCTGCGGGCGATTTATCCACAGGCCACATTGCTTCCACCGCTGGAGCCGTTGCCCGGTTTTGATGAAATCTGGGAGCCGGACGAAGCGGTGCTGGAAGTGATCCGTGCGCGGCTCAGCGCGTTTGGCCCGTTGCCGCTGAAGATGATTGCCGAACCGCTTGGATTACCGGCGCTTCAAGTCACTCAGGCCCTGGCCCAACTGGAACGCGAAGGCTACGTGCTGCGCGGGCAATTCACCCCACGCGCAAGTGAGGAAGAATGGTGCGAACGGCATTTGCTGGCGCGGATTCATCGCTACACGGTCAAACGGCTGCGCCGGGAAATCGAGCCGGTGGCGCTGCAGGATTTCATGCGTTTCCTGTTCGACTGGCAGCACCTGTCCGCCGCGAGCCGAGGCCAGGGCAGCGCAGTGTTGTCGGCGATCATCAGCCAGTTCGAAGGCTACCCCGCCGCCGCTTCGGCATGGGACAGCGACATTCTGCCGGCGCGGCTCAAAGACTATTCGGCGAGCTGGCTGGATGAGTTGTGCCGCAGCGGCAAACTGGTCTGGACCCGCCTGACCGCACGCAACAAGAGCGCCGGCACGGCATTGCGCAGCACCCCGATTCTGCTGCTGCCGCGTAGCCAGGTCGGGTTGTGGAGCAGCTTGACCGAGCAGACGCCGGTCAGCGAACTGTCGCCCAAAACACAAAAAGTCCACGAAGCGCTCAGCCAGCACGGCGCACTGTTTTTCGATGAGCTGATTCACGAGGCCCATCTGCTGCGCTCGGAACTGGAAATCGCCCTGCAGGAACTGGTCGGTGCCGGACTGGTAAACGCCGACAGTTTCGCCGGGTTGCGGGCACTGATCACCCCGGCCAGCAGACGCCAGAATCGCAGCAGTCGACGCGGGCGTGGCGCGTTTGTCGGCGGGATGGACGACGCCGGGCGCTGGGCGTTGTTGCGCCGCGGTGCTGCCGCGTCGGCTGTGGATAAGCCGGTTGTGGATAAACCACGCCCGACGTCCACGCCCACAGAAACCCTGGAACACATCGCCATGACCTTGCTGCGCCGGTACGGGGTGGTGTTCTGGCGCTTGCTGGAGCGTGAGGCGGATTGGTTGCCGAGTTGGCGGGAATTGTTGCGCACACTTCATCGGCTGGAAGCCCGGGGCGAGATCCGTGGTGGGCGGTTTATCAGTGGTTTGGCCGGTGAACAGTTTGCCCTGCCCGAGGCGATCCCGTTGCTGCGCGAAGTCAGGCGACGCCCCCATGACGGCAGTCTGATTGCGGTGTGCGGGGTGGATCCGCTGAACCTCGCCGGCACCCTGTTGCCGGGCGCGAAAGTACCGGCGCTGGTGAGCAATCGGCTGGTGTATCGCGATGGCTTACCGGCTGCCGCCGAGATCGCCGGCAAGCAGCAGCTCTGGCTGGAGCTGGATCAGCAGGCCAGTGCCGAGGTGCTTAGTAAATTGATCCGGCATTGATGTTGGTTGGTCCGGCCCTATCGCGGGCAATCCCGCTCCCACAGTGTTTTCTGTTGTTCACAAATATTGCATTCACAGAAGATCCCTGTGGGAGCGGGCTTGCCCGCGATAGGGCCATCCGCGTCAACACAAGTCATTGGGTACGCGGCTGATCCGGCAACACCACCGGCGAATCCTCCCGCTTCGGCCCATGATCCTCCCGCTCATCCACATGCCTTTTGGGCAGCAAAACCTGTTGTGGATAAGTCTGCGCGAAATGCACCCATGGGCTGTTATCCACAAGCTTTTTCAGACGCTGATTGAACGCCCGGCTCACTGCATATTGCCCACCCGACACGGTACGGAACTGCGCCGTCACCACCACGCCATTGAGGTCCATTTTGTCGACGCCGAACACGTCCAGCGGCCCCTGCAAGTTGTACTTGAGGAACGCATCTTCACGGATTGAATCCCCGGCCTCGCGGATCAGTTCGATGGCCTTGTCGACATCGGTGTCGTAGGTGAACTGCACCGAGAAAAACGCAAAGGCAAACTGCCGCGATTGATTGGTCACGGCCTTGATCTGGCCGAATGGCACCGAGTGCACAAAACCCTTGCCATCGCGCAGGCGCAAGGTGCGGATGGTCAGGCCTTCGACGGTGCCGGCATGACCGGAGTCGAGCACCACCCAATCGCCGATCGACAAGGTGTCTTCGATGATGATGAACAACCCGGTGATCACGTCCTGCACCAATTGCTGGGAGCCGAAACCGATGGCCAGACCGACCACCCCGGCACCCGCCAGTAGCGGCGCGACATTGATTCCCAGATTGGCCATGGTGGTGATCGCGCAAATCACCACCAGGATGATTTTGATCGCGTTGCGCAGCAGCGGCAGGATAGTTTTCACCCGCGTACTCGGCTGACGCGCCGAGCGCTTGCTGACCGGTGGTTTCAAGGCTTCCTGAATCGCGGTGTCGAGCACCACCCAGAGCAACCACGTCACCAGCAAGATCATCCCGATGCTGCTTAATGAGCTACTGATCGCCCGCCCCACAGAGTTGCGTTCGGCAAACTCGAACAATGATACGCCCCAGATTCGTCCGAGGATTTCGATGAAGGTCACCGCCATGACGATCCGCAACAAGGCGTGGAGCAAACTGAGCAAACGCTCTTTGTAAGCGCTGCTGCGCTGGATCGCCTGGGCTTTTCGCGACTTAAACAGGTGCTGAAAAATCGTGCTGAGAAACACCGTGGCGATCAACAGCAGGGTGGTGAACAACGCACAGCGAAGGGCCTTTTGATTGTCTTCGCCGACGCCAATCAGGTTGATTGCCGAGACCAGCACCATCAGCAGAATCGGCCAGTACCAGAGCCCGGAAAAGATTCGCAGGGACTCCTGCAACGACGGCGGCTTCAGACGCTGGGCCAACGGCCGGTTGCGGATCAGATGCGCCACCGGACGACGCAGGCGAATCACCAGTAACCCGAAAATGATCGATGCGAACAACCCGGTAAAAACCGCGACACTGCTGGTGATATTGCCGCCCAGCTGCCGGGCGATCTGCGGGCTGGTCAAGGCATCGCTCAGCGCCGCCAGAAAACCGATCATGAACAGCGGTCTGGGGCAGTAGTCGCGAATGATCTGCACCGCCGGGCGCTTGTGGCCGGTGTTGAACATGACGATCACACAGAGCAGCATCGAGGTCGAAAAAATGCCGCTGCTGGTGGCGTAGGCAAAACACAGCGCCAGGGCGCGACCGATCGAAGCTTGCAGGAAATGGCTGACGTAGAGGGTCAGCGGCAGACAGATCACGGCTGGCAAGGTAAACGGCATCACATATTTGAGCAGGTCCTGGCTGCGCTGGCGCGTTCGCAAACAACGGCCCTGGTTCAAATGCCTGGCCACAATACCACCGAGCACTGTGAGCAAGGCAAACGCGCCGAGCCAGACACCGGACAACAACGTGAAATCACCGGCCACGCCCCAGGAGGAGCGGGACGATGGCTGATTCACCAGTTTATCCACTTCATCCGCCGCCCGACCGGCGCGCAGGCGCCAGGCATCCACCAGGTTTTCGTTGAGGTCGAGCTTGTCCTGAACGTCGTCGATGCTGGAGCTGATGGCCCCGAGCAAGCCACCCTGGACCAGCGGCTCTGTCTTGGCGGGCTCTTCGGCTGCTGCGGGAACGCCCGGCAACGTGGCGGCTTCCAGTTCGTTGCTGCCCAGAAACAGCAACGCCCCCAGTAGTATCGCGGTCTTGAACTTGAGCAAAACGCGGAGCTCCTTCACAAGGGTCTGTAAGGAACTGATTGGCAAATGGCGGCTGAGTTCGGTTTTGGACCATCAGATATCGAACACTACAAATACGTTGTGGCGAGGGGGCTTGCCCCCGTTCGGCTGCGAAGCAGTCGTAAATCCAGCAAATGCGGTGGGTCAGGAGGAACCAGTCGGCAGTTTTTGGGGCCGCTTCGCAGCCCAACGGGGGCAAGCCCCCTCACCACAGGGTTTGATGGACAGCCGCTCGATATTTGACCAACACGCAAATATCAAATGCCCACCCCTGTATTTTTCCGCACGCCCCAAACCCCGACACTGCGCTCCATCAATCAATCCACCGGAGTTGCAGCCATGCCCATTGCCTTGCTGGCGCTGACCCTCAGCGCTTTCGCCATCGGGACGACGGAGTTCGTCATCGTTGGCCTGTTACCCACCATCGGCGCCGACCTCGGCGTCAGCCTGCCGTCCGCCGGTCTGCTGGTCAGCCTGTATGCACTCGGGGTGGCCGTCGGCGCGCCGGTGCTGACCGCCCTTACCGGTAAAGTCCCGCGCAAATTGCTGCTGTTGTCGCTGATGGTGCTGTTCACCCTTGGCAACTTGTTGGCCTGGAAAGCGCCGAGCTACGAGTCGCTGATCATTGCGCGGATCGTCACCGGACTGGCCCACGGGGTGTTTTTCTCGATTGGCTCAATCATCGCCACCAGCCTGGTGCCGAAGGAAAAAGCCGCCAGCGCGATTGCCATCATGTTCACCGGCCTGACCGTCGCGCTGGTCACCGGCGTGCCGTTGGGGACATTTATCGGTCAGCATTTCGGCTGGCGTGAAACCTTCCTCGCCGTGTCTGCATTGGGTGTGATCGCCTTCATCGGCAGCCTGCTTTATGTGCCGAAAAACATCGCCCACAGCAAACCAGCTTCGCTGTTGCAGCAGTTGCAGGTACTGAAACAACCGCGCCTGCTGTTGGTGTATGCCATGACGGCGATCGGCTATGGCGGCTCGTTCATCGCCTTCACCTTTCTGGCGCCGATTCTTCAGGACATTGCAGGCTTCAGCGCCAGCACCGTCAGCCTGGTGCTGCTGGTGTATGGCATCTCGGTGGCCGTCGGCAACATCTGGGGCGGCAAACTGGCGGACAAACGCGGTCCGATCGGCGCCCTGAAAATCATCTTCGCCCTGCTCGCCGCCGTGCTGTTCGTACTGACCTTCACCGCCGCCAATCCATGGCTGGCCCTGGCCACTGTGCTGGTCTGGGGTGCGGTGGCGTTCGGCAACGTGCCGGGGCTGCAGGTGTATGTGGTGCGCCAGGCCGAACATCACACCCCGCATGCGGTGGACGTGGCGTCGGGCCTGAACATTGCGGCGTTCAACCTCGGCATTGCCGGTGGTGCGTGGGGTGGTGGTTTGATCGTGGCACACATGGGCCTGATCCATACCGCGTGGATCGGTAGCCTGGTGGTGTTGGTGGCGCTGGCACTGACCGCCTGGAGTGGTCGTCTGGATCGGTTGGGGCCGGTGTATGCCGAGTCGGGTGAAGGTTCGGCCCGTATGGCCACCGGTCACTGACGGCCCGCTCCCACATTTGGTTTGTGGTGTTTTTGAGTTTTACCGTTCGTAGCCCCGCCGAAACTTTCACGCACGCCTGGCAGTCATCAAAAAACAGAGCCATCCGGGGATAGGAGGCGACATGGCGGCGATACATATCGGCATTTCAGGCTGGCGCTACACGCCCTGGCGGGGAGTTTTCTACCCGCAGGGGCTGACCCACAAACGCGAATTGCAATTCGCGTCGCGAGCGGTGAACAGCATCGAAATCAATGGATCGTTTTACGCCCTGCAACGGCCCGAACGTTACGCCCAGTGGTACGCAGAAACCCCGCCAGGCTTCGTGTTCAGCGTCAAGGCGCCGCGTTTCATCACCCACATCAAGCGCTTGCGGGAGATCCATAAACCCCTGGCTAATTTTTTCGCCTCCGGGGTGCTGGAGCTCAAGGAAAAACTCGGACCGATCCTCTGGCAGTTTCCGCCCAGCTTCAAATTCGATCCCGAGCTGTTCGAACACTTTCTTGAACAACTTCCCCACGACACCGAACAGGCCGCCGCCCTCGCCCGCCAGCACGAACCACGTCTGAACGGTCACGCCAGCATGAAGGCCTACGGAAAAAAAACCGTGCGCCATGCCGTGGAAATTCGTCACGAAAGCTTCGTCGACCCGGCCTTCGTGCGCCTGCTCAAACGCTACAACACTGCACTGGTGATTGCCGACACCGCCGGTAAATGGCCGTACCGCGAAGACCTCACCAGCGATTTCGTCTACCTGCGCCTGCACGGCGCCGAAGAACTCTACGCCAGCGGTTACACCCCTCAAGCGCTGCAACGCTGGGGCGACCGGATCGAGGCCTGGCATCACGGCCAGCAACCGACAGATCCGCAACTGATCGCGCCCCGGCAAAAACCCAAGACTCGCAGATCCCGGGAAGTGTTTTGCTATTTCGATAACGACATCAAAGTCCGCGCGCCTTTCGATGCCCGCCGCCTGCTTGAGCGTTTGCATCTCGACAAAGGCCTTGTCACTGCCCCCGGCGAGCCGGTTGCCGAAGGAGCGCTGCCATGAGCATCCCCGAACCGGTCGGCGGAACGGATGAACAGCAATCCATCATCAATGCCGTGAGCCGCTTCACCGTGCTGACGGTCAACACCCACAAGGGGTTCACCGCGCTCAATCGGCGCTTCATCCTGCCCGAGTTGCGCGAAGCGGTGCGCAGTGTGTCCGCCGATGTGGTGTTTTTGCAGGAAGTCCACGGCACCCACGAGCATCATCCTCAGCGCTACACCAATTGGCCGGCAATGCCTCAATACGAATTCCTTGCCGATACCCTGTGGCCGCAATTCGCCTACGGACGCAACGCGGTCTACCCGGCGGGTGATCACGGCAATGCACTGTTGTCGAAGTTCCAGATCGTGCGTCACGACAATCTCGATGTGTCCATCAGCGGCCATGAGAACCGTGGGGTCCTGCATTGCGTGCTGCGCATGCCCGGCGATGGCCGGGAAGTGCATGCCATTTGTGTCCATCTGGGGCTACGCGAAAGTCACCGCACGGCACAACTCAAACTGTTGACCCAGCGTCTGGAAGCGTTGCCGCAAGATGCCCCGGTGGTCGTCGCCGGCGACTTCAACGACTGGCGCCAGCGCGCCGACGCACTGCTCAAGCCTTGCGGATTGCGTGAGGTGTTCGCCGAGTTGCACGGCAAACCGGCGCGCAGTTTCCCGGCGCGTTTACCGACGTTACGCCTGGACCGTATTTACGTGCGCAACCTCAAGGCCAGTCATCCGCAAGTGCTGGCGGCGCGGCCCTGGTCCCACCTTTCCGACCATGCGCCACTGTCGGTGGAGATCGAGCTATGAGCAGCCCATCGATGGAAAAGACCACAGTCGAACACGTTCCCCCGCCTCCCCCCGTGCGCGAGCCTGCGGTGGCTGACATCGAATACGGTTGGCACGGCAACAACCGGGTCCAATTGCTGGAAAACGGTGAGGTGTACTTTCCACGGGTGTTTGAAGTGCTGCGTCAGGCCCAGAGTGAAATCCTGCTGGAGACCTTCATTGTGTTCGAGGACAAGGTCGGCAATGAGCTTAAACAGATCCTGATTGAAGCGGCGCAACGCGGCGTGCGTATTACTGTCAGTCTCGATGGATTCGGTTGTGGCGAACTGAGTACGACGTTCCTCGCCGCCCTGAGTAATGCGGGTGTGCACCTGCAAATATTCGACCCCGCCCCGCGATACCTGGGCATCCGCACTAACTGGTTCCGCCGCCTGCACCGCAAGATTGTGGTGGTCGACGGTACGATTGCGTTCCTCGGCGGAATCAACTTTTCGGCCGACCATTTGGCCGACTTCGGCCCTGAGGCCAAACAGGATTATTCCGTTGAAGTACAAGGCCCGGCGGTAGCCGACATTCATCACTTCGCCCTCCTGCAAAGCGGTCGTCCGGCCCGGGCCAAATACTGGTGGCAGCGCCGCCGGCAGAGGCATGCCGAACTGGCGGTCAGTGATCATGATGGTCAGGTGCGGCTGGTGTATCGCGACAACGCAGAACACCCCAGCGATATCGAAGAGGTGTACCTGCAGGTGGTGCGCAGTGCCCGGCGTCGCGTGGTGATCGCCAACGCCTACTTCTTTCCAGGCTATCGGCTGCTGCGCGAGATCCGCAATGCGGCGCGCCGCGGGGTCGAGGTGCGCCTGATTCTTCAGGGGCAACCGGACTTGCGGGTGGCCAGGCTTGCCGCGCGCCTGACCTACGACTACCTGCTGCGCGCCGGGGTGGTGATCTATGAATATTGCGACCGCCCCCTGCATGGCAAAGTCGCCCTGGTCGACGAGGACTGGAGCACCGTCGGCTCAAGCAATCTCGACCCGCTGAGCCTGTCCCTGAACCTGGAAGCCAATGTGCTGATCCGCGACCGTGTCTTCAACCGCGATCTGTACGAGCGTCTCGATGAGTTAAGCAGCAACCATTGCAAGGTCATGTCGGTGGACACGGCGCCTCGCGGGCGGATCTGGCACATGACCATCGGCTTTCTGGTGTTCCACTTCCTGCGGCATTTCCCGGCGTGGGCCGGTTGGTTGCCGGCGCATAATCCGCGCCTGAAGCCCTTTGTCCATCCGCCCGGGAGCGCCAAGGCATGAGCCATTCCGAAGCGCAGCCTGCGCCGCACGCCGAGACGCCGGGTAAACACCGCTGGCAACGCTGGAAAAGGCCGCTGACGATGCTGTTTTTCCTGGCGCTGATCGTTTTGTTCACGATGCTCGCCCAGCGCATCGAATGGAACGAGGTGTTCGATACCCTGGCTGATTTCAAAGTGCGTACGTTGATCATTGCGTCAGGTGTGACCCTGGCAAGTTTTCTGGTCTATGCCTGTTTCGACCTGATCGGGCGCACCTACATCCGGCAGAACCTGACCTGGCGACAGATCTTGCCGGTGGGGATCATCAGCTATGCCTTCAACCTCAACCTGACCGCCTGGGTCGGCGGCGTCGCCATGCGTTATCGGCTGTATTCGCGGCTCGGTGTGAGCAAAGGCAACATCGCAAAAATCCTCGGGCTGAGCCTGGCGACCAACTGGTTCGGCTACATGGTGATTGCCGGCGCGGTGTTCAGCAGCGGCCTGATGCGAATGCCGCCGGGCTGGAAAGTGAGCAGCAATGCACTGCAAGACGTGGGGATTTTGTTGCTGCTGTTGAGCATGGGATATCTGGCGGCCTGCCGGTATTCCAAGCGCCGGAAATGGTCGATTCGCGGCGTGGATATCATTCTGCCGTCGCTACGCATGGCAATCCTGCAACTAGCCCTCGGCGCACTGAACTGGGCGCTGATGGCGGCGGTGATCTTCACGTTGCTGCCGAGCAAACTGGACTATCCGCTGGTGCTTGGTGTGTTGCTGATCAGCGCCATTGCCGGAGTCATCACCCACATCCCGGCCGGGCTCGGCGTGTTGGAGGCGGTGTTCGTGGCGCTGCTGCAGCATGAGGTGTCACGGGGCAGCCTGGTGGCCGGATTGATCGCTTATCGGGCGATCTATTTCATTCTGCCGTTGTTGATAACGGTGGTGATGTACCTGGTGGTGGAAGCCAGGGCCAAGTCGTTGCGGATCTCGAAAAAACCTTCTTGAGAAATGATGGTGAGGCGGTAAGAACACCACACACCTCATGCCGATTGAATAATGCTCAACCGCTCACCCACCACCATCTCAGTGATCCAGCCCACCAGGATTGAGGTGTACGCCTGCTGTGAAACCGGATCGCTCAAGGCGTGATCGGCACCGTCGATGATTCGGTGAGTCAGCGAGTGAGTCCGCTGACACGCCGCGCGGTAACTCATGATCGTCGCATGGGGCACATAGGCGTCAGTCTCGGACTCCACCAACAACACATCCCCGGTAAATTGCGAGCAGGCGTGCAACGCGCGATTACTGTCGGCGCGCACCAGCGTGCCGCGATAGTCGCGCAAGTCGGCTTTGTCCAACTCACGCTTGGGCGTGTGCCACAAGTCGTCGCGATACAGCGCTGGCACCCGCAGCGCCAACCAGCGCACCGGACGCAACGTCGTCAGGATCGCCGCCAGATAACCGCCATAACTGGTGCCGACCACCGCAATCGCGGACGTGTCGAGCGCCGGGTGGGCGAGCAAGCGGTCGTAGGCCGCCAACAGGTCGCGCAGGTTGTCTTCGCGGGTGACCCGGGTCAACGGAATGCCGGTCCCGCCGGTATGGCCGCGCAAGTCGAACGTCAGGCACACACAACCCAACCCGGCGATGCCTTTGGCGCGCTCCAGGTCGCGCTCCTGACTACCGCCCCAACCGTGGACGAAAAGCACACCCGGAACTTTCGATTTGGGGCTGAGGAAAGTCCCGCTCATCTGTTCATCGTCGATGTCGATCTGAATGATTTCGCTTCTAGCCGTCATAGGAATTGACCGTCACGTACTTGAGAAGAAAGTCACTGTGTTCCGCCGGCCCGCGGTAGACCTCGATGGCGTTCGCTGGCAGCGTTTGATCGCTATAGGTTTCGACCGAGGACACGCGAATCGCACGCAGGCCGGGGTCGTTGACGAAGCTTTGCAACGCCGCGACTTCGGCACTGCTGGCACCGCCCAAGCGCCAGGATTGTTCGAGCACGCCGCTGCGTTGTTGGCCGTTGCAGTCCAGCCCCTGGGCGATGTCGTAGTTGCGCCGCGAAGCATAGAAACCGGGGTAGGCTTCATCCGCCGCGCTGTCGAATACCTGTGCCTGCTGGATCGCCAGCCTCACGTCATCCGGCAGTTCCAGCGCCAGCAGGTCCTCGTAATAACCCTGCACCACCAACAGGTTGGACCCTCCATAAACCTGCTCGCCCTGAGCGTCTTCGGTCAAGTATTGATCACCGCAATAACTCAGCACTTTGTCGCCGATGAAGCTCTGGCCGACGCTGTGGGTGATCACCTCAGTCAAGTCCTGTTCCAGCACCACCCCTTCGCTGAACAGTGCCTTGGCATCGGGGCGAGCGAGGATGGCGTCGAACTGGTCGAGGCTCTTGATCACTTCCTGACCGCGTCCGGCGCAGGCGTGAATAGGCTTGATGCGGATCGGGCCGCTGTAGAGCAGGTGCTCCGCTGCCGGGCGCGCATCGTCCAGGGAGAACACGCTGAGGCCATCGAGCACGACGCTGCGCACCCGTTCGCAAAACAACGGCGCCCAGCCTTCGGGCGCGAACGCATGGCGGCTCAACAGCCCATGACTGATGGCTTTGGTACAGATGAAATCGTGATCAACGTAACCGCCCCACAAATCCTCCGGCCCTTTGACGCCCAGCTGCCGGGCCGCAGCGACACCCACCAGCGTCTGGGTCGGCAGCAGATAGAGGTCACGGCCGCCGTGCAGCCCCGGGTCGTAACTGCCGCCGTACTCAAGACCGACGATCCGCGCCAGCCAGCGGGCCAGCGCGCGATTGGTTTCGACTTCGTGCTGCGGGGCATCGGGCCTCACCGAATGGGCGAGTACCAGTTTATTGCGACTTGTTGGGGTCATGGGGTCCCCTTCAATCTGCGTTGGATAAATGTAGCTGGAGGGGTGCAGGGATCAGGCCAATGACGGCTGATGAAGAACGACTTTTAAATCAGTCGGTTGCCCAGACAGTAATAGCATTACGCCTGTTTGATTCTGCACGACGCCCTTCAGGACTCTGGCATTTTGCACGACTCGAACCTGCCACCGCTCCCACACGTTTTGATCGGGTGCGCTCTGACTACCGAGCTACAACTGCTGTCGGCGTCACGCCAAACCGCGTCCGGTAATCACTCGGCGCCAGCCCGGTAATCTTTTTGAACGTTGCACGAAACGCACTCGGGTCCTGATAACCCACGGTCCAGGCAATGTGATCAATGGTGCTGTTGGTGAACTCGAGCATCTCGCGCGCCTTGCCGACACGCAGATGCTGGCAGTACTCGGTGGGTTTCAACCCGGTTGCCGCACGGAATCGCCGCAGAAAAGTGCGCTCTTCCAACCCCGCCCGTTCGGCCATTGCCCCCAGCGAGACATCGATCGCCCCGGTGCTTTGCAGCCAATGCTGGACCTTGAGAATCGAGGCATCGCCATGGCTGAGAATCGGTGAAAAATTACTGCCGCACTCGCTCGCGCTGTCGCTGTGCTCCACCACCAGAAACCGTGCCGTGCTGGTGGCGATGCTCGGCCCCAACAAACGGTTCACCAGCCTTAACCCCAGCTCTGACCAGGCCATCAGCCCGGCCGTGGTAATCAGGTCACCGTCATCGACGATGGGCGTGTCAGCCTTGAGTTTGATCGCCGGGTAACGCTCGGCGAAGGCTTTGGCCGAGGTCCAATGAGTGGTGGCGCTACGGCCGTCGAGCAGACCGCTTTCAGCCAACAGGATCGAGCCCACGCAAACCCCGCCCAACGTAGCGCCGTTGGCGTGTTGCCGACGAATCCAGCGGATCAGCCCTTGCGATGCCTGGCCCTCGGCAAAGCCGCCAATCGACGGCGGGATCAACACCGCGACCAACGCTTCGGCCGGGCCGGGTTGACTGTCATAGACCCGCTCTGGCACCTGATCGCCCTCGACCCGCCAATGACTGACCCGCAACAACGGCAATTGCGCCGTCTGATGCTCGGCGGCAATCCGGTTGGCCACTCCGAACAGATCCGTCAGCCCATGCACCGCCGCCATCTGCGCGCCGGGATAGATCAGCACGCCCAATTCGACGACTGCCCTTTCTACGCCCATTGTCAGTTTTCCCCCTTCTATTGTCGGTGCGGCCAATCCTCGGACGGCCTGCAAAACCTAATACTTGAATCACACCCAACAAGCACTTCGAGGAAACACTCATGGCCAAGCAAGCACTCATCGTAGTCGATATCCAGAACGACTACTTCCCCCAAGGCAAGTGGCCGCTGGTGGGCGCCGACGCCGCTGCGGACAACGCCGCGCGGCTGATTCAGGCGTTCCGCGAGGCCGGTGATCCGGTGGTGCACATCCGTCACGAATTCACCTCCGACGCCGCACCGTTTTTCACCCCAGGCTCCGACGGCGCGAAGCTGCACCCCAAAGCCCTGAACCGCGCCGATGAACCGGTGGTACTCAAGCACTTCGTCAACGCGTTCCGCGAAACCGAGCTCAAGGCCATCCTCGACCAGCAAGGCATCGAGCACCTGGTGGTCGTCGGCAGCATGAGCCACATGTGCATCGACGGCGTCACTCGTGCCGCAGCCGACTTCGGCTACTCGGTCACGGTGATCCACGACGCCTGCGCCACCCGTGACCTGGAGTTCAACGGCGTCACCGTCCCGGCCGCCCACGTGCATGCCGCGTTCATGTCAGCCCTGGGGTTTGCTTATGCAAGCGTGGTGTCCACTGATGACTTTCTGGCTGGTTAGATGAGGAACCTGTGGGAGCGGGCTTGCCCGCGAAAGCGATGTATCAGTCGACACTTATGGTGACTGACACGACGCATTCGCGGGCAAGCCCGCTCCCACAGGATTGCGCTCAACTGACTGGCATTGGCTGCTGCCCTTCTCCATACACCTGCGCAACCGTCGAAAAAATCTCACGCGTGAGCTATTGAGGGCTGCAAAAATTGCCTGTAGTGTTATCACGCGTGAGTTTTTCACAACGGGATCAGCACTATGAAAAGCAGCTCTCCATCAGATCCGCCTACCGGTTCTATTACCGATTCAGCGAGCCGCAAGGGAGAGCGCTCGAAACCATCCGCGAAAAAACCATCGAGCTTTTACATGAAGCAGATGCGCGCGGGCCTGGGTGCCGCCGGCTATGTGAAACACGAGACTTGGGTGCTTCCCGAAAACCGAAGCCTGCTCAAGCAGATGGAGAAACAGCTACGCCAACCGATTCTGGCTGGCTCATTCATGTCGGAGAATTACATGAGCGCAGGTAACAACTGGAACATCGATCGCCTCTACAGCGCCCTTCAGGCCCTCGACGAAGTGGTTGCGAACGACATCACCCTTTCCCTCGTTCAAGGCTCCGAGTCCAGCATCAAGCTGGAAATGAACGATTTCGGTGGCTTACCGATTTACATCGCAGTGGTGGGCGATCAGATCATCGTGGATACGGTTCTGGTCGATGTCGAGTCGATCAACGACGTGCCGGCCTTCAACGATGCCGTGCTGCGCAGCCGGGAAATGTTCCCGCTGTCCTCGATCGGAATCGAGTCCATGCCTAACGGTCAGATCGTTTACAACATGTTCGGCGCACTGAGCTCCGACTCCAGCCTGACCAACGTCGTGACCGAGGTCAAAACCCTCGTCGACAACGTCCAGCGCGCCAGCGAAGCCTTCGAACGCTTCTTCAATTAATTATTCGGGAACAGGAAATATCCAATGACTCAGTCCATCTGGAGCAAATTGTTCACCGCGTTGCGTGGCGGTGCCACTGAAGTCGGCGAATCGATCGTCGACCAACAGGCCCTGCGCATTCTCGACCAGGAAATTCGCGATGCTGACAGCGCGCTGGCCAATGCCAAGCGTGAGCTGGTCACCATCATGGCCAAGCACAAACTGTCGGCTGACCGCGTCAGCGAGTACAACGCCAAGATCAAGGACCTGGAATCCAAGGCCCTGGCCGCGATCCAGGCCAACCGCGAAGACCTGGCACTGGAAGTGGCCGAAGCCATTTCGACCCTGACCAATGAACTGGATGTCGAGCAGAAGCAGGCCACCGAATTCGGTGGTTACGCGGACAACATGCGCAAAGACATCACCAAGGCCGAAAACCGCATCAAAAGCCTGCGCCAGCAAGTGGACATGGCCAAGGCGCGCGAAAGCGTACAGAAAGCCCAGGTCAGCGCTTCGATCGCCAGTGGCGGCGCCAACGGCAAGCTGGAAACCGCCGTTGGTACACTGAACCGCCTGCAAGCCAAGCAGCAGCAACGCGCGGCTGAACTGCAAGCCCAAGACGAACTGGCCGATGCATCGACCGGCACCGACCTGGAACGCAAGCTTCGCGAAGCCGGCATCACGCCGGACTCGGGCAGTGCCAATGCGATTCTGGAACGTCTGAAGCAAAAATCGGCTGAGTAATCGACTCAAGTGCCGGATGCATAACCTGTGGGAGCGAGCCTGCTCGCGAAGAGGGAGTGTCAGTCGACATCAATGTTGCCTGACAAAACGCTTCGCGAGCAGGCTCGCTCCCACAATGGATTGCGTTTCAATTTTCGTCGAGTCGAGTCGAGTTGAGTCGAGGTCAAGGATGGATGCCCTGAAGGGTTTCAAGACAATCGCTGGCCTGGCCATCTTCATGGTTGCGCTGCAACTGCTCAATGTGGCGACCGGCTACAGCCTTAATGCCTTCGGTCTGGTTCCGAGAACCTTGCACGGCCTGGTCGGCATCATCACCTCGCCTTTCTTGCACACATCCTTTGCGCACCTGAGCGCCAACCTGATTGCCTTTTTGATCCTCGGTACCCTGGTCATTGTCGAAGGGCTCAACCGGTTCATGGCCGTCAGCGCCATCATCATTTTGCTGGGCGGTTCGCTGATCTGGCTGTTCGGTTTTGCCGGCGTGCATATCGGTGCCAGCGGCTGGGTGTTCGGGCTGTGGGCGTACCTCCTGTCACGCGCCTGGTTCCAGAGAAGCTGGAGCAACCTGATAACGGCCAGTGTCGTGGCCCTGCTCTATGGAGGGCTGATTGTTGGCTTCCTTCCTCGCCGGGGCATTTCCTTCGAAGGGCATATTTTTGGTGCAATCGCCGGATTTATTGCAGCCAAGGTACTGTTATCTACGCCGCGCAGCAGGTTTAATGCCGCCCGGTAATCGCACTCGAGCTCTCAGATGCCAGAGCGATTACGTCGCCAGGAATGAGCCCCCAAGGAGTCAGGGATGTAATGTCGATTTTCCTTTTATTGCGCGCGTACGCGGCGTCCTTCTTCCATCGCTTCGGCTGGGCCGGCCTGGCCATTGCGTTGAGCGTACACCTGAGCACGGCCTGGCTCGGCCTGGCGTTTCTGGGCGAACAACACCTCATCGCTCCCGCCACGTTCACCTACTTCTATCTCACCACCACACTCACCGTCGGCTACGGCGATCTTGCGCCACAAACAGCCGCGGGACGGATTTTCGTGGCTACCTGGGTCATGCTCGGGGGCATTGCGCTGCTGACGGCAGCCATCGGCAAAACCACCAGCAGTGTCATCGATGTATGGAGAAAAGGCATGAAGGGCAAAGGCGATTTCACCGGCAAGGTCGGTCATACCGTTCTCATCGGCTGGGAAGGCGCGTCAAGCGAGCGGGTCATTGAATTGTTGCTGCAAGACGAAACGTCCAATGACAACCTGATCGTCATTCGCGATTGCGACCTCGAAGAAAACCCCATGCCGGGTAAGGCTGCCTTTATCAAAGGCGAAAGCCTGTCCTCTGCAGCACTTTTGCTGCGGGCCGGCGTGCCTGGCGCCGAACGCGTACTGGTGCGTACCCATTCAGACGATCTGACCCTGGCCACCGTGCTGGCGGTCAATCAACTGAGCCCGGTCGGGCATGTGGTCGCCCACTTCAATGAAAGTGAAATCGCCGCACTCGCCAGCGCCTACGCACCCAGCCTGGAATGCACCTCAAGCATGGCCATCGAGATGCTGGTGCGCGCCTCTCAGGATCCGGGCTCGTCAGTGGTCATCAATGAATTGCTGTGCGTGGGCCAAGGCGCCACCCAATACCTGATGAGACTGCCCGAGACCTTTGAAGCAACGTTTAGCGATCTGTACGCACAGATGAAAGAACGCCACAACGCGACCCTCATCGGCTATCGCGCCAAAGGCGCCCGACAGCCTTCGATCAACCCGCCCGGCGGCACTCGCGTCAAGGGCGGCGAACTCTTCTACATCGCCTCTACTCGCCTCAAGGAAATCTCCAATGGGATGGTTTAAACAGTTGCTGGGGCTTGAGGCCCCGAACGCGGGCACCAATACCGATTCGAAATGGACAGCCAACGACAACCTGCCAATCAGCGGCCCGCTGGGCCTGGCATTGGGCAAAGGGGTAATGTTCGACACCACCCTGAAGCTGTTGCTCGACGGCAACACCAGCGTGACCATCCCAGGCTCCCAGCAGATCTGGAGCGCCGGTACCGTCGATCTCGGGCAGTCGAACTGGCTGTCGCGCTATTACATGAACGACGAAGACTACTGGCTGCAAGTGCACACCACCGGCGACATCGCCGGGCAGGTCGAGTCGGTGATCCTGTTCAACTACCTCAGTTACGTCACCATCAACAGTGAAGCGGAGCTGCGGCGGCTGGCCGGCCCTCAAAGCCTGATCGGGCTGCCGACCTACACGCTCAACGGTGTCGAATACACCCGCGAATGGGGCACCGAGAACGGCCAGACCGAACTGGTGCCGTTGAGCGAACACCTGAAGAATCCGGATGAGACCTACAGCATCGGGCACCGTTCGATGCTGTACGCCCGTGAAACCGGCCTGACCGATCGCCGGGAATTCCTGCTGTTTTCCGTCGAAGAAGACGCCGAAGGCACCATCAGCTTGAGCACTTCGCTGGGCATTTCGCTGTACACCACCGACCTGAACACTTTTTAAAAAGGAAGAAGTCCATGCTTGAAGCGCTCTCCATTTCCCTGAACAAAGCCGCCGTGCTCGGGTTTGTTTTGTACATCCTCGGCGCCGCCGTGCTGTTTGCCCTCTTCCAGTTCATCTACACCCGAATCACACCGCACAGGGAATTCGAACTGATCCGTGCGGGCAACGTTGCAGCCGCCATCGCCCTGGGTGGCGCCATCATCGGTTTCGCCATTCCGGCCAGTAATGTGATCGCCTACTCGATCAGCATTCTGGACTTCGTCGTCTGGGCGGTGATCGCCGCTTTCGTACAACTGCTGGCGTTCCTGGTGACCAGCCTGGTGCTGAAAGGCGCCTCTGAACGCATCAAGAAAGGCGAAATCGCTGCGGGTATCTATGTCGCGGCAGTGGCCATCAGCGTCGGCATGTTGAACGCCGCGTGCATGACCCCTTCCCAGAACTGATTGCGCCACGGAGATTGCGATGAAACGAAGCAAGTACGTTCAGCTCTCGCTGGCGGCATCGGTCGCCATGGCCATATCAGGCTGCGGGCCGACGGAAAAAACCTACGAGATACACAAAAAGTACAATTTCCAGTCCGTCCAGCAGTGCGCCGATGAAAAGCTCCCGGTCGACATCTGTTCTGACGCCTATATGAAGGCCATGGCCCAGCATCGAAGCATTGCGCCGGTGTACGACAACCAGGCTGATTGCGACGCCGACTTTGTCGCCGACTGGTGCCAGCAGGATTCCGCCGGCAAATTCATCCCCAAGCTCGGCGGTTTCGAGCTGAGTGCCGATGGCGAGGTGACGCAGTCCGAAGTGGACGCGGCCAAGGCTAAATTGCCCGCGTCTGAAGCGAACGCCGCAGGGTCGGGCTTCTCCGGCAGTAACCTGCTGACGGGACTGCTGATCGGCAACATGCTCAGTAACAACCGCAACAGTTACTACTCCGAACCGGTCTACCGCTATCGCGATGATCGCGGTGACTACTCGTCCTCGACACTCAGTCAGCGAGTATCGTCAGGTTCAACCTTCAACAGGTCCAATCAGGCGCGCTACGGCAGCAGTAGCAGTTACACCGACACCATCACCCGCAGCAAGCCGGTGTCCGTTGCCTCGTCCACCTCCCGCGGCGGCTTCGGCAGCCAGGCCAGCGCACGCAGTGGCTGGGGTGGATCAAGCAAGAGCTTTGGCGGTTCGAGCAGTTAAGGGAGCAGGGCCATGAAGAAAATCCTCTGCACGGAGCGTCATGACTGGAAACAGACTGCCGAAAGCCTTGGCTTTCTGTTCCATACCATCGACGACGAACCCTATTGGGACGAGAGCGCGTACTACCAGTTCACGCTCAAGCAGATCGAAAACGACCTCGAAGACCCGACCACCGAGGTTCATGAGATGTGCATGGACCTGGTGGCGCGAGTGGTGCAAAGCGAAGAGTTATTAGAGCGCCTGAGCATTCCCGCGCCGTTCTTCGACATGGTTCGCACTTCATGGCTCGAAGGCCACCCGCACCTGTATGGGCGCATGGACTTCTCCTACGACGGTACCGGGCCGGCCAAGTTGCTGGAACTCAACTACGACACGCCGACCAGTCTGTATGAGGCCGCAGCATTTCAGTGGGGCTGGCTGGAGCAATGTATCGAACGCGGCTTGCTGCCCAAGCATGCTGACCAGTTCAATAGCATCGACACCAAGCTGCATCAGGCTTTTGCCCAACTGCAGCTCAAACAGCCCTTCTATTTCGCCTCGATGAAAGACTCGGTCGAAGACAAGGGCACCACTGATTACCTGCGCCTGGTCGCGGAAAAGGTCGGCATCGAATCGCGGCACATCGATATCGAAGACATTGGCCTCACCAGTGACGGACGTTTCGTCGACCTCGAAGATCGCTGGATCCCTCACCTGTTCAAACTGCATGCCTGGGAGTTCATCTTCCACGAACCCTTCGGCGCAGCGATTGCGCAGAGCGATACGCAGTTTTTCGAACCGCCCTGGAAATCCATCATCTCCAACAAGGGCATCCTGCCGCTGCTGTGGGAGTTCAACCAAGGTCACCCGAACCTGCTGGCGGCGCACCTGGACACCGATCCGAGTAAAGCGGTGCCCAAAGGCTGGGTGCGCAAGCCATTCTTCTCACGAGAAGGCGCGAACATTGAGCTGCAAACTGCCGATGGCCTGATCGTAAAAGAGGACGGCCCCTACACTGATGCACCCTTTATCCTTCAGGAGTTCGCCCCGCTGCCAAAATTTGGCGACAGCTACACGCTGATCGGCTCTTGGGTGATCGGGGATCAGGCGGCCGGCATCGGCGTGCGTGAGGACAACAGTTTGATTACCAAGGATTCGAGCCGGTTCTTGCCACATCTGATACTCGACTGAGCCCTCCATCGCCCACTAAAAAGACCGGGTATCGACATATCGTCAGACACCCACAAGACTTACTGCGCAAATGCCGGATAATGGCGGCCATTCGTTTAGCCGCTATTCTGGTAATCCCCCATGGAAATCAAGGTCAACTTTCTCGACAACCTTCGACTTGAAGCCAAGTTCGATGACTTCACGGTGGTGGCCGATCAACCTATCCGCTACAAGGGCGATGGCTCGGCACCGGGTCCGTTCGACTACTTCCTGGCTTCGTCGGCGTTGTGTGCGGCGTATTTTGTGAAGTTGTACTGCAGCACGCGCAATATCCCCACGGATAACATCCGCCTGTCGCAGAACAATATTGTTGACCCGGAAAACCGCTACAACCAGATTTTCAAGATCCAGGTCGAGTTGCCGGCGGACATCTCCGACAAGGACCGCCAGGGCATCCTGCGTTCCATCGACCGTTGCACCGTGAAAAAAGTGGTGCAAGCCGGGCCTGAGTTTGTGATCGAAGAGGTGGACAACCTCGACGCCGATGCCCAGGCGCTGCTGATGCCTGCTTCCAGCTCAGAGGCGAGCACTTATATTGCGGGCAAGGATCTGCCGCTGGAGCAAACCATCGCCAATATGTCGGCCATTCTGGCGGACCTGGGCATGAAGATTGAAATCGCCTCCTGGCGCAATATCGTGCCCCATGTGTGGTCGCTGCATATCCGCGATGCACACTCGCCGATGTGCTTTACCAACGGCAAGGGTGCGACCAAGGAAGGCGCGTTGGCGTCGGCGCTGGGCGAGTTTATCGAGCGACTCAACTGCAACTTCTTCTACAACGACCAGTTCTGGGGCGAAGACATCGCCGATGCAGCGTTTGTGCACTACCCGGACGAACGCTGGTTCAAGCCTGGCCGTAAAGATGCACTGCCGGCCGAAATCCTCGACGAGTACTGCCTGAAGATTTACAACCGCGACGGCGAGCTGCGTGGCTCCCATCTGATCGACACCAACTCGGGCAATGAAGAGCGCGGCATCTGCTCGCTGCCATACGTGCGCCAGTCGGACGGCGAGGTGGTGTATTTCCCGTCCAACCTGATTGAAAACCTGTTCCTGAGCAACGGCATGAGTGCCGGTAACACGCTGGCCGAAGCCCAAGTGCAGTGCCTGTCGGAGATCTTCGAGCGCGCGGTAAAACGCGAAATCATCGAAGGTGAATTTGCCCTGCCGGATGTGCCGGCTCACGTGCTGGCGAAGTACCCAGGGATACTGGCCGGTATTCAGGCGCTGGAAGAGCAAGGGTTCCCGGTGCTGGTGAAGGATGCGTCCCTGGGGGGGGAATTCCCGGTGATGTGCGTCACGTTGATGAACCCGCGTACCGGCGGTGTGTTCGCTTCGTTCGGCGCGCACCCGAGCCTGGAAGTGGCGCTGGAACGCAGCCTGACCGAATTGCTCCAGGGCCGCAGCTTCGAAGGCCTCAACGACTTGCCCCAGCCGACTTTTGAAGGTCACGCGGTGACCGAGCCTAATAACTTCGTCGAGCACTTTATCGACTCCAGCGGCGTGGTGTCGTGGCGCTTCTTCAGCTCGAAATCGGATTACGAATTCGTGGAGTGGGACTTCTCCGGCCAGGGTGAAAACTCGAATGCCGAGGAAGCCGCGACCTTGTTCGGCATTCTCGAAGGCATGGGCAAGGAAGTGTACATGGCGGTCTACGAGCATATCGGTGCAACGGCCTGCCGCATCCTGGTGCCAGACTATTCGGAAATTTATCCAGTAGACGATCTGATCTGGGATAACACCAACAAAGCGCTGTTCTTCCGCGCCGACATCCTGAACCTGCATCGCCTGGACGAAGACGAACTGCAAGCGCTGGTTGAACGTCTGGTGGAAAGTGAGCTGGACGACTACACCGACATCACCACCTTGATCGGCATCGAATTTGATGACAATACGGCCTGGGGTCAGCTGACGATCCTGGAGTTGAAGCTGCTGATCTATCTCGCCTTGCAACAATTTGAAGAGGCGAAAGAGGCGGTGGAAATGTTCCTGCAGTACAACGACAACACGGTTGAGCGCGGCTTGTTCTATCAGGCCGTGAACGTGGTGCTGGAGATGAAACTGGACGAAGACCTGGAACTGGAAGACTACGAGGCCAATTTCCGCCGGATGTTTGGCAACGAGCGGATGGATGCAGCGATCGGATCGGTGGACGGCAGCGTGCGCTTCCATGGCTTGACGCCGACCAGCATGAAATTGGAAGGGCTCGATAGGCACTTGCGCCTGATCGAGAGTTACAAAAAACTGCATACCGCGCGGGCCAACGTGACGGCTTTGTCCAGTTAACGGCGCCCACAAAAAAGCGAAGCCAGATCAATGGCTTCGCTTTTGTTGTTACTGACTGGATAACTGCTTTTTAGAAGGGTAGTTCACATAAGAACCGCTTAAGAAAAAATACAATCGCTCTATAGCCCTTATACTACGAGGGACACAGCTAAATTGGTAAGCGCAGAATTTTGTAAAACGTAAAGAACGACGCGACATCCACGGTCGAACGATGCCACTCACGCTTATCTGACAAGTCGCTGTAAAGATCACGCTTTACGTTTTTTCCCGCTGACGACTGGTGTTCATCACCCTTTCCGCCTCTACCAGAGTTGACCTAACATAACTGTCCGCTAGGAGTCAGAAACGGCCCCGTTAGCAAATTAGCCATAAGCGTTCCGCCAACTCACCTTGCGTGGTTGGGGTATTGCGCAGACTCGCTCATCCAATTCGACCTGACCAGCCATTTGCATGGAATTGACCACCACATTTCATGACCTTGACCGGCAGAGAACGACTGTGGATTCAAACGGTGGATGTAACAATAGCCAGCCTACGCTCCGTCCTGGAGCCTGTATGCTGAAAGCAAAAGTCAGAGCCGTTTGTAGGAGTCAGCGATGAAAATAACCGGAAGAGTCGAAGTCGAGACCGTTACGGACGTCGTGTGCGATGTGTGCCGTTGCTCCACCCGCTTGGATACTGGCGGGCATCAGTTCGGCACCCTACAAGCACACTGGGGGTATGGCACTGCCCATGATGGGGAGCGCTATGAACTGCACCTGTGTGAGGAGTGCTTCTTCCGAACGCTGGCTTACCTCAAGCAGGAGCGGCGAACTCAACATCTGCTCAGCGAGGATGGCCAGGATCTCACCGATAATCTCGGTCTGGTCGCGAAGGATGATTATTTTGGTGACGCTGGGAGCCGATAGATAGTCTTCGCAAATCGCAAGCGGTCGGATACGAAGTAGCGTTTGCCCAGAACCTCTTGCATGGTTAGACGGGCGCCCACTTATGCGGCAGTAGCTCGGTAATCTCACTCGCCCGCTGCGTCGGCAGACGTGTGAGGATGCCCTTCAAATACTCGTATGGATCATGCCCATTGATTCGCGCCGACTGGATCAAAGTCGCCGCAGTGGATGAGCGTTTCAATTTGGTAGAACAGCGCGGATCGCGCCGACATCGCCGACAACGTGCGCTGCGCGCTTGCCATGCTGGATGAAAACTTGGAGTTCATCAGAGACGGAATCACAGAGCTTTCAACCTCTGGCCGTCCACGTGCCTGAGCAGGTTGGAGCAGGTCAAATCGACGTCGTAGCGTGATACGGTAGAAAACCGCATTGGAGTAGCCATCGCGGTAATAGGGACAGGAAGAGAATGTATGCGATATTAACATCGCAATGCGGAGAGCAATCTCACCACCGTGGCCTACTGCCTCGTAGCAGTGGGTACTGTAGGCGTTGATCCGCTACGAGACTGCACTCTATTTGACTATCTCTTTGAGTTAGACGTGACAATAATCGATCCAAGAATCACTAGCAAAATTACTGGTGTCGCTCTGCACCGTGATAAACATGATAAATAATATTAGAAGGACTTAAACCATGTCATGGAAGCTATCCAACAATGCGCTAGAGCAACAGCTAGAGAAGCTCTTTCATAAAGATGAAATTGATTTCGGGAAGCCTGGATTTTACGACGAGCCCAATTTTCTAAAAAATGAGGAACGAGATCCAAGATATCTAGAAAATTACGCACGTTATGTCGAAGCTCGCGCCTACGATACAAATTATTTGACAGAGGCTAAGCGGAAAATTGAAATTGCCGTCCAAGTACTATTTTCAGCGGTAAAAAAGGATGGGCGTCTAGGCGCATGTGTTGATGTTTCTGGAATGCTCGGACGGATGCTTGATCGTCTCGGTATCTGGAACTATGTTGCGACGACAACGTTGACCATTGACTTCCCGGCCAGCGCTGACCGCCCCCCTCAACATTTCTGGACCTTTGATGTACGTTCTTTCACTGCGGCTCATGCGATCGTTGTGGCTCCACCGTTCTACGTGGTGGATGTTACCGCTGCGCTCCAGGCGTATGAGCGACCAGTCCTCAATTTTCTTCCGAATTTCGTTGTTTCCGAAACTTTCACTTCGACCAGTTGGAAACCTGAAGATCTGATGAATCATCAAATGTTGCGTTCTATACCGTTACAGTTTGGGAACTTTAATAACTTTCTTAAACGAACCAACCCTCAGATGTTGTCTGTAATGAATGCACTACCGGCTAGACAGGTTTCACACGGCGAGACAACCCTCAGGTACGTCATTGTAGCCGTAGGCGGAACCATCGAACCCCTGGAAGGAGTCGTGGGCTACAAACCCTGCGGACGTACAGCCCTTACTATTTTCGACCAAGATATATTGCCGCTTGTTGAATGCTCCTGATTTTAACAAATGGTGATTTCTCGACAATTAACCAGAGAGCCCTTGCCTCTGCTTGAAGCATAAGCCGTCACTGCTTTTGTGAGCATGACTTGAGATCTATTTCACGCTTTCCTGGCAGCCTTCATCCTCCAATAGCGGACCTTCATCAAGGTCTGCTTCGGCTCGATAGCGGTCTGCGGGTCACTTCCGCTTAGGCTCTTTCCCTGAAATGCAAAGACCAGCACGTGATGGAGCCTGCGAGAAGCAAATACTCAGCTGCTGAAACCTCACAGTAATCACCTATTGTGACATTTTAACGGAAAATTCATTTTGGCCGCCCTGTGCGCCTTATTTTACGGGGCCTCCGTACGGAATCGCGAAAACTCGACCCTCACTTGTTTACAAGTAGTATAAATAGCGCTGTGTGACATTCAAGGTGCCCATCATGACCGACAACTCTATCGTGGATATCCTCAAACATGAAGGACCGATGCTGAGCAGTGACCTATCGAAACTGCTGGAGCAGCGGTATGGCTTGAATCCAACAGCCGCCAGAAAACGCGTTGAACGCGGTGGTGATGGGATTAACAAACTGAGCCAAATCGTTTTTCCTCACCGGGCTCGCTTTGTGTATCTAGAACAAAGTTACGGCTCCCCTTACTTTTTCCACAACCTGATGGAAGCTCTGAAGAAAACGCGGAGTGCGTATTACCTAGCTTTGAGGGCGCTAGAGCTGCGCGACAACGTGATGCCTCGGGCGCATTTCCTCATCTCGTGCGGCGCTCCCATCGCGCAGAAAAGACACATCTCAGCCGAAAGCCTGCTCGAACGACTGATTAAAGCTGGGCTGGTGAAGGAAGTTGATCTTCCAGTTGGACAGATTTCCATTATGCGATGCGATAGGGAGCAGCTGTCGGACATTCCATCCATGTGGGGGAAAATGAAAGGCCGCCTAATCGCAGAGAAGGTCACGCTCCTGGCTGTCAAAGACTGGGCGAGAAACCTTGGGATGGTGAGCTATGAGTCAGTTGAGACTAGGGAGGATGAGGATCGCGAATCGTTGCCTAAGGTAGGCACTTTCAACTGGGACCTAGCAGGTCCCTCCTACCTGCATCCAATGCGGACTTACACCAGCACAGCCTTGAAACCTGGCTTTTTCGTTTGCGATATAGCGCTAAACGGATGGATCTCACCGGACGATATCGGCGCGTTCCTGCACAAATGCGTCACCCTCCGCAGCTTACCGAAAATCGGCAAATGCCTTCAGGTGTTCGTGGCTGAGGCCTATCAAACCGAGGCATTTGCGCAGCTAAAAAGTGAAGGCGTCATCCCGGCAACCACTGAAAGCCTATTTGGCCACGACGTAGCTCTTGCGTTGAAAAACTTATGCAACGTTCTAAACGACACAGCCAAGCTCATAGAAAGCCCAGCTGCACTAGATAAAGTCTTCAACGACCTATCCCGCATAGAGGGTGCGTCCTATTCCTTACGTGGGAGCCTTTTCGAATTTGCAGTGGCACAGATCGCTAGGTCTACGTTCGCCGGATACGATCAAGAGATGAATCGCATCGTGAAGGACGTTATGGGGAAACAGGCCGAAATCGACGTTCTTGCGGTACGCAAAAATCATGAGGTCATCTTCATCGAGTGCAAGGGTATCCATCCGGCGAGCACCCTTGACGACAAAGAGGTGATCAAATGGCTGGATAAGCGAATCCCTGTCCTAAGGGGAGCTGCGAAAATTCATTCGGACTGGGCAACTCTGACCCAGCGCTATGAGCTGTGGACTAGTGGCAGGTTTTCAGAGGAAGCAATAGCCCTCGTGAGCGCTAGACAGGAAGAAAGCAGCAAGCTGGTGATTCAGATCCGCGACGCTGAATACGTTCTCGCCGAAGCAAAGGCTAGTAAAGAGGCCGGTCTGCTGAAGACATACGAACAACATTTCGTTAGACATCCTATGCAGGAATTCGAGGCCGAGAAGAGACGACAACAGCGCAGGGAGGATCGAGCAGCTAAGCGCCGCTTGGCAACCCCTGCCACGCCGCCACCACTTCTTGCATTGCCTACACTGGCCGAGGCCGCAATGTGCGTTTCTGTGAATCCCGAACTCTAAGGAAGACTCAGCACTTTGCCGTCCGACTTCCGGCCGATACGAAATAGCAAATGCTAGCCTCCGAAGGAGGCGCCTTTCAGTAACACGGTTACCCATGGGGTACGCGTGTTAAGAGCAGGTGTTCATAACCGCCGGCCCAGATCTTTATTATCAATTTTAAAGGAAGCTGACATTATGGAAGTTGAACAAGCCTTAAAAATATCGCATCAGTTTCTGGACAGCGCTTTTCGTGATGCGCGTCTGGCCGTGTCGATTTCCTATAACGAGGCCCAGCGACTTGTTTTTCATTTGATAGAACGTCAACAGAACATGCCAGCTGATCTCCGCCTAATGCCATGCTTTGCCCAATTCATTTTCGCAACCGAGGCGCTTTACAACGCTTATGAAAGTTATGAATTGACTGAAATGGGAGACTGGATTGGTTGGGCATTTTCTGAAGACTTGGTGGAAAGTCATACCAAAGAACTACACATTGGCAGAATAGTCGATTTTTATTCATCCCCAACACTTATGAGCTGGCCAGGGTTCATGCCCACAATGGTAAAGTTTTTTGGGGCATTTTACTTTTACGCCCGAGAGCGGACAGCGATGAATAATATTGCGCGAGATCTTTGGATCAGCGCAACTTTAAGTTTTAAGAAAACAATGAAGATGCCCACTAAGCATATTGATCTTCCTGAGGTTTTTCTTGGATTAAATCTAGCGTGCTGGGCCGCAAAAGAGGCCCCCGAATTGGCTAAAGTTTTCGTACCTCAGCTTGAGTCCATCTCTGAAAATGATTCACTTCCCAACCAATTTCGCGCTCTGCTTTATTCTGGCTTGTCTACATCCGCTGGCTTTTATTCAAGCAAAATTTCATCTGAATGGGCGCAAAAGGCGCTTGCCGAATGTGACGACTCCCTAGCTGACGCACATAAGGTGCAACTGCTATCTACAGTCTACGCAGGCACTGAAGATGAAGATCCTTCCACGCTGCTCAGTCAGATAGACTTGGTCCAACGGCACTTGAAATCGCAGCTGGAAGAGATCGCATTTTTCCGAGATGCAGCCATACGAAGCGGTGCAATTCAGCCTTTCATCGTCAAAACTATTAACGCCCCCAATACTGAACTAACACTTCAGGGCCTACGGCTTTGGTATCAATTACCGTCAGATGAATTCAGTATCACTGCAAAACACCTATATCTTTCCATACCATTCGGAGAGCACGGCTACTCGTCAGTGGTGGGTTCTGAAAAAATATTCATTGATCGGGATTCTCAGGCATTTCTCGAAGATCTAGTACATGCGAGCAACAAATTTCTGGGTGTGGCAAAGTCAATCGCTTACGCTGACAATTCCGGGCTGAGAATTCCGGATCGTATTGGGATACCCATGTATGGCGACTCCACAGATTACGAATCCGCAATGAAAAAAGGTTATTGCCCAAGTCTTTACTTGTTCAATTCGGAGCCCTTGTATCAGTTAATTTTAGACAATGAGTGCAATCCGGTGCAGGCGATCCAGCTTAAAGAATGGGGGAAAACTTGGCCGATTGCCTCATCCTTTTCTATCCCAAAACCCGATAGAAAACCGAGGAATGTATTGATATGGTGCGGCGGCGGAAGCCTTACAGAAGGACTTGAAGCTGAGGCTATCAAACAAATCTTTGAAAGGGCTGGAGCCATAGTTGAAGTAGTTTGCTTTGAAGAGTCAGCACAACGAGATTTTACCACTGCCTATGAAGACGATCGTTATGACGTGATATGGGTCGCATCCCACGGTACCTACGATCACTGGTCTCCTAAAAAGGTGACTATGCACGTTGCAGAAGGCAGGTCCGTTTCTTTGGCAGATCTTTGGAACAAGACACCCATTCGTGAAGAACGCCGCCTGCTGTTTTTAAACATATGCGACGGAGCGCGTTTTGAAGAAAGAGGATACCTCCCTAAAATCGGTCTGGCGCCAGGTTTAGCATGCGCCGACCAAGCGACAATCTCTCATCTATGGCCTGTACTAGGCTACCCAGCTGCCGCATTCGGAGCATACCTCGCATACTACATAGCAGAAGGCACGTCATTTTTTGACGCGTATAAGCTTGCGATGCTCTCGGTCCGAAAAACAACATACGCGATAGCTGAGGACCTAACATCCAAGATAGGTGACGGATTCGAACTCATCCAACAGCTTAGGCGTAAAGAGGAAGACTACTCATCGATCGAGTTCTACGGATCGGCCGCTTTTTATCAATAAGTTCCAGAGGCTCATCCCTGGCATCTGCTAACGAACTGGGTGAGTAAAAGAAGGGCATCAACCCGTTGTCTCAGAATGGATTTCTGGAAATATTAGAATTTCATCGATGACAGACACAAACTATACGTTGGCGCATGATGATCCTGACGTTCAGGGTAATTCGCCCGCTCAAAATATACGGACACAATCGTCCTTATGGGCCGGCTCGAAAAGAGTGTTCACCGGCCCTTACGCTCCTCATGGCCTAGAGATCGCTTATTTAGCTTCATAGCCATCCAGGCAGCCTCCGAATCTGTCTTAACGTAATGCCCTTCGCCGTCACTTCCCGTGACGCGGAACATCGTATGGATACGTGGTTCGCGGTGCCCAAGAGGGATAGCTTCGTCGCGAACCTTCGCTACGGTGACCATCACTGCTCTTGGGAAGGCCCCTGGCAACCGTCATGCAGCTTGGATCTCACGCTACATGGCTCGATATCACTAAGTCACGACGCGCAGGGTGGACGCAGGGGCCAGTGACCACGTCACCGCACAGCCGTTAGGGTCGCTGCTCGGTATCACTTTGATATTACAACGGCCCGTGCCTCAGCTAAGCTGCTCTAAACAGAAATTAAAGCGCAGCGGAGGCGACGTGAAGATTAGGAAAATTGTCATTCGAAATTTTCGAGGCATCAAGCTCCTCGATTGGAATGTACCTGATGAACGAATAGTTTGTTTGATCGGGAAAGGAGACTCTGCAAAGACAACGGTACTTGAAGGCATACGTTGCATTTTTCATCCACAATGGAACCTTTCCTTTAACGACTCAGACTTTCACCTGTGCAACGTTAACGAACCAATAGACATCACCGTAGTTTTCGGAGAGATGCCGAATGAGTTTTTGTCCATACAAAAATATGGAGGGCTTTTGCAAGGCTGGGACGCGGCTAAATCCAAGCTGAATGATGAGCCTGAAGACAACGACGAGATTGTACTGAGCGCTAATCTAACCGTAGGACGGGATTTGGAGCCAAAGTGGAAAATCAAAGCTGACCGTAACATTGACGGAGTCGATTTCCGGGCGACAGACCGGGCGAAGCTCAACGTAGGGATCATAGGCTCATACAGCGAGAAACAGCTCACCTGGGGGGCAGGTAGCGCTCTGGCCAGAATTACCGAGTCAGACAACCTTGCGGAATCCCTAGTCGACGCCAGCCGTGCTGCACGCGGGTCATTAGATGGTGAACGAGCAAACGCCCTGGTCAAGTTTGACGCCGCGGCTACCAAATCTGAAGCCGTGGCTAGAGGGCTGGGCGTACCTATCCATCAAAACTACCAAGCGCATCTGGACACGGCCTCTATCAACATTCGAGTAGGTGGCCTAAGCCTACATGACGGTGAGATGCCATTGAGGCAACTAGGGTTAGGCTCTAGACGGATGCTAATGTGCGGCATTCAGAAAGAAAATCTTCAGAAGAATCACGTTACCCTTTTTGACGAGCTTGAAATAGGTCTTGAGCCACACCGGATTGCTCGATTAGTTAAATACATCAAAGATGACAAAACCGGACAGTACTTTATAACCACGCACTCACCATCCGTGTTAAGAGAACTTAACACCTCAAATCTGCACATCGTTCATCGCCTGATAGATATGGTGACGGTCGTGAACACCAACTCCCCAGAACTATCCGAGCTAAATGTCCAAGGACATATCAGATCGAGTGCTGAAGCATTTCTGTCTAAGAAGATTGTAGTTTGCGAGGGGGCCACTGAGGTCGGATTCCTACGAGGGCTGGACGACTATTGGCTCGGCCAAGACTTGGACGCTTTCTCATACTTGGGCACGGCGGTTCTTGACGCCAAGGGAGCTAGCAAGGTCAAAGGCCTCGCTATGGCGTTTAAAAAATTGGGATATCAGGTCTGCGTTATCGCTGATGGCGATGCGCCAAAGGACTTTTCGGACAAAGACAGCCATGACTTAGAAGCAAATGGCGTATCAGTAATGATGTGGTCAGAGCAGCTAGCCTTGGAGCAAAGAGCAATGTTCGACTTGCCATGGAGCTACGTTAAGGCAAGCTTAAAACTCGCCGAAGAATCAGGTAATCCTGTTCGTGATAACGTGCGATCTAAGCTTGCTATAGCCCAGCCCCAGGATCTTATGGAATGGCAAGACTCACCGGAGTTGCGTCAAGCTATAGGTGACGCGGCGAAAAGCTCCGCATGGTTCAAGTCCATCACTGGTGGCGAGGCCTGGGTAGAAGTGATTGCTGACGCTTTTTCCGACGCTAAATTCGTGCTCAGCGATCTTGGCAAAAAACTGTTGCAGGTTCGCGCGTGGGCTGATCATGACTGAACACCTGCACACGATACTGGCCGAGACTCAAAAGAAAGGGTATGTCATAGCACCTGCGGGTTATGGTAAGACCCACCTAATAGCCATGGCAGTGGGTGCCGCCACCCACCGGCAGTTGGTCCTAACCCATACCTACGCTGGAGTAAGCTCCCTCAAAAAGAAGATGCAGCGGTTGGCGGTTCCGTCATCGCTCTACCAAGTAGATACCATCGCAAGCTGGGCTCTGCGTGTGTGCCTTAGTTTCCCCGCTACGTCCAAGTGGTCCGTTGAGTGCCCTGACGGTAAAGAGTGGGACAAGCTTTACTCAGCATGTGCATCTTTATTGGACAGGCCATTCATTAAAAAACTACTGGAAAGCTCTTATTCAGGGTTATATGTCGATGAGTACCAAGACTGTTCGATACAGCAGCATATGCTCGTCGAAGGGATCGCTACAGTTTTACCTTGCAGGATATTGGGCGACCCACTACAAGCGATTTTTGATTTTGCCAATCAGCCTGTTGAATGGGAAAAACACATATATCCCCATTATCAAAAGCTGGGGGAGCTGAGGATACCTTGGCGCTGGCAGCTGGCGAAAGCACCGGAGCTAGGTCAATGGCTAGACAACATCGGGACTAGGCTTCGCGCGAACGAACAGTTTTCAATTCAGGCGCCGTTGCCAAGGGGTATAACTCGCATTTCAGTGGACCTAAATGACTTCGCAGACCGTAAGAGGCTTAATTTCCTGTATAAGTTTCTGAACGATGAAGACTCTGTGATTGCAATATACTCCGGAGATCAAAAATCCAAGAATAAAGCACACAAGCTTGCGCAGGCTTTAGGCGGAAAATTCTCCAGCATCGAGGAGGTGGAAGGAAAAGACTTGTTTAGATTCATCAAAAAGATCGAAGCCGCAAAAACACTAAGCGAAAAAATGATCCTGGTCATTGAGTTCACTAAAAAATGCATGACAGGGGTAGAAGGAATATTGACTACTGGAACTAAACGAGGTGAAGTTGCAAAGGCTACTCAAGCCACCAAGTATCCCCAAATTCTCGGAATTGCGAATAAATTTCTCTCCTCAGCGACAAGCGCTCACCTTCTAGCCTTCCTGCAAGCTATCCAACAAGCCAAAGAAACGTCGACGTACCGCCGAGACCTTCTTAACAGATTGATTAAAGTTCTACAGAACAATGTCGACACTCCGGACAAATCACTTATGGAAAGTGCCAATAATTTCCAGCGTGATTTTCGCCATACTGGCAGACCTGTCCGATATAACAAGCTCATAGGCACAACTCTACTTGTGAAAGGCTTGGAGTATCAACATGCAATCATTTTAGAGGCGGACACCATGACCCCAAAAGATCTTTATGTTGCACTCACACGCGGAGCAAAGACGCTCACAATCGTCAGTTTGAGAACAGTGCTCCCAAGCTGAATTTGCTCAGGCTACATAGCGAACGCCTTACGACTTGTTTGATACCGTTCAGATCGAGTGCTTGGGGCACCTGTGAACATGACACGTTTGGCACTACACCGAATTGGGGCAGGGTAAAGCTTACACGGAAGAAATCACTCAAATTTGAGTCAGGGGTAGCTCAACGGTGAACGCTATCGCTCAAATTTGAGCTAGGGGTGGCTCACCCTCCCAAATTTGAGCCAAGGATGGCTCACTCTCAGTCATCATCTTTTGTGAGGCTTGCGCAGGCTCAACGACGCGCGGACTCGCCCAAATTCTGGCCAGTTTCCGAAAAAATCGCTTGTGCGAATGAGAATGTACTTGTGCTCGCCTAGTCACTCCAAATCGAGGCAAAAAAAAACCGCCTGAGGGGCGGTTTTCTTTTGCGAGTCTGGTTGAGAGACCTAACCTGCGGGTTCCACTAGATACAGTCACTGAGGACAATCATAAATAACGATTCCACAAGCGTCAACAAGGCTCTACAAGCGTTCACAAGAGATTTCGAGCCTAGATCGGTTGCCTGCGAGCATGGCGACAGGCCATTCTTAGCTTACGGTTTTGTCCGTTTTCTCTATTCACCCCGGTACGTATAGCGCGTGGCATGACGTCGGGCATTGGCGCCTTGCGCTGGGTCAAAACCGCCCGTGCGCTTCGGTGAGACCTGCTCGCAGATCTTGGTAGCTCACCTATTTGAGCCACCCCTAGCTCATGCCTGAACGATAGCGTTCACGCGCAGATCCGCATAGCTGGACTCCCGCCTAATAACGTAAGCTGGGATGTACGGATGCTCACGTTGAAACTCCACATGGAAGACTTGGAATGACTCGAATTATTGAAATCCTGATGTACACCTTAAAGCCAGGATCGGGATTGGACTTTCATCAAATAATGCAGAATGTAAGTGTTCCGCTTCACCTAGAAGCAGGCATAGATGTCGTTTCTTATGGCAGCTCATTACATGATTGTGACAGCTATCACCTAATTCGCTCCTATGAAAGCGAGAGCCATCGCCAAGTATCTCAAGATGCTTTTTACGCAAGCGCTGCCTGGAAACAGGGCCCGAGAGAAGACATTATCAGTCGAATTGAAATCAGTACAACGACAGTTATGGCGCTCGCTCAAGACGTAATTGATGCCATCAGAGCTTCCGTAGATCTATCTAGAGCCGAAGCTCGATCCGCGTAACTGACATCGACAAAGGCAGACCCCGTAGCCTTAAACGCGGGGATCAGGAAGATGTGTTGGCCGGACGGTTACAAAAAATCCATTCACACTCCCCTTTCACCTGATGCATCAGGGTTTCCAAAGCTGCAGAGTCTTTGATTGTGTATGCAACCGCCAAAACGGTCAGAGGGTGAACATTCAAAAATGCAGCAAGATCTTCGACTTTTTCAATGGTCGGGCACTTCAGCCCCCTTTCGAGGGAGCTGAGGTAGGTCCTGCTGCTGATTACACTAAAGTCTTCCTGGCTCATTCCCCTTCTGTTGCGTATGAGTTTGAGAGCCGTTCCGAACGCAGGCTTCAGTTCCATGATCCATCCTAAAATGAAACATGAAGCCTCCGAGAACCTACAATCTATAGGACTCATTTTGCCAAGGAACGCTTCTTATGTTCATCACCCCACATTGGGCGCTTCTTAGCGAGCCTGGCTCAGAAAGCGACGCGCTCCATTGGACCGCAGTCGAGCACACCCTCAATCTTCCATGGTTTTACCTAAGCCTGCTACGCGTTACACCGACCGGTACTAGAAAATCGATGATTCAGATAATGGATCCGACTCTCCTATGCAGACTGATACAGACAAGACCACAACACACAGTGATTGAAACAATAAAACTTGTTAGCCCAAATTATTTAAATGAGTCAGGAGACTGGAAAATGGAAACATTAGTGGAGCTAACTATTTATCACAGCAGCGCCTACGGCACCATTGAGGCATATTCAGTTGAAGGCGATAAAGTTTACTATCAGCCAGACAATCATATATCGGCTACCGACTTAATATCCAAGGCGACAGAAAAGCAGATCATCTATAAAAAAAACAACACCAGTTGAGCCCCATTTGAATGCGCAAGGTACCATATCTACTATTTGTCTTTGGACCGATTTCTAAGTCTCAATACTGACTGCATCCAGGCGCCTGCCAACCGCATTTCCTTACGCAATGATTCCAACTCAACGGGGGTTAGTGTCTGTGATTGCGGTGAAACGCAAATGGCTTCAACCTTTTCACTAGAAGAGCATAGACGTCTAACTGTTTCCGTCGTGCAAAAAACGTTTCCTTCGCGGCAACTAGAAATATATTTAAAAAACATCATATTTTATCCCCACCCAATGCATGCTTGCCAAGCTTACACCCTCCGTCTACCACTGCAAATTCAACCGTGAGATTTCAGCCTTGTAGAATCCCCATTGAAATCTGATCTTGATCGTTCTATGACAACGCAAATAGAACCGAACTGGACTACCCATCCACACTCAGTCGCCCCACATAGTTTAGAGAAAAGTCATTTTCACGCCGCTAAAACACTAATCGGTATTAGCATCCAAGCTCCCCACTGGAGGAATGGGGCTATCAAGGTGCTTAAGGATGCTCTCCGTGGTACGCAGACTTGGAAGCCCCTCTCGCGAGCCGCCAGACATATCAATGCTGCTCATCTGAGCGCCAAACCTTACCCTGATGTTGTAGGCAATTTGCTGCCATCTCAGCAGCCATTTGGCTTCACGATCCTTGTAGGTCTGTAGCTCCCTCTCAAGCTGCTCAACCCGAAGCACCAGCTCGTCAGCGCTCTGCGCTGCTTTTTTCTGTTTAGCAGCCAGGCCACCTGCAAGAGACGCCTTGGCAGCGTCGAACGCAACCTTGATTTCAAGACGAGCATTCAAAGCCTGGCGCGTAAACCCAAACTGGTCTTCAAGCGTCTTCCACCGCAGGCCGGAACCCAGCTCACCTAAAGCCCAGCGATCCAATTCCCTTACGATAGCTTTGACATCCCCCGAGTCCATCCTCTTACCAAATTTGCTCATGGCTGTGCTCCAAGTGCTTTCGCTTTGATGGCTTCAGCGTCCATCTGCAAATCAACCAGCATGGCGGTGAGGGTTTCGATTTTCTTCTGCGAATGGGCCAACCATTGGTGGCTCTCGCCCGGCCTATTCGATTGAGACTTGGTTATCGCATTCTCGTATTGAACGACCTCGATCTCGAAAGCGCGCACTACGCCTGCTTTCTTCCCGTCGTCATCCTTCTCCCAGGAAAAATCCGAACATTTGGCATGGCACTCGAGATGATTTGGGCAAGGCGATTGCGACAGGTTACGCGTACACATGCCGGTCCCAAGCTCATGGACTCCGGTAATCTTAGCCTTGAGATAAGCCTCTTTGTACTCAACAGGAAGTTGGATGTAGTTATCGGCTACCGCTCCACCAATCTTGCCCTCCCGAATTTTTTCTTGATAAATCAATGCTCTCTTTTCACGGGATGTGTGCTGATAAGCCTTGGTGTCATTTGCATACTTCCGCCCAAACCACTTAGTTTGTACGTAATCGCTCATTCCACCGTCATTCAAGAGAGTATTAATGGTGTGTCTAAAATCGTGGCTTGAAAAGTCGGGTTTGACGTTGCTGCCACCGTACTCGGACGCAAGCGGCTCAAGATGATCCCGTATGAAGGTCGTGAACATTGAGTGGGTGACTGGTGCGACCACACACACAGAGACGCCTCCGGAAGACATACCCGCGTATCGCACGAAGAAAAGATCTTCTTGGTAATACACCTGACCGCTGGCAGCGATACGGACAGGATCATTCAATCGTGGGTCAAACATACTCTTGCAATAGGACATTAAGGCCTGCTTGGTGGTGAAGCGAGATGGCTTAGCTGGACGAATCCCCTGAACTGTCAGCTTATCCGGATCTGGAAACGTGAGGCCATTTTTCGTAAGCCAACCCGCTGGGCGTAAGACATTGAAGGTAAAACCCAAGGCATCAAGGTCGGCAATGTAGAATCGATGATCTTCAGCAAAAGGTGCGATCCAACGTAGATCAGGGCCACCAGTGATCCGCATCTCCTGCGCTGTCGACCTGGCCGCTCGGGTAATATCTGTTAGCTCAGCGATTACGTCCTCAACAATCGAAACGGCATCAGTAGGAAGCCATGTCCTATCAATGGGATGAGAGTTATCGCCTTTGCTTGTTTTCATCAAAAAAAAGCGTAGATATTTCCTTCCTTCCGAGTCAGAGCCGACCTCTTGCAATGGCAGTGTAGCGATTTCGCTAAAACGCCTTCCAATGCACGCCAACAAAACGAGCATCAGGATGTACATCCGGTACTTATGGTTGCTCGGTACATGTTGGTACAGCAAGCCAATAAGCTCAAACACCTCCAGATTGATGAGTCGGTCCCCGGAGGTCTGTTCCAGGTTTTCAGGTGCGTCCAATCGTTTTTGAGCTACTCCCCCGGCGTTTGCAGGGCGCTTCAGTCCTGAGTACTTATATTCAAACCTAACATTACAAAGCTGATTAGCATCGCAATGCGCTGCGAATTCATTTATAGCCTTATGTAAGTTATAAGCGGTTGACTCTTGGTAATCACCCGAAATTAGCCTACATGCAGAATCTAAGTCTTCTGGCATCAGCCTTGATAACGGACGACTCGTTCCGCCTACGCAGTGGCTTATATAACTTATAGCAGTTACAAACATTTGCTGGTTGCTAATTTTCTGATTTGACCGATGCGCCCGCAGACAGAAAAGAGATTTCGCCACAGCAGCCCAGTCGCCTTCCATGGGCTGTTCGCCGATATTAGGCGCATGCCGAAAGTAGATGCTAGGAGAGCCAGAACGCTTAGCCGATAGTATTGTCATGGGGCCGGCTGTAAACTTCCACTTCGGTTCATCCCAGACAATACTTTCAAAACCCAGCATGCCGAGCATCTGCGCCTTTTCCACCAAAAGCGATAAGTTAGCGACACGATCTAGCTCAAGCCTACTTAAGAACGCTGCTACCTTTGCCATTATGTCGCTCCCGCTTTAACTTCTTTGCATTTCTCAACAACTTGAGCCACAGCGAAGATTATTTCGTCGAGCTGGCTGGCTATTCGCTTGTCAGCGGACTGAAATTTCTCTTCGCGCTCATTTATCAAATACTCCAACACGGCTTGATGATCGGCTTCAAGGTAAGCCTGAAACTTTGGACATTTGTAGCACGAATACGGGGGGTGTAAGGAGCAAAGGGAGTGCTTCCCACACACGCCCAAATCGATGTATGGAGCAGTCTCAATATAAACAAACGGAATATGCTTACCTATGTCTCCTTCATTTACGGCCTTCTGCCCGGGCGCGATGAAATCACCCTTGAAGAAACGGAGAATTTGTGAATAAGGACCAATTAGCGCCTTGTCTAGTAACTCTACGATATTACCAGCCAGGTCAAAATAAACCTGTACGTGTTGAAGATCGGTATGGTCAAGAATCTGGGCAAGCTGCCGCTGCGTTGCCCCATCTTTAACTAAGCTTGTTGCCAACGTGTAACGAAGGCGCCTAGGACTAAGATGTATCAACACCTTGGTCAAAGGCGAGACTATACGATGTCTTAGTACAAAATTTTGAAGCAGCGTTGCAAAGTAACCAGACTCGTAATTGAAATATGCATCGCGCTGGCCTGACGCGGCAGCCGCCGTATTGACGTTGTGATTGAAAAATAACGGCCTGTCAAAACCTTCAGAATCAACTCCCATCCAATCGAACGGTTCAATATCACGATTGGCGGCGATTAGGTCTTGGATGTAAGGCGCAAATTCAGTAGGAAGTTGTACTTCAACGAAGTCATCCCGAGGGCTCAGCAGTCGTTTTTTGATTCGTGGATATCTTATTACCCAGCACGGCTCGTCGAGTCCTGGGCCTACGTTGATCAGATCGCTTTCTCGCAGCCACGACAGGTTCGCCGGGTTTCTACCGTGAGCAATGAACAATGCCAGCGCAGCTCGCTGCTCGCACTCTGCGACATCGGCACAAGTCGTAGTGTGAAGAGCATTGTAGAGTGGCTGTAACTCATAGATACGATGCAGTGGACCGGCATCTACGTCTTCGTTTTTAACCGCCTCACCCTTGGGACCTCCGGGTATTTTGAGAGCTTCCAACACGCTGCCATATTCGGCATTGAAGCCTACCTCACTTAGGTACTGACACCCCCAGAGATACCACGACTTAGCACGCGAGACTTGATATAGCTTATGGTCTTGTCTCGTCGTTGCTATCATTCGCTCGAAATAACTAACCAGCTCCACCTCAAAATCGGCAATTTCTTCCCGATTAAACTCAGGATAGGGCAAAAGAAGAAACCTATGACAATCTACCCAAGTGGTGTAAGCATAGCCCGCCGACGAGGTTCTCATCACATACACACAGTAACGCATCAGCGCATACCGAAATCTCAAATTATGTATGCGCTGAAACTTAAGAGTAGCGTATCTGCCACTGGTCGTTGGCATGTGCCACTGCAAACCACTCGTGTCAACTACATGCCCTTCTCTGCTTATAACAGATTTAGGAATGGACTCCCACAGTTCAGCTTCATCAGGCTGATACCTAAACGCTTGACTCATTACTGGAGTACTCCAAGAAAGTTTCCATCAATGTATCATGGTATTTAGATTGAACAGCGGTGGCCTGGCGAATAATTTCACCACTGATATATACCTCTTGAGAACGCACACTACTATCCCCCCTTAGGTACGCCAAAACCTGTTTACGCTCATCTTCAGGAACGCCACGGCCAGCCATTTCACGCTCAGTTCTACTGGAGTATGTATGCCGAAGGGTCTTAGGAGTTAGATTTGAAGGTAACGTTTGCTTGAACTTCTCACGAATTATCTGAAAATAATTAGACACGCTATTTCCATGCAACGGGTCGCCCTCATCTGAAACGATCAAATAGTTGTGATCTTTGCCAAAGCATTCCATAACGTTTTCGCGATGAACTTCAATGTACTCTTCAATCAGGCGTATGAGCGTAGGCGTTTGCATTATCATGTCTCGACCGTTCCGCTTGACTCTAGGCTGAGGGCTCCGCATATCATTAGGATCCGAAACACGCCTTAACACACGCAGAGCAGTGACGCCCCCGAACTCGACATCCTCTACTCTAAGAGTCAAAACTTCTGCCGGCCTTAAACCAAAGGTCAGCATAATCATTACAATGATGAAGTTCCTAAATCTTACATGCTCGTCTAAGCCATACGCTTTTGGATTCCTAAAATCCACACACCAAATGAGAGCCGTTACTTGATGATCCCGCAGGCCTTTAGTAATAGATTTATTCTGGGGAGGATTACTGATTTCTTGATCGCTGAGAATTTTATCGACATGCTCTTTGTGTGCTTGAATTCTGAGGAGCGCGGGGTCTCCGGACGCCATCGACCCCATCTTGAATCGAAAACACCAACCCATGAATTGCCGCACAGTGATCAGGCGCAACTTATATGTCAGAGGAGACACAGCTACCTTCTTACCCTGATTTATAGAGATCCCCCCCGCCAGCAAGGCGGGGACCTTCACCGCTATGCGTAGGTGCTCACAGAGACTTCCCGCTAATTCAGCCTCGGTAAACATGCGGTCACCAGCCATGCAGGCACCAAAATCAATGCGAAGGGAATCCAGCCAAGCAAACAGAATCGCCAACTCTCTGAGGTTTCTCATGAGCGTGTTAGGGCTTAGGCCTCGCCGTTGCAAGACCCACTCATTTGCAAGCGGAACCGGCAGGCCATCATCGTCAAGGAGGATTGGCAGCTTCCACCCGGAAGGATGTCGTACCATTTTCACATCCATAGCACACTCCTCCTTTACGTTTAGTTATGTAGACTTTTATCTCTACACTCCTTTCTTGTGTAGTTAAATTATTGGTAGCTTTACACAGGGCAAAAAAAAGCCCTCTTAGCTTTACAGCAAAGAGGGCTTGGTTTACTCACGCAAGGCAATGATTTAACCGCTTAGCTAATCAATCACCTTTACGTTTTGATCTTATGTAGGTTAGAACGGAATATCGTCATCAAAGCTGTCGAAATCCGGAGCCGGTTGAGGAGCGGCCTGCGGTGGAGCCGGGCGCGACTGTTGCGGCGCCGACTGCTGCGGACGCGGAGCCTGCTGGCGTGGGGCTGGAGCGGATTGCTGGTAGTTATTGCCCCCGCCTTGTTGGTCGCCCTGCTGTGGACGGCCGCCCAGCAGTTGCATGGTGCCTTGCATGTCGACCACGATTTCAGTGGTGTAACGCTTGATACCGTCTTTTTCCCACTCGCGGGTCTGCAGCTTGCCTTCGATGTAGACTTGCGAACCTTTACGCAGGTATTCGCCGGCGATTTCGGCCACTTTGCCGAACATCGAAACACGGTGCCATTCGGTCTTCTCGACCTTCTGACCGGTTTGCTTGTCGGTCCACTGTTCGCTGGTTGCCAGACTCAGGTTGGTCACGGCGTTACCGTTAGGCAAGTAGCGAACTTCGGGATCCTGGCCGCAAGTGCCGACCAATATGACTTTGTTAACCCCACGGGCCATAACGTTCTCCTAGGCTACGCACGCTGCCTCGGCCGGGTTGTTCACCAAGCGCTCAAGGGTCGTGCGATCCAATAGTTCTGTGTCCAATTTGATGTAAATCGCCGCTTCATCAGCAACGATCACCGCATCTGTTACCCCTACGACGGCCTTCAGGCGCTCAACCAGACCCGCTTCGCGGATCGCCTCGGGCGACAACGGCAAGCGCAGGCTCGTGACGTAAGGTGGTTCGCGCATGGTAACAGCAAAGGCCAGCCAGAGGGCAGCCAGGCCGGCGCATCCGAGGAATACAACCGACAAACCGCCGTGCTGGAACATCCAGCCGCCGAGGATCCCACCCAGCGCCGAACCTAGGAACTGGCTGGTGGAATAAACCCCCATCGCCGTGCCTTTACCGCCTGCCGGTGAAACCTTGCTGATCAGCGACGGCAAGGACGCTTCCAGCAGATTGAACGCGGTGAAAAACACCACCGTGCCGATTACCAGAGCCCGCAAGCTGTCGCCGAACTGCCAGAAGAATAGCTCAGTGAGCATCAGCGTCAGCACCGCGCCCAATAAAACTCGTTTCATTTTGCGTTTCTTCTCGCCGTAAATAATGAACGGGATCATGGCGAAGAAGGAAATCAGCAGCGCGGCCAGGTACACCCACCAGTGCTGCTCCTTGGGCAAACCGGCTTTTTCGACCAGCGCCAGGGGCAATGCAACGAAGCTCGACATCAACATCGCGTGCAACACAAAAATGCCTAGGTCCAGGCGCAGCAGGTCCGGGTGCTTGAGCGTCGGGATCAGTGCCTGACGGGCGACGCCGGACTCGCGGTGCTGCAATGGCCCGGTGGCGCGCGGCACCATGAACATCACGATGACGATACCGAGCAGCGCCATCCCGCCGGTGGCGAAGAACAGCCCGGAGAGGCCGAAGGCACGGGTCAGCAACGGCCCTACCACCATGGCGATCGCGAACGACAGACCGATCGTCATGCCGATCATGGCCATGGCTTTGGTCCGATGCTGTTCCCGGGTCAGGTCAGACAGCAACGCCATGACCGCCGCGGAAATCGCCCCGGCGCCTTGCAGAATGCGCCCGGCGATGACGCCCCAGATCGAATCGGCATTGGCCGCCAGCACACTCCCCAGGGCGAAGACGATCAGCCCCAGGTAAATCACCGGACGTCGACCGATGCGGTCGGAAATGAAGCCAAAGGGAATCTGAAAAATCGCCTGGGTCAGGCCGTAAGCGCCAATCGCCAACCCGATGAGGGCCGGGGTCGCGCCTGCCAGGTCCATCCCATAGGTCGCCAGCACCGGCAACACCATGAACATGCCAAGCATACGGAAGGCGAACACCAGGGCCAGACCGCTTGCTGCGCGGGTCTCACTGCCACTCATGCGTTCGCTGTGGGGATCGTGCATGGAAAAACCTCATCTGAACCGGCGGCGATTCTACCAGTCCCATCGATTGACGGGGTATATCGCGACGCTATGACGCGCGCAGATGACGCAATCTTCATGCAAGGCTGCGTGCCTCTCATTTGATAGTGTGCATCCATCCAGTATTTGGCCGTATACTCCTACGTTTTCGACGCCCGCCGAGCGAGGCCACTTTGGACAAGATCCTGATTCGTGGGGCCCGAACCCACAACCTGAAGAACATCGACCTGACCCTGCCACGGGACAAACTGATCGTCATCACCGGCCTGTCCGGATCCGGCAAGTCGTCCCTGGCCTTCGACACGCTGTACGCCGAAGGCCAGCGCCGCTATGTCGAATCGCTGTCGGCCTACGCCCGGCAGTTCCTGTCGATGATGGAAAAACCTGATGTCGACACCATCGAAGGTCTGTCGCCAGCCATCTCCATCGAACAGAAGTCGACCTCGCACAACCCGCGCTCGACGGTTGGCACCATTACCGAAATCTACGACTACCTGCGCCTGCTCTACGCTCGCGTCGGTATTCCGCGCTGCCCGGACCACGACATTCCGCTGGAAGCCCAGACCGTCAGTCAGATGGTCGACCTGGTACTGACGCAACCGGAGGGCAGCAAACTGATGCTGCTGGCCCCGGTGATCCGCGAGCGCAAGGGCGAACACCTCTCGGTCTTCGAAGAACTGCGCGCCCAGGGTTTTGTGCGGGCCCGGGTCAACGGCAAACTCTGCGAACTGGACGAACTGCCGAAGCTGGATAAACAGAAGAAGCACTCGATCGATGTCGTGGTCGACCGCTTCAAGGTCCGCGCCGATCTGCAACAGCGCCTGGCCGAATCGTTCGAAACCGCGCTGAAACTGGCGGACGGTATCGCGCTGGTGGCGCCAATGGACGATGAGCCCGGCGAAGAAATCATCTTCTCCGCACGCTTTGCCTGCCCGATCTGCGGCCACGCCATCAGCGAGCTGGAACCCAAGCTGTTTTCCTTCAACAACCCGGCCGGCGCCTGCCCGACCTGCGATGGCCTGGGGGTTAAGCAGTTCTTCGACACCAAACGATTGGTGAACGGTGAACTGACCCTGGCCGAAGGCGCGATCCGCGGCTGGGACCGGCGCAACGTCTATTACTTCCAGATGCTCGGCTCGCTGGCCGCCCACTACAAGTTCAGCCTCGAAGTGCCGTTCAACGAACTACCAGCCGATCAGCAGAAATTCATCCTGCACGGCAGCGGCTCGCAGAATGTCGACTTCAAGTACCTGAACGACCGGGGCGATATCGTCAAACGTTCGCACCCATTCGAAGGCATCGTGCCGAACCTGGAACGTCGCTACCGCGAAACCGAATCGGCTTCGGTCCGTGAAGAGCTGGCCAAGTTCCTCAGTACCCAGCCTTGCCCGGATTGCCGCGGCACCCGTCTGCGTCGCGAGGCGCGGCATGTGTGGGTTGGCGAGAAGACCTTGCCGGCGGTGACCAATCTGCCAATCGGCGATGCCTGTGAATATTTCGGCGTGCTGAAACTGACCGGCCGCCGTGGCGAAATTGCCGACAAGATTCTCAAGGAAATCCGTGAACGGCTGCAGTTTCTGGTCAACGTTGGCCTGGACTACCTTTCTTTGGATCGCAGTGCCGATACGCTGTCCGGTGGTGAGGCCCAGCGTATCCGTCTGGCCAGTCAGATTGGCGCCGGCCTGGTGGGGGTTCTGTACATCCTCGATGAACCGTCGATCGGCCTGCACCAACGGGACAACGACCGATTGCTCGGCACCCTCAAGCATCTGCGGGACATCGGTAATACGGTGATCGTGGTCGAGCACGACGAAGACGCGATTCGTCTGGCCGACTATGTGGTGGATATCGGCCCGGGTGCGGGCGTGCATGGTGGGCACATCGTCGCCGAAGGTACGCCGGATGAAGTCATGGCTCACCCTGATTCGCTGACCGGTAAATATTTGTCGGGCCGAGTGAAGATTGCCGTTCCGGCCAAACGCACACCCCGTAACAAGAAATTGTCGTTATCCCTCAAGGGCGCTCGCGGCAACAATTTGCGCAATGTCGATCTGGAGATTCCGATCGGCCTGCTGACCTGTGTGACCGGCGTGTCCGGCTCGGGCAAATCGACGCTGATCAACAACACACTGTTTCCTTTAAGCGCTACCGCACTCAACGGTGCAACGACCCTGGAAGCGGCGGCTCACGACAGTATCAAGGGCCTTGAGCATCTGGATAAAGTCGTCGACATCGATCAGAGCCCGATCGGTCGCACGCCGCGCTCCAACCCGGCGACCTACACCGGGCTGTTCACGCCGATTCGCGAGTTGTTCGCTGGTGTACCGGAATCCCGCTCCCGCGGTTACGGGCCGGGGCGTTTCTCCTTCAACGTGAAGGGCGGACGCTGTGAAGCTTGTCAGGGCGATGGCCTGATCAAGGTGGAAATGCACTTCCTGCCGGACATCTATGTCCCGTGCGATGTCTGCAAGAGCAAGCGCTATAACCGCGAAACCCTGGAGATCAAGTACAAGGGCAAGAGCATCCACGAAACCCTCGAGATGACCATCGAGGAAGCCCGGGTGTTCTTCGACGCGGTTCCAGCCCTGGCGCGCAAGCTTCAGACGTTGATGGACGTAGGCCTTTCGTACATCAAGCTGGGGCAATCGGCGACGACGCTGTCGGGCGGTGAGGCCCAGCGGGTGAAACTGTCCCGCGAGCTGTCCAAGCGCGATACCGGCAAGACTCTGTATATCCTCGATGAGCCGACTACCGGCTTGCACTTCGCTGATATCCAGCAACTGCTCGACGTTCTGCATCGCTTGCGCGATCACGGTAATACCGTCGTGGTGATCGAGCACAATCTGGATGTGATCAAGACCGCCGACTGGCTGGTGGACCTGGGACCGGAAGGCGGCTCCAAAGGCGGCCAGATCATTGCCGTCGGCACACCGGAAGACGTGTCCGAGATGAAGCAATCTCATACCGGCTACTATCTCAAACCACTGCTCGCTCGCGACAAGGCCTGAATCAGGGCCATGAAAAAGCCCCTGTCACTTTGTCGGTGACAGGGGCTTTTTTGTGCGTCGCAAGCCTAAAAGATCAGAACTGCGATTGCAGGTAATTCTCCAGACCGACCAGCTTGATCAGACCCAGCTGTTTCTCCAGCCAATAGGTGTGATCTTCCTCAGTGTCGTTCAGCTGAATGCGCAGGATCTCGCGGCTGACGTAATCCTTGTGCAGCTCACAAAGCTCAATGCCTTTGCATAGAGCGGCACGAACTTTATATTCCAGACGCAGGTCAGCGGCGAGCATATCCGGCACGGTGGTGCCGACATCGAGATCGTCCGGACGCATGCGCGGCGTACCTTCGAGCATCAGGATCCGACGCATCAGCGCGTCAGCATGCTGCGCCTCTTCTTCCATCTCATGGTTGATACGCTCGTAGAGCTCGGTGAACCCCCAGTCCTCGTACATCCGCGAATGGATGAAATATTGATCACGCGCTGCCAGCTCGCCTGTCAGCAACGTGTTGAGGTAATCGATTACGTCTGGGTGACCTTGCATCGCCCTACATCTCCCTGCTTGAAAGTCTGTAGTTTGAACCAACCTGCCCCGAAGGTCACTCGTCTGTCGCAATAAAAGCGAAGATATTCTGAGAAAATGGGTTCAAATAACGCAAAAACCGCCCAGATGAGGGCGGTTCTGCTTATCGTTTAGACTTCGTTAAGCTGTAAACCCAACGCCTTTGCAATGCCTTCTCCATAAGCCGGATCGGCCTTGAAGAAATGCTGCAGTTGACGATCAATCACGTCGCCGGAAACCCCGGCCATTGCGCCGGCAATGTTGTTGATCAGCAGCGTTTTCTGCTCATCGTTCATCAGACGGAACAGCGCACCCGCGTGACTGTAGTAGTCGGTATCTTCGCGATGATCGTAACGGTCAGCCGCGCCGCTCAAGGCCAGGGCAGGTTCCGCGTAACGCGGCGCCTGTTTCGGTGATTCTATGTAGCTGTTCGGCTCGTAGTTCGGCGCCGCACCGCCATTGCTACCAAACGCCATCGAACCATCGCGCTGGTAAGTGTTAACCGGACTACGAGGAGCATTCACCGGCAGTTGCTGGTGATTGGTGCCCACACGGTAGCGGTGAGCATCCGCGTAAGCGAACACACGCCCCTGCAGCATGCGGTCAGGTGACAGGCCGACACCTGGCACCATGTTGCTTGGACCGAACGCGGCCTGCTCGACTTCAGCGAAGTAGTTCAGCGGATTGCGGTTGAGCTCAAGCTCGCCCACTTCGATCAATGGGAACTCTTTCTGCGACCAGGTCTTGGTTACGTCGAACGGGTTCTCGTAGTGAGCCGCGGCCTGGGCCTCGGTCATGATCTGAATGTTGACACTCCATTTCGGGAAGTCACCGCGCTCAATGGCGCCGAACAGGTCACGTTGTGCGTAATCCGGATCGGTACCGGCCAGGCGTGCCGCTTCTGCCGGAGCGAGGTTCTTGATCCCTTGTTTGGTTTTGTAGTGCCACTTCACCCAGTGACGCTCACCGTTGGCGCTGATCAAGCTGTAGGTGTGGCTGCCGAAGCCGTGCATGTGACGGTAACCGTCAGGGATACCTCGATCCGAAAACAGGATAGTGACCTGGTGCAGCGCCTCAGGCGAATGCGACCAGAAATCCCACATCATCTGCGCGCTTTTCAGGTTGCTTTGCGGCAGACGCTTCTGGGTGTGGATAAAGTCAGGGAATTTCAGCGGATCACGGATGAAGAACACCGGCGTATTGTTACCGACGATGTCCCAGTTGCCTTCCTCGGTATAGAACTTCAGGGCAAAACCGCGCGGGTCACGCTCGGTGTCAGCCGAACCGCGTTCGCCACCCACGGTGGAGAACCGCAGGAAAGTCGGGGTTTGCTTCCCCACGGCCTCAAACAGCTTGGCACTGGTGTACTGAGTGATATCGCGAGTCACAGTGAACGTGCCGTAAGCACCCGAACCTTTTGCGTGCACGCGACGCTCCGGGATGTTTTCACGGTTGAAGTGAGCAAGCTTCTCGATCAGGTGAAAATCGTCGAGCAGCAAAGGACCGCGAGGGCCGGCGGAGCGGGAGTTCTGGTTGTCGGCGACAGGAGCGCCACTGGCGGTCGTAAGCGTTTTGTTCTGGCTCATGCGATCTCTTCCTTTGTCAGTCTTGGAACTGCCGGCTAATCGGCTTGGTGCGAAGTATTGATCATCATCATGACAGCCACAAATTCATTAATTTGCAAACATCAATAGAAAATTACTAATGATCAACCCACGCATATAGTGCCGACAGGGGAAGATTTGAAGCTTGTACGTAGAGCGCATTTCTTACGGGCACAAAAAACCGGGCACTAGACCCGGTTCTTTGTTTCAGACTGACGTCTTACTCAGCGGATACAGCTTCACCGCCGATAGCACGATCAACCAACTCGACGTACGCCATAGGCGCGTTGTCGCCAGCGCGGAAACCGCACTTGAGGATGCGCAGGTAGCCACCCTCACGGGTAGCGTAACGCTTGCCCAGGTCGTTGAAGAGCTTACCAACGATAGCTTTCGAACGAGTACGGTCGAAAGCCAGACGGCGGTTAGCCAGGCTGTCTGTCTTGGCCAAAGTGATCAGCGGCTCAGCAACGCGGCGCAGTTCTTTGGCTTTTGGCAGTGTAGTTTTGATCAGCTCGTGCTCGAACAGCGACACCGCCATGTTTTGAAACATGGCCTTGCGGTGCGAGCTGGTGCGGCTCAGGTGACGACCACTTTTACGATGACGCATGGTTCATTCCTTACCAAACACAACGTTCGGTGATTACGACGATCAGGCAGTCGCCTTGTCGTCCTTCTTAAGACTTGCAGGCGGCCAGTTGTCGAGGCGCATGCCGAGGGACAGACCGCGGGAGGCCAGAACGTCCTTGATTTCAGTCAAGGATTTCTTGCCAAGGTTCGGAGTCTTCAACAGCTCTACTTCGGTACGCTGAATCAGGTCGCCGATGTAGTAGATGTTTTCCGCCTTAAGGCAGTTAGCCGAACGTACAGTCAGTTCCAGATCGTCAACCGGGCGAAGCAAGATCGGATCGATCTCGTCTTCCTGCTCGACAACCACTGGCTCACTGTCACCTTTGAGGTCGACGAACGCAGCCAACTGCTGTTGCAGAATGGTTGCAGCACGGCGAATAGCCTCTTCAGGATCCAGGGTACCGTTGGTTTCCAGATCAATAACCAGCTTGTCCAGGTTAGTACGCTGTTCGACACGGGCGTTTTCCACCACGTATGCGATACGGCGAACCGGGCTGAACGAAGAGTCAAGCTGCAAGCGACCGATGCTGCGGCTTTCGTCTTCATCGCTCTGACGCGAGTCTGCCGGTTCATAACCACGACCACGAGCTACGGTGAGCTTCATGTTCAGGGCGCCGTTAGACGCCAGGTTAGCGATTACGTGATCGGGGTTAACGATCTCGACATCATGATCCAGCTGAATATCGGCAGCGGTAACCACCCCCGAACCCTTCTTCGACAAGGTCAGCGTAACTTCGTCTCGACCGTGCAGCTTGATAGCCAGACCTTTAAGGTTCAACAGGATTTCAATTACATCTTCCTGTACACCTTCGATGGCGCTGTACTCGTGGAGCACACCGTCAATCTCGGCCTCGACTACTGCACAGCCGGGCATTGAGGACAACAGGATGCGGCGCAGCGCGTTGCCCAGGGTGTGGCCGAAACCACGCTCGAGAGGCTCGAGTGTGATCTTGGCGCGGGTTGGACTGACAACCTGCACATCAATATGGCGGGGTGTCAGGAACTCATTTACCGAAATCTGCATGGATGCACCTATTTTCTAGCCCTTACTTGGAGTAGAGCTCGACAATCAGGCTTTCGTTGATGTCGGCGGACAGATCACTGCGAGCAGGAACGTTCTTGAAAACGCCCGACTTCTTCTCAGTGTCTACTTCTACCCATTCTACGCGGCCACGTTGGGCACACAGATCGAGAGCTTGGACAATGCGAAGTTGGTTCTTTGCTTTCTCGCGAACTGCGACCACGTCACCAGCACGAACCTGGTAGGACGGAACGTTTACGGTCTGACCGTTAACGCTGATCGACTTGTGCGATACCAGCTGACGGGATTCGGCACGAGTAGAGCCAAAACCCATACGGTATACAACGTTGTCCAGACGGCATTCGAGCAGTTGCAACAGGTTTTCGCCAGTTGCGCCTTTCTTGCCAGCAGCTTCTTTGTAGTAGCCGCTGAATTGACGCTCGAGAACGCCGTAGATACGACGGACCTTCTGCTTTTCACGCAGTTGGGTGCCGTAATCGGACTGGCGACCGCGGCGTTGGCCGTGGATACCAGGTGCTGCTTCGATGTTGCACTTCGATTCGATCGCGCGCACGCCGCTCTTCAGAAAGAGATCGGTGCCTTCGCGACGAGCGAGTTTGCATTTTGGACCAATGTAACGAGCCATTCTTTACAATCTCCTGGATTACACGCGGCGCTTCTTCGGCGGACGGCACCCGTTGTGCGGGATTGGCGTCACGTCGGTGATGCTGGCGATCTTGTAGCCACAGCCGTTCAAAGCGCGGACTGCAGATTCACGACCTGGACCTGGACCTTTGACGTTAACGTCGAGGTTTTTCAGGCCGTATTCCAGCGCAGCTTGACCAGCACGCTCAGCAGCTACTTGAGCAGCGAACGGGGTGGACTTGCGGGAACCGCGGAAACCCGAACCACCGGAGGTAGCCCAAGAAAGAGCGTTACCTTGACGGTCGGTGATGGTCACGATGGTGTTGTTAAAAGAAGCATGGATGTGGGCGATGCCATCAACCACTGTCTTTTTAACTTTTTTACGAGGACGAGCAGCAGGTTTTGCCATGATTAATTTCCTGTCGATTCGCTGGGGCGATTACTTGCGGATCGGCTTACGCGGACCTTTACGGGTACGCGCGTTGGTCTTGGTACGCTGACCGCGTACTGGCAGACCACGACGATGACGCAGACCGCGATAGCAACCGAGGTCCATCAAACGCTTGATTTTCATGTTGATTTCGCGACGCAGGTCACCTTCAGTGGTGAACTTCGCCACTTCGCCACGCAGCTGTTCAATCTGCTCGTCGCTCAGATCTTTGATCTTTGCCGCTGGGTTTACCCCAGTCACTGCACAAATTTTCTGTGCAGTAGTGCGACCAACACCATAGATGTAGGTCAGCGAGATAACAGTATGCTTGTTATCTGGAATGTTAACGCCTGCAATACGGGCCATTCAGTGGGACTCCAATTGACAGCTACCTACGCCCCGGAAGCCAAGAAATAGGGCGCGAGATAATATCGCTGTAATAACAAATAATCAACCCGGCAGCGCACTAGCTGCCGGGCTTGAAGCACAATCACACTCAGCCTTGGCGCTGTTTGTGACGCGGTTCCGCGCTGCAAATTACTCGAACAACACCTTCGCGGCGAATAATCTTGCAGTTACGGCACAGCTTTTTCACCGATGCACGAACTTTCATCACCAACTCCTCGAACCTTATGGGTACTCAGCGCAACATGCCGCTGCCGTAACCCTTCAGGTTGGCTTTCTTCATCAGGGATTCGTACTGGTGCGAAACGAGGTGCGATTGTACTTGGGACATGAAGTCCATCACAACCACGACCACGATCAGCAACGAGGTCCCGCCAAGGTAGAACGGTACGTTTGCTGCAACCACCAGGAACTGGGGCAACAGGCAGACGGCCGTCATGTAAAGAGCACCGAACATGGTCAAGCGAGTCAGAACGCCATCAATGTAGCGCGCAGACTGCTCACCTGGACGGATGCCCGGAATAAAGGCACCGGACTTCTTCAGGTTTTCCGCTACGTCTTTCGGATTGAACATCAACGCCGTATAGAAGAAGCAGAAGAAAATAATCCCTGCACTAAACAGCAGAATATTCAACGGCTGACCAGGAGCGATCGACTGCGAGATGTCCTGCAACCAGCCCATACCTTCAGACTGACCGAACCAGGCACCCAACGAAGCCGGGAACAGCAAAATGCTGCTCGCGAAAATAGCCGGAATAACACCGGCCATGTTCACCTTCAGCGGCAAGTGGCTGGTCTGCGCAGCGAAGACCTTGCGGCCCTGCTGACGCTTGGCGTAGTGAACAGCAATACGACGCTGGCCACGCTCAATGAACACCACGAAACCGATAATCGCTACTGCCAGCAAACCGATGGCAACCAGGGCGAAGATGTTGATATCACCCTGACGTGCAGACTCGAAAGACTGCCCGATCGCTCTCGGAAGACCGGCGACGATACCCGAAAAAATCAACATCGAGATACCGTTGCCAACACCACGCTCAGTAATCTGCTCACCTAGCCACATCATGAACATCGCGCCAGCCACAAAAGTGGATACCGCGACGAAATGGAAGCCAAAGTCACCAGTGAACGCAACGCCCTGCCCCGCCAGACCAATGGACATGCCAATAGCCTGAACAAGAGCGAGGACGACAGTGCCGTAGCGGGTGTACTGGCTGATCTTGCGACGGCCAGCTTCACCTTCCTTCTTCAACTGCTCCAGCTGCGGGCTGACGGCGGTCATCAGCTGCATGATGATCGATGCCGAAATGTACGGCATGATCCCCAGTGCAAAGATGCTCATCCGTTCCAGCGCGCCGCCGGAAAACATGTTGAACAAGCTAAGAATGGTCCCCTCATTCTGTCGAAACAGGTCCGCGAGTCGGTCCGGGTTGATACCTGGAACCGGGATGTGTGCGCCTATTCGGTAGACGATAATCGCCAGGAACAGAAAACGCAGACGAGCCCAGAGTTCAGACATACCGCCTTTGCCGAGCGCAGAGAGAGCACCTTGCTTAGCCATTTATTCCTCGAACTTGCCGCCAGCTGCTTCGATAGCCGCACGCGCACCTTTGGTGGCGCCGATTCCCTTTCCGATGGTGACAGCGCGAGTAACTTCGCCGGACAGCATGATTTTCACACGCTGAACGTTGACGTTGATCACGTTGGCATCTTTCAGGGACTGCACGGTGACGATGTCGCCTTCCACCTTAGCCAGCTCGGACAGACGCACTTCTGCGCGGTCCATGGCCTTCAGGGAAACGAAACCAAACTTCGGCAGGCGACGATGCAGCGGCTGTTGACCGCCTTCAAAGCCTGGAGCAATGGTGCCACCGGAGCGGGAGGTTTGACCTTTGTGGCCACGGCCACCAGTCTTACCCAAACCGCTACCGATACCACGGCCCGGACGATGCTTTTCGCGACGGGAACCCGGCGCTGGACTCAGATCATTGAGCTTCATCGATTAACCCTCGACACGCAGCATGTAGTAAGCCTTGTTGATCATCCCGCGATTCTCGGGAGTATCCTGGACTTCTACAGTGTGACCGATGCGACGCAGACCCAGACCCTTAACGCACAGTTTGTGGTTAGGGATGCGGCCGGTCATGCTTTTGATCAGCGTAACTTTAACGGTAGCCATGATCAGAAGATCTCCTTGACGCTTTTGCCACGCTTGGCGGCAATGGATTCAGGAGACTGCATTGCTTTCAAACCCTTGAAAGTGGCGTGAACCACGTTTACCGGATTAGTCGAGCCGTAGCACTTGGCCAGAACGTTCTGAACGCCAGCAACTTCGAGGACAGCACGCATAGCGCCGCCAGCGATGATACCGGTACCTTCAGAAGCAGGCTGCATGTACACCTTCGAAGCGCCGTGAGCGGACTTCATTGCGTACTGCAGAGTGGTGCCGTTCAGATCAACTTGGATCATGTTGCGGCGAGCAGCTTCCATTGCCTTCTGGATCGCAGCAGGCACTTCACGCGACTTGCCACGGCCGAAGCCAACGCGCCCTTTACCATCACCAACCACGGTCAACGCGGTGAAAGTGAAGATACGGCCGCCTTTAACGGTTTTGGCTACGCGGTTAACTTGAACCAGCTTCTCGATGTAGCCTTCGTCGCGCTTTTGGTCGTTATTTGACATAACTTAGAACTCCAGCCCAGCTTCACGAGCAGCATCAGCCAGCGCCTTGACGCGGCCGTGGTACTTGAAGCCAGAGCGGTCGAAAGCCACCTGCGAGACGCCAGCGGCTTTAGCACGCGTAGCGACCAGCTGGCCAACCTTAGTGGCCGCGTCAATGTTGCCAGTGGCACCATCACGCAGTTCTTTATCCAAAGTCGAGGCACTTGCCAGGACTTTGTTGCCGTCGGCCGAAATGACCTGGGCGTAGATGTGCTGCGACGAGCGGAACACGCAGAGACGCACGACTTCGAGTTCGTGCATTTTCAGGCGTGCTTTGCGAGCGCGACGCAGTCGAGTAACTTTTTTGTCGGTCATTTGCTATGCCCTACTTCTTCTTGGCTTCTTTACGACGGACGACTTCGTCCGCGTAGCGCACACCTTTGCCTTTGTACGGCTCTGGTGGACGGAAGTCGCGGATCTCGGCGGCCACTTGACCTACCAGCTGCTTGTCGATGCCCTTGATCAGGATATCGGTCTGGCTAGGAGTCTCAGCGGTGATGCCTTCCGGCAGTTCATAATCCACTGGGTGCGAGAAGCCAAGAGCCAGGTTCAGCACTGTGCCTTTTGCTTGCGCTTTGTAACCAACACCGACCAGCTGGAGCTTACGCTCGAAGCCTTGGCTAACGCCTTGGACCATGTTGTTTACCAACGCACGAGTGGTACCAGCCATTGCGCGAGTTTGTTGATCGCCATTGCGAGCAGCGAAACGCAACTCACCAGCTTCTTCAACGATCTCAACGGACGAATGGATGTTCAGTTCGAGAGTACCCTTGGCACCCTTCACCGAAAGCTGTTGGCCTGCGAATTTGACTTCGACACCGGCTGGCAGCTTAACGGGGTTCTTAGCGACGCGTGACATGCTTATCCCCCCTTAGAACACAGTGCAAAGAACTTCGCCGCCGACACCGGCAGCGCGCGCAGCACGATCCGTCATCACACCTTTGTTGGTGGAGACGATAGACACACCGAGACCGCCACGAACTTTTGGCAGATCATCGACGGACTTGTACTGACGCAGGCCTGGACGGCTAACGCGCTTCACTTCCTCGATGACCGGACGGCCTTCGAAGTACTTCAGCTCGATGGACAGCAGTGGCTTGATTTCGCTGCTGATCTGATAACCCGCAATGTAACCTTCATCCTTCAGGACTTTGGCAACAGCTACCTTCAAAGTAGAAGATGGCATGCTTACGACGGACTTTTCAGCCATCTGGGCATTACGGATTCGAGTTAGCATGTCCGCTAACGGGTCCTGCATACTCATGGGCTAGACGCTCCTAATACACAAAAAATTAGCCTTGCGGCTACTACGTGTCGCCGAGTACATCCGCGCAAAAAAAGCACGGGCTCAGGCGAGCCGGGTATTCTAGACACACCCCACAAATGAATCAAGCCCCAATAGGGGCTTGATTCAAGTTCAAGGTCACCGATGGTCAGGATCTTGCGACCCCGAACACCGAGACTTTGACAGTGCTTACCAGCTGGCTTTAACCAGACCAGGTACGTCACCACGCATTGCAGCTTCACGCAGCTTGTTACGGCCCAGGCCGAACTTGCGGTAAACGCCGTGTGGACGACCGGTCAGGCGGCAGCGGTTACGCATGCGCGAAGCGCTTGCGTCACGTGGCTGCTTCTGCAGAGCTACTGTAGCTTCCCAACGCGCTTCTGGACTTGCGTTCAGATCAACGATGATAGCTTTCAGTGCTGCACGCTTTTTGGCGTACTTGGCAACCGTGAGCTGACGCTTCAGCTCGCGGTTTTTCATGCTCATCTTGGCCATTTTCCTACTCCAATCAGTTGCGGAACGGGAATTTGAAAGCACGCAACAGGGCGCGACCTTCATCATCGTTCTTGGCAGTGGTGGTCAGGGTAATGTCCAGACCGCGGAGAGCATCGATCTTGTCGTAGTCGATTTCCGGGAAGATGATCTGCTCTTTAACACCCATGCTGTAGTTACCACGACCATCGAAGGACTTGGCATTCAGGCCGCGGAAGTCGCGAACCCGAGGCAGGGAGATCGACAGCAGACGATCCAGGAACTCGTACATACGCTCACGGCGCAGGGTCACTTTGACGCCGATCGGCCAACCTTCACGGACTTTAAAGCCAGCGATGGATTTCCGAGCGTAGGTCACAACGACTTTCTGGCCGGTGATCTTTTCCAGGTCAGCAACAGCGTGCTCGATGACTTTTTTGTCGCCGATCGCTTCGCCCAGACCCATGTTCAGGGTGATTTTGGTAACGCGCGGAACTTCCATCACGTTCGAAAGCTTAAGTTCTTCCTTAAGTTTCGGTGCGATTTCCTTCCGGTAAATCTCTTTTAGTCGTGCCATGGTCTTCTACCTAGCAGTGTTCAAGCATCAACCGCTTTTTGGGTCGACTTGAAGACACGAATTTTCTTACCGTCTTCTACTTTGAAACCAACGCGGTCAGCCTTGTTGGTTTCGCCGTTGAAGATGGCGACGTTGGAAGCGTGCAGTGGCGCTTCTTTCTCGACGATACCGCCCTGTACGCCCGACATCGGGTTAGGCTTGGTATGACGCTTGACCAGGTTCAGACCACCAACGACCAGACGGTCATCAGCGAGAACCTTCAGCACCTTACCGCGCTTACCTTTGTCTTTGCCGGCGATCACGATGATCTCGTCGTCACGACGAATCTTTTGCATGTCGGATCTCCTTACAGCACTTCTGGGGCGAGCGAGACGATCTTCATGAACTTCTCAGTACGAAGTTCACGGGTCACTGGCCCAAAGATACGGGTGCCGATCGGCTCTTGCTTGTTGTTCAGAAGAACAGCAGCGTTGCCATCAAAGCGGATAATAGAGCCATCTGCACGGCGAACGCCGTGACGAGTGCGGACTACAACAGCAGTCATCACTTGGCCTTTTTTCACCTTACCGCGAGGAATTGCTTCCTTCACGGTAACTTTGATGATGTCACCGATACCAGCGTAACGACGATGGGAGCCACCCAGCACCTTGATGCACATAACACGGCGAGCGCCGCTGTTATCGGCCACATCGAGCATGGATTGAGTCTGAATCATATAATTTCTCCGACCCCTAGTCCTTAGACTTCCACAGCGCGTTCGAGAACATCAACCAGCGCCCAAGACTTGGTCTTGGCCAAAGGACGAGTTTCACGAATAGTGACTTTGTCGCCAATGTGGCACTGATTGGTTTCGTCGTGCGCGTGCAGCTTAGTCGAACGCTTAACGTATTTACCGTAGATCGGGTGCTTAACGCGACGCTCGATCAGAACGGTGATGGTTTTGTCCATCTTGTCGCTGACAACACGGCCAGTCAGCGTACGGACAGTTTTTTCGGCTTCAGCCATGATTACTTACCTGCCTGCTGGTTGAGCACAGTCTTCACGCGAGCAATGTCACGCTTAACTTGCGAGAGCAGATGAGACTGCCCCAACTGGCCAGTTGCTTTCTGCATACGCAGATTGAACTGGTCGCGCAGCAGGCCGAGCAGTTGCTCGTTCAGCTGCTGTGCGGATTTTTCACGAAGTTCATTCGCTTTCATCACATCACCGTCCGTTTAACAAAGGAGGTGGCGAGCGGCAGCTTTGCAGCAGCCAGGGCGAAAGCCTCACGCGCCAGCTCTTCAGAAACACCCTCGATTTCATACAGGACTTTGCCTGGCTGAATCTGGGCAACCCAGTACTCCACGTTACCCTTACCTTTACCCATCCGAACTTCGAGTGGCTTTTTGGAAATAGGCTTGTCCGGGAATACACGGATCCAGATCTTACCGCCACGCTTAACGTGACGGGTCAGTGCACGACGCGCTGACTCAATCTGACGAGCGGTGAGACGACCACGAGCAACAGACTTCAGCGCGAACTCGCCGAAGCTGACTTTGCTACCGCGCAATGCCAGGCCACGGTTGTGACCAGTCATTTGCTTGCGGAACTTCGTACGCTTTGGTTGCAACATTTGGCGTACCCCTTACTTAGCAGCTTTTTTACGAGGCGCTGGTGCTTGTGGTTTCAGTTCTTCTTGGCGACCACCAATTACTTCGCCTTTGAAGATCCAAACCTTTACACCGATCACACCATAAGTGGTGTGAGCTTCGTAGTTGGCATAGTCGATGTCGGCACGCAGGGTGTGCAGAGGCACACGACCTTCGCGATACCATTCAGTACGTGCGATTTCAGCACCGCCGAGACGACCGCTCACTTGGATTTTGATGCCTTTGGCACCAATGCGCATGGCGTTCTGAACAGCGCGCTTCATAGCGCGACGGAACATTACGCGACGCTCCAGCTGCTGAGCTACGCTCTGCGCAACCAGCATACCGTCGAGCTCCGGCTTGCGGATCTCTTCGATATTGATGTGCACAGGCACACCCATTTGCTTGGTCAGGTCCTGACGCAGTTTCTCAACATCTTCACCTTTCTTCCCGATAACGATACCTGGACGAGCAGTGTGGATGGTGATACGTGCAGTCTGAGCCGGACGATGGATATCGATACGGCTTACGGACGCGCTTTTTAGTTTGTCTTGGAGATACTCACGCACCTTCAGATCAGCGAACAAATAGTCCGCATAAGTCCGACCGTCTGCGTACCAGACGGAGGTGTGCTCCTTGACGATTCCCAGGCGAATGCCAATGGGATGTACTTTCTGACCCATCTCTTCGACTCCGTTACTTGTCAGCAACCTTGACAGTGATATGGCAAGACCGCTTGACGATGCGATCAGCACGGCCTTTGGCACGTGGCATGATGCGCTTCAGCGAACGCCCTTCGTTGACGAAAACGGTGCTGACCTTAAGGTCATCAACGTCTGCGCCTTCGTTATGCTCGGCGTTGGCTACGGCCGACTCCAGCACTTTCTTCATGATCTCGGCGGCTTTCTTACTGCTGAAAGCCAACAGGTTGAGCGCTTCGCCCACCTTCTTCCCGCGGATCTGGTCGGCGACCAAGCGGGCTTTCTGGGCGGAGATTCGAGCGCCCGACAACTTAGCGGCTACTTCCATTTCCTAACCCCTTAACGCTTGGCTTTCTTGTCTGCCACGTGCCCACGATATGTGCGGGTACCGGCGAACTCGCCCAGTTTGTGGCCGACCATGTCTTCGTTAACGAGAACTGGGACGTGTTGACGACCGTTGTGTACTGCGATGGTCAGACCGACCATTTGTGGCAGGATCATCGAGCGACGCGACCAGGTTTTAACTGGTTTGCGATCGTTCTTTTCCGCCGCCACTTCGATCTTCTTCAGTAGGTGAAGATCGATAAAAGGACCTTTTTTCAGAGAACGTGGCACTGTCGTATCCCTCTATTTACTTGCGACGACGGACGATCATTTTGTCGGTACGCTTATTACCACGAGTCTTCGCGCCCTTAGTCGGGAAGCCCCATGGCGATACCGGATGACGACCACCAGAGGTACGACCTTCACCACCACCATGTGGGTGGTCAACCGGGTTCATGGCAACACCACGAACGGTTGGGCGAACGCCACGCCAGCGTTTGGCACCAGCTTTACCCAGCGAACGCAGGCTGTGCTCGGAGTTCGAGACTTCACCCAGGGTCGCGCGGCACTCAGCCAGCACTTTACGCATCTCACCAGAACGCAGACGCAGGGTCACGTAGACACCTTCACGAGCGATCAGCTGAGCCGAAGCACCAGCGGAACGAGCGATTTGCGCGCCTTTACCTGGCTTCAATTCGATGCCGTGTACGGTGCTACCAACTGGAATGTTACGCAGTTGCAGAGCGTTGCCCGGCTTGATCGGTGCCAGAGCACCTGCGATCAGCTGGTCGCCAGCACTCACGCCTTTAGGCGCGATGATGTAGCGACGCTCGCCATCTGCGTACAACAGCAGAGCGATGTGAGCAGTACGGTTTGGATCGTATTCGATACGCTCGACAGTGGCAGCGATGCCATCTTTGTCGTTGCGACGGAAATCGACCAGACGATAATGCTGCTTATGGCCACCACCGATGTGACGAGTGGTAATACGACCATTGTTGTTACGACCACCAGTCTTCGATTTTTTCTCGAGCAGCGGTGCGTGAGGAGCGCCTTTATGCAGCTCCTGGTTGACCACCTTGACCACAAAACGGCGGCCAGGGGAAGTCGGTTTGCATTTAACGATTGCCATGATGCACCCCTTCCTTACTCAGCACTGCTGCTGAAATCGAGATCTTGGCCTGGCTGAAGGGAGATAACCGCCTTCTTCCAGTCATTACGCTTGCCCAGACCGCGAGCAGTGCGCTTGCTCTTACCCAGAACATTCAGGGTAGTAACACGCTCTACTTTCACGCTGAACAGGCTTTCGACGGCCTTCTTGATTTCCAGCTTGGTTGCGTCAGTGGCAACCTTGAAAACGAACTGGCCTTTCTTGTCTGCCAGAACCGTAGCCTTCTCGGAAACGTGCGGGCCAAGCAGAACTTTAAATACGCGTTCCTGGTTCATCCCAGCAGCTCCTCGAATTTCTTCACGGCCGACACGGTGATCAACACCTTGTCGTATGCGATCAGACTAACTGGATCGGAACCTTGCACATCACGTACATCAACGTGCGGCAGGTTACGAGCAGCCAGGTACAGGTTCTGATCAACAGCATCCGACACGATCAGAACGTCGGTCAGGCTCATGTTGTTCAGTTTGCCCAGCAGGTCTTTGGTTTTCGGCGTTTCAACAGCGAAATCCTGAACCACAACCAGACGATCAGTACGCACCAGCTCAGCAAGGATGGAACGCATTGCTGCGCGATACATCTTCTTGTTCAGCTTCTGGGAGTGATCCTGAGGACGAGCTGCGAAAGTGGTACCGCCGCCACGCCAGATTGGGCTACGGATAGTACCGGCACGAGCACGGCCAGTACCTTTCTGACGCCATGGGCGCTTACCGCCACCACGAACGTCGGAACGGGTCTTTTGCTGCTTGCTACCTTGACGGCCGCCGGCCATGTAGGCCACGACTGCTTGGTGAACCAGCGTCTCGTTGAATTCGCCGCCAAATGTCAGTTCGGAAACTTCGATCGCTTGAGCGTCATTTACATTTAATTGCATGTCAGCTTCCCCTTAACCGCGAGCCTTGGCTGCTGGACGTACAACCAAGTTGCCGCCAGTAGCGCCAGGAACAGCACCCTTGACCAACAACAGATTGCGTTCAGCGTCCACGCGCACTACTTCGAGGGACTGCACGGTCACGCGCTCAGCGCCCATATGACCGGACATTTTCTTGCCCTTGAATACACGACCAGGAGTCTGGCACTGGCCGATAGAGCCTGGAACGCGGTGGGATACGGAGTTACCGTGGGTGTTATCTTGCCCGCGGAAATTCCAACGCTTGATCGTACCCTGGAAGCCTTTACCCTTGGACTGACCGGTCACATCAACCAGTTGACCAGCGGCGAAGATTTCAGCGTTGATCAGATCGCCGGCCTGGTACTCGCCTTCTTCAAGGCGGAATTCCATTACGGTACGACCAGCGGCAACGTTCGCCTTAGCGAAGTGGCCAGCTTGCGCAGCTGTAACACGCGAAGCACGACGCTCGCCTACAGTGACTTGCACTGCACGATAGCCATCGGTCTCTTCAGTTTTGAACTGGGTGACGCGATTCGGCTCGATCTCAATGACCGTGACCGGAATGGAGACACCTTCTTCGGTGAAAATACGGGTCATACCGCATTTACGACCGACTACACCAATAGTCATGTTGTAAACCTCATGAGTGTACGGGGCTTTCACCCGCTATGGCCGCCCATTTCAGAGCGTTACACGACTAAGACCGAGTCTTAGCCGAGGCTGATCTGCACTTCCACACCGGCCGCAAGATCAAGCTTCATAAGAGCATCAACGGTTTTATCCGTTGGCTGGACGATATCCAGAACGCGCTTATGAGTACGGATCTCGTACTGGTCACGCGCGTCTTTGTTGACGTGCGGGGAGACCAGAACGGTGAACCGCTCTTTACGGGTAGGCAGTGGAATTGGACCACGCACTTGAGCACCAGTACGTTTCGCGGTTTCCACGATTTCCTGGGTGGATTGGTCGATCAGGCGATGGTCAAAAGCCTTCAACCTGATACGGATTTGCTGATTTTGCATTGGATTTCAGACTCCGGCTGCTATTCCCACCGGGCGCAATACGCCCGTTAAAAGGAGGCGCAATTCTATAGACGCCCCCGATAGGTGTCAACCCAATAAAAAAGCCCCCGCTGAGCGGGGGCTTTTTCAAAGCATCGAAGCTATCTCAGAAGAGAAGCTTACTCGATGATTTTAGCTACAACGCCAGCACCAACGGTACGGCCGCCTTCGCGAATAGCGAAACGCAGACCGTCTTCCATTGCGATGGTTTTGATCAGGGTAACAGTCATTTGAATGTTATCGCCTGGCATTACCATTTCAACGCCTTCTGGCAGCTCGCAGTTACCAGTCACGTCAGTAGTACGGAAGTAGAACTGTGGACGGTAGCCTTTGAAGAACGGAGTGTGACGACCGCCTTCTTCTTTGCTCAGAACGTAAACTTCTGCGGTGAACTTGGTGTGCGGCTTAACGGTACCTGGCTTAACCAGAACCTGACCACGCTCCACGTCATCACGCTTGGTGCCGCGCAGCAGCACGCCGCAGTTCTCGCCAGCACGACCTTCGTCGAGCAGCTTGCGGAACATTTCAACACCGGTGCAGGTGGTGACGGTAGTGTCACGCAGACCAACGATTTCCAGTGGATCCTGAACGCGAACGATACCGCGCTCGATACGACCAGTCACAACAGTACCGCGACCCGAGATCGAGAATACGTCTTCGATTGGCATCAGGAACGGCTTGTCGGTCAGACGAACTGGTTCTGGGATGTAGCTGTCCAGAGTTTCAACCAGTTTCTTGACGGCAGTGGTGCCCATCTCGTTATCGTCCAGACCATCCAGCGCCATACGAGCGGAACCGATGATGATTGGAGTGTCGTCGCCTGGGAAGTCGTAAGTGCTCAGCAGATCGCGCACTTCCATCTCAACCAGCTCCAGCAGCTCAGCGTCGTCTACCAGGTCAGCCTTGTTCAGGAAAACCACGATGTACGGAACGCCTACCTGACGGGACAGCAGGATGTGCTCACGGGTTTGCGGCATCGGACCATCAGCGGCCGAACAAACCAGGATAGCGCCGTCCATTTGAGCAGCACCGGTGATCATGTTCTTCACATAGTCAGCGTGACCTGGGCAGTCAACGTGAGCGTAGTGACGGATCTTCGAGTTGTACTCAACGTGAGCGGTGTTGATGGTGATACCGCGAGCTTTCTCTTCTGGTGCGCTGTCGATCTTGTCGAAGTCAACACGAGCCGAACCGAAAACTTCGGAGCAGACGCGAGTCAGAGCAGCGGTCAGAGTGGTTTTACCGTGGTCAACGTGACCGATAGTGCCAACGTTGACGTGCGGTAGGGAACGATCAAATTTTTCTTTAGCCACGACAATTAACTCCTTGCCTAAAGGACTGAATCAGCCTTGTTTTTTGGTAACGGTTTCGACGATGTGCGACGGAGCCGTATTGTATTTTTTGAATTCCATAGAGTAGCTTGCGCGACCCTGAGACATGGAACGAACGTCGGTCGCATAACCGAACATCTCGCCCAACGGAACCTCGGCACGAATTACTTTACCGGAAACCGTATCTTCCATACCCAGAATCATGCCGCGACGACGGTTAAGGTCGCCCATCACGTCACCCATATAGTCTTCAGGCGTAACAACCTCTACCGCCATGATCGGCTCAAGCAACTCACCACCACCCTTCTGGGCCAGTTGCTTGGTCGCCATGGAAGCAGCCACCTTAAACGCCATCTCGTTCGAGTCGACGTCGTGGTAAGAACCATCAAACACGGTAGCCTTCAGGCCGATCAGCGGATAGCCGGCAACAACACCGTTCTTCATCTGCTCTTCGATACCCTTCTGGATAGCCGGGATGTATTCCTTAGGAACCACACCACCCACTACTTCGTTCAGGAATTGCAGACCTTCCTGACCTTCGTCAGCAGGTGCAAAACGGATCCAGCAATGACCAAACTGGCCACGACCGCCGGACTGACGAACGAACTTGCCTTCGATTTCGCAGCTCTTCGTGATGCGCTCACGGTACGAAACTTGAGGCTTACCGATGTTGGCTTCGACGTTGAACTCACGGCGCATCCGGTCAACCAGGATGTCCAGGTGCAGCTCGCCCATGCCGGAGATGATCGTTTGACCAGTCTCTTCATCAGTTTTGACGCGGAAAGACGGGTCTTCCTGAGCAAGTTTGCCCAGAGCGATACCCATTTTTTCCTGGTCATCCTTGGTCTTAGGCTCTACGGCAACCGAAATAACCGGTTCCGGGAAGTCCATGCGAACCAGGATGATTGGCTTGTCAGCGTTGCACAAAGTTTCACCAGTGGTGACGTCCTTCATGCCGATCAAGGCCGCGATGTCACCAGCGCGTACTTCCTTGATTTCTTCACGGGCGTTTGCGTGCATTTGCACCATACGACCCACGCGCTCTTTCTTGCCTTTTACCGAGTTGATCACGCCGTCACCGGAGGCCAACACGCCCGAGTAAACCCGAACAAAGGTCAAGGTACCCACGAATGGGTCGGTAGCGATCTTGAACGCCAGAGCCGCAAAAGGCTCGTCGTCGCTTGCATGACGCTCCATTTCCTCTTCCTCGTTATCCGGGTTGGAACCCTTGATAGCAGGAATGTCGGTTGGAGCAGGCAGGAAGTCGATAACGGCGTCGAGAACCAGGGGAACACCCTTGTTCTTGAAGGAAGAACCGCAAACAGCCAGAACGATCTCACCAGCGATAGTACGCTGACGCAGAGCGGCCTTGATTTCCTCGATGGAGAGTTCTTCCCCTTCGAGATACTTGTTCATCAGCTCTTCGTTGGCTTCGGCCGCAGCCTCAACCATGTTGCTGCGCCACTCTTCAGCCAGCTCTTGCAGCTCGGCAGGAATGTCCTTGCGAACAGGGACCATACCTTTGTCAGAGTCATTCCAGTAGACAGCTTGCATGTTGATCAGATCGATCTGACCCTGGAAGTTGTCTTCGGAACCGATAGCCAATTGAATCGGCACCGGAGTGTGACCCAGACGCTGCTTGATCTGACCGATCACGCGCAGGAAGTTAGCACCCGCACGGTCCATCTTGTTTACGTAAACAAGACGTGGAACGCCGTATTTGTTGGCCTGACGCCATACGGTTTCCGACTGAGGCTCAACACCCGAAGTACCGCAGAACACAACGACAGCGCCGTCGAGTACGCGCAGGGAGCGCTCAACTTCAATAGTGAAGTCTACGTGGCCCGGGGTATCGATAACGTTGAAACGGTGTTCGTGCGAGTACTGCTTCTCGGAACCTTTCCAGAAGGCGGTGATAGCAGCAGAAGTAATGGTAATACCACGCTCCTGCTCCTGCACCATCCAGTCTGTGGTCGCGGCGCCATCATGCACCTCGCCCATTTTGTGACTTTTGCCAGTGTAAAAAAGGACGCGCTCGGTGGTGGTGGTTTTACCAGCATCCACGTGAGCAACGATACCGATGTTACGGTAGCGGCTAATCGGAGTAGTACGAGCCATAAAGCCCTCGCAAAATTAGTGAAGCTAAAATTAGAAGCGGTAGTGCGAGAAAGCCTTGTTGGCTTCAGCCATACGGTGCACGTCTTCACGCTTCTTAACAGCAGCACCTTTACCTTCAGCAGCGTCCAACAGTTCGCCAGCCAAACGCAGAGCCATAGACTTCTCGCCGCGCTTACGGGCGAAGTCTACCAACCAGCGCATTGCCAGCGCGTTACGACGGGACGGACGAACTTCGACCGGAACCTGGTAAGTAGCACCGCCTACACGGCGCGACTTTACTTCGACCAGCGGAGCGATGGCGTCGAGAGCTTTCTCGAAGATTTCCAGGGGGTCGCTGTTCTTGCGCTCTTTAACCTTTTCCAGCGCGCCATAAACGATACGCTCGGCAACGGCTTTTTTGCCGCTCTCCATCACGTGGTTCATGAACTTGGCCAGGATTTGGCTTCCGTATTTTGGATCGTCAAGCACTTCGCGCTTGGCTGCTACGCGTCTTCTTGGCATGGATAAGCCCTCAAACGGTCTTCAGGTTCGCTCGGAATCGGTGCCCTTTCGGGACGCCTCCGACCTTACTCTTATCGACTCAGAAAAATAGAAATCGGTTTTTTTGCTGCAAGCGACTATTACTTCGGACGCTTGGTACCGTACTTCGAACGACCTTGGTTACGACCTTTAACGCCGGAAGTATCCAAAGAGCCGCGAACGGTGTGATAACGAACACCTGGCAAGTCTTTTACACGACCGCCGCGGATCAGTACCACGCTGTGCTCTTGCAGGTTGTGGCCTTCACCGCCGATGTACGAGGAAACCTCGAAACCGTTGGTCAGACGCACACGGCATACTTTACGCAGTGCCGAGTTAGGTTTTTTCGGCGTAGTGGTATACACACGGGTGCATACGCCACGACGTTGCGGGCAGTTCTGCAGCGCAGGCACGTCGGATTTCTCGACGATACGCTTACGCGGCTGACGTACCAGCTGGTTGATAGTTGCCATCTACTAGCTCCACTGTTGTCTTGCGACGCTATTGTCTTGCAAGAAAAGCAAAATGGCAGGAACGAATCCCCGCCAAATTTAGGGGTACAAGAGTCTAAAGAGGATCTTGCCCCCAGTCAAGGCAAGGCCCCGACCTCTCCCCCCATCCAACCTCGACAAATTGTCTCGACTGGATGAACGGAGCGATCAGGGCCTGCACTCATTTACTACCGCAGAACTCAGTTACCACTCGAGTTCAGCGCTTCGGTCAGTGCAGCTTCTACTTCACTGGCGCTCACGCGCAACGGTTTGTCAGCATCACGACGGCGCTTGCGCTCGCTGTGATAAGCCAGACCGGTACCGGCCGGGATCAGACGACCCACGACCACGTTTTCTTTCAGGCCGCGCAGGTAATCGCGCTTGCCGGTTACCGCCGCCTCGGTCAGTACGCGAGTGGTTTCCTGGAAGGAAGCCGCCGAGATGAACGATTCGGTGGACAACGACGCCTTGGTGATACCCAGCAGAACGCGAGTGAACTTGGAGACAAATTTGTCTTCAGCGCTCAGACGCTCGTTCTCTACCAGCACGTGAGTCAATTCCATCTGGTCGCCCTTGATGAAACTGGAATCGCCGGATTCAGCGATCTCAACTTTACGCAGCATCTGACGCAGGATGGTCTCGATGTGCTTGTCGTTGATCTTCACGCCCTGCAGACGGTAAACGTCCTGGATCTCGTTCACGATGTACTTGGCCAGCGCACTCACACCCAACAGACGCAGGATGTCATGTGGATCGCTCGGACCGTCGGAGATAACTTCGCCGCGGTTTACCTGTTCGCCTTCGAAGACGTTCAGGTGACGCCACTTCGGAATCAGCTCTTCGTACGGATCGCTACCGTCGTTCGGGGTGATGACCAGACGGCGCTTGCCCTTGGTCTCTTTACCGAACGCGATGGTGCCGCTGACTTCAGCCAGAATCGAGGCTTCTTTCGGACGACGGGCTTCGAACAAGTCGGCAACACGCGGCAGACCACCGGTGATGTCACGAGTCTTCGAAGTCTCTTGCGGAATACGAGCGATAACATCACCGATCGCGATTTTCGCACCGTCCGCTACACCGACCAGAGCGTTAGCAGGCAGGAAGTACTGAGCAATTACGTCGGTACCCGGCAGCAAGAGATCCTTGCCGTTGTCATCAACCATCTTCACAGCAGGACGGATATCTTTACCGGCAGCTGGACGGTCTTTGGCGTCGAGTACTTCAATGTTGGTCATACCGGTCAATTCGTCAGTCTGACGCTTGATCGTGATGCCTTCTTCCATGCCCACGTAGGTCACGGTACCTTTCATTTCGGTAACGATTGGGTGAGTGTGCGGATCCCACTTGGCCACGATTGCGCCAGCGTCGACCTTGTCACCTTCTTTAACCGAAATCACAGCACCGTACGGCAGCTTGTAGCGCTCACGCTCACGACCGAAGTCATCAGCGATTGCCAGCTCACCGGAACGGGACACAGCAACCAGGCAACCATCCACTCGCTCAACGTGCTTCAGGTTATGCAGACGGACGGTACCGCCATTCTTCACCTGAACGCTGTCGGCTGCGGAGGTCCGGCTTGCCGCACCACCAATGTGGAACGTACGCATGGTCAGCTGGGTACCCGGCTCACCGATGGACTGGGCAGCGATAACGCCGACCGCTTCACCGATGTTCACCTGGTGACCACGAGCCAAGTCACGGCCGTAGCACTTGGCGCAAATGCCGTAGCGGGTTTCGCAGCTGATCGGCGAACGCACGATCACTTCGTCGATGCTGTTCAGCTCGATGAACTCGACCCACTTCTCGTCTACCAGAGTGCCGGCAGGAACAATAACTTCCTCGGTACCCGGCTTGAATACGTCACGGGCAATGACACGACCCAATACGCGCTCACCCAACGGCTCAACAACGTCACCGCCTTCAATGTGCGGAGTCATTACCAGGCCATGTTCGGTGCCGCAATCGATCTCGGTCACAACCAGATCCTGCGCCACGTCTACCAGACGACGAGTCAGGTAACCGGAGTTCGCAGTTTTCAACGCGGTATCCGCCAGACCTTTACGAGCACCGTGAGTAGAGATGAAGTACTGGAGTACGCTCAAACCTTCACGGAAGTTCGCAGTAATCGGCGTTTCAATGATGGAGCCGTCGGGCTTGGCCATCAGACCACGCATACCGGCGAGCTGACGGATCTGCGCAGCAGAACCCCGTGCGCCCGAGTCGGCCATCATGTACATCGAGTTGAAGGATTCCTGGTCGACTTCGACGCCATGACGGTCGATGACCTTCTCTTTCGAGAGGTTGGCCATCATCGCCTTGGAAACTTCGTCGTTCGCCTTGGACCAAAGGTCGATCACTTTGTTGTACTTCTCGCCCTGGGTTACCAGGCCGGAGGCGTACTGACTTTCGATCTCTTTCACTTCGTCGGTGGCTGCACCGATGATGCGGGCTTTTTCATCCGGGATAACGAAGTCGTTAACACCGATGGAAACGCCGGAGATGGTCGAATAGGCAAAACCGGTATACATCAACTGGTCAGCGAAGATCACGGTCTCTTTCAAACCAACCACGCGGTAGCACTGGTTGATCAGCTTGGAGATCGCCTTCTTCTTCATCGGCAGGTTGACGACGTCGAAGGACAGACCTTTTGGCACAACCTGGAACAACAGCGCACGGCCGACAGTAGTGTCGACGATACGAGTGTTGGTCACGCTGCCGCCATCACGATCGTTCACGGTTTCGTTGATCCGCACCTTGACCTTGGCGTGCAGTGCGGCTTCGCCGGCACGGAACACACGGTCAACTTCCTGCAGATCCGCGAACACACGACCTTCGCCCTTGGCGTTGATCGCTTCACGAGTCATGTAGTAAAGACCCAATACAACGTCCTGCGACGGAACGATGATTGGCTCACCGTTGGCTGGCGACAGAATGTTGTTGGTCGACATCATCAACGCACGCGCTTCCAACTGGGCTTCCAGTGTCAGCGGTACGTGCACGGCCATTTGGTCGCCGTCGAAGTCGGCGTTGTACGCAGCACAGACCAGAGGGTGCAGCTGGATAGCCTTACCTTCGATCAGTACCGGTTCAAACGCCTGGATACCCAGACGGTGAAGGGTCGGTGCACGGTTGAGGAGAACCGGGTGTTCGCGAATCACTTCAGCGAGAACGTCCCAAACCTCTGGCAGCTCGCGCTCGACCATCTTCTTGGCCGCTTTGATGGTGGTAGCAAGACCACGCATTTCCAGCTTGCCGAAAATGAACGGCTTGAACAGCTCGAGAGCCATCTTCTTCGGCAGACCGCACTGGTGCAGACGCAGGGTCGGACCTACGGTAATTACCGAACGACCGGAGTAGTCAACGCGCTTACCGAGCAAGTTCTGACGGAAACGACCTTGCTTACCCTTGATCATGTCAGCCAGGGATTTCAGAGGACGCTTGTTGGAACCAGTGATAGCGCGGCCACGACGACCGTTGTCGAGCAGCGCATCGACGGCTTCCTGCAACATACGCTTTTCGTTGCGCACGATGATGTCCGGAGCGGACAGATCAAGCAGGCGCTTCAAGCGGTTGTTACGGTTGATTACTCGACGATACAGATCGTTGAGGTCGGAAGTCGCGAAACGACCGCCATCCAATGGGACCAGTGGACGCAGATCTGGCGGCAGAACCGGCAGAACGGTCAGCACCATCCACTCAGGCAGGTTGCCGGAACCCTGGAAGGCTTCCATCAACTTCAGACGCTTGGACAGCTTCTTGATTTTGGTTTCGGAGTTGGTTTGCGGAATTTCTTCACGCAGGCGGCCAATCTCGTGTTCCAGGTCGATAGCGTGCAGCAGTTCACGGACAGCTTCGGCACCCATGCGGGCATCGAAATCGTCACCGAACTCTTCCAGCGCTTCGAAGTACTGCTCGTCGTTGAGCAGCTGACCTTTTTCAAGGGTGGTCATGCCTGGATCGATAACGACATAGCTCTCGAAGTAGAGAACGCGTTCGATATCACGCAGGGTCATGTCCATCAGCAAACCGATACGGGACGGCAGCGATTTCAGGAACCAGATGTGGGCTACTGGAGAGGCCAGTTCGATGTGCGCCATGCGCTCGCGACGAACTTTTGCCAACGCGACTTCAACACCGCACTTCTCGCAGATCACACCACGGTGCTTCAAGCGCTTGTACTTACCGCACAGGCACTCGTAATCCTTTACCGGGCCAAAGATCTTGGCGCAGAACAGGCCGTCACGCTCAGGTTTGAACGTACGGTAGTTGATGGTTTCCGGCTTTTTAACTTCACCGAACGACCACGAACGGATCATCTCAGGCGATGCCAGTCCAATACGGATGGCGTCGAACTCTTCGACTTGACCCTGGTTTTTCAGCAAATTCAGTAGGTCTTTCAAGGCCTTTCCTCCTGGCGGAGCAGAGAGCGGGCAATCCTGCCCCGCTCTCGATTCGCGTCACGTGTTATTCGGTTTCCAGATCGATATCGATGCCGAGGGAACGAATTTCCTTGATCAACACGTTGAAGGACTCGGGCATGCCCGGCTCCATACGGTGATCGCCGTCCACGATGTTTTTGTACATCTTGGTCCGGCCGTTCACATCGTCCGACTTCACTGTGAGCATTTCTTGCAGAGTGTAAGCAGCACCGTATGCTTCCAGTGCCCAGACCTCCATCTCCCCGAAACGCTGACCACCGAACTGCGCCTTACCACCCAGCGGCTGCTGGGTAACCAGGCTGTACGAACCGGTAGAACGAGCGTGCATCTTGTCGTCTACCAAGTGGTTCAGCTTCAGCATGTACATGTAGCCAACAGTAACCGGGCGCTCGAACTTGTTGCCGGTACGGCCGTCGGTCAGCTGCATCTGGCCGCTTTCTGGCAGGTCTGCCAGTTTCAGCATGGCCTTGATTTCGCTTTCCTTGGCGCCGTCGAACACTGGAGTGGCCATTGGAACGCCGCCACGCAGGTTCTTCGCCAGATCCAGGATTTCCTGGTCGGAGAAGCTATCCAGATCTTCGTTACGACCGCCGATCTGGTTGTAGATCTCGTCCAGGAAGGTGCGAAGTTCAGCAACCTTACGTTGCTCTTCGACCATCCGGTTGATCTTCTCACCCAGACCCTTGGCCGCGAGGCCGAGGTGGGTTTCAAGGATCTGACCAACGTTCATACGCGAAGGTACGCCCAACGGGTTGAGGACGACGTCGACCGGGGTGCCATTGGCATCGTGCGGCATGTCTTCAACCGGCATGATCACCGAGACCACACCTTTGTTACCGTGACGACCGGCCATCTTGTCGCCCGGCTGGATGCGGCGACGGATTGCCAGGTAAACCTTGACGATTTTCAGCACGCCTGGAGCCAGGTCATCGCCCTGCTGCAGCTTGCGCTTCTTGTCTTCGAACTTGTCGTCCAGCAGACGGCGGCGATCAACGATGTAGGCCTGAGCCTTCTCGAGCTGCTCGTTCAGAGCATCTTCAGCCATGCGCAGTTTGAACCACTGGCCGTGCTCGAGACCGTCGAGAACTTCGTCGGTGATTTCCTGGCCTTTCTTCAGACCGGCGCCGCCTTCGGCTTTGTGGCCGACCAAAGCGGAACGCAGACGTTCGAAAGTGGCGCCTTCAACGATACGGAACTCTTCGTTCAGGTCCTTGCGGATCTCGTCGAGTTGAGTCTTCTCGATCGACAGTGCACGAGCATCACGCTCAACGCCGTCGCGGGTGAAGACTTGTACATCGATGACAGTACCCTTGGTGCCGGTAGGCACGCGCAGGGAAGTGTCTTTAACGTCGCTGGCTTTTTCACCGAAGATCGCACGCAGCAGTTTTTCTTCTGGCGTCAGTTGGGTCTCGCCTTTCGGAGTGACCTTACCTACCAGAATGTCGCCTGCGCCTACTTCAGCACCTACGTAAACGATACCGGCTTCGTCCAGTTTGTTCAGTGCAGCTTCACCCACGTTCGGGATGTCTGCAGTGATTTCCTCTGGCCCAAGCTTGGTGTCACGCGCCACACAGGTCAGTTCCTGAATGTGGATCGTGGTGAAACGGTCTTCCTGAACAACACGCTCGGACAGGCAGATGGAGTCTTCGAAGTTGAAGCCGTTCCATGCCATGAACGCGATGCGCATGTTCTGACCCAGAGCCAGCTCACCCATATCGGTGGACGGACCGTCAGCCATGATGTCGCTGCGCTGAACCCGATCGCCTTTGCTCACCAGCGGACGCTGGTTGATGCAGGTGTTCTGGTTGGAGCGGGTGTACTTGGTCAGGTTGTAGATGTCGACACCAGCTTCGCCGGTTTCAACTTCATCATCAGCAACACGAACCACGATACGGCTGGCGTCGACAGAATCGATCACGCCGCCACGACGAGCCACGACGCAAACGCCGGAGTCGCGAGCCACGTTACGTTCCATGCCGGTACCGACCAGCGGCTTGTCAGCACGCAGGGTTGGTACAGCTTGACGCTGCATGTTCGAACCCATCAACGCACGGTTGGCGTCGTCGTGCTCGAGGAACGGGATCAGCGACGCAGCAACCGAAACTACCTGCTTCGGCGATACGTCCATCAAGGTGACGTCTTCCGGCGCCTTGACCGTGAACTCGTTCAAGTGACGAACAGCTACGAGCTCGTCGATCAGGACTTTCTTGTCGTTCATCGTGGCCGAAGCCTGAGCGATCACATGATCGGCTTCTTCGATGGCGGACAGGAACACGATCTCGTCGGTTACCAGAGCGTCTTTCACCACACGGTACGGGCTCTCGAGGAAGCCGTACTGGTTGGTGCGCGCATAGGCGGCCAGGGAGTTGATCAGACCGATGTTCGGACCTTCCGGCGTTTCAATCGGGCATACACGACCGTAGTGAGTCGGGTGTACGTCACGAACTTCGAAGCCAGCACGCTCACGAGTCAAACCGCCAGGGCCGAGTGCAGAGACACGACGTTTGTGGGTGATCTCGGACAGCGGGTTGTTCTGGTCCATGAACTGGGACAGCTGGCTGGAACCGAAGAACTCTTTCACCGCCGCAGCCACTGGCTTGGCGTTGATCAGGTCTTGCGGCATCAGGCCTTCGCTTTCCGCCATCGACAGACGCTCTTTGACCGCACGCTCAACACGTACCAAGCCAACGCGGAACTGGTTCTCGGCCATTTCGCCTACGCAGCGAACACGACGGTTACCCAGGTGGTCGATGTCATCGACGATGCCTTTACCGTTACGGATGTCGACCAGAGTCTTCAGAACCGCGACGATGTCTTCTTTGCACAACACACCCGAACCTTCGATCTCGGTACGACCGATACGACGGTTGAACTTCATCCGGCCGACCGCAGACAGGTCATAGCGCTCAGGACTGAAGAACAGGTTGTTGAACAGTGTCTCGGCAGCGTCCTTGGTTGGCGGCTCGCCTGGACGCATCATGCGATAGATCTCGACCAGCGCTTCCAATTGGTTGCTGGTGGAGTCGATCTTCAGGGTGTCGGAGACGAACGGACCGCAGTCGATATCGTTGGTGTACAGAGTTTCGATGCGAACAACGCCCGCCTTGGCAATTTTTGCCAGGATTTCGGTGTTCAGCTCGGTGTTGCACTCTGCCAGGATTTCGCCGGTAGCCGGATGCACGATGACCTTGGCGGTAGTGCGACCCAGGACGTAGTCCAGAGGCACTTGCAGCTCTTTGATCCCGGCTTTTTCCAGCTGGTTGATGTGGCGAGCGGTGATACGACGACCCTGCTCGACAATAACCTTGCCTTTGTCATCCTGAATATCGAGGACAGCGATTTCACCACGCAGGCGCTGAGGCACCAGTTCCAGGCTGAGGTTTTCACCCTGCACGTGGAAGACGTTGGTGGTGTAGAACGCGTCCAGCACTTCTTCAGTGGTATAGCCCAGCGCGCGCAGCAGTACCGATGCAGGCAGCTTGCGACGACGGTCGATACGCACAAATACGCAATCTTTCGGGTCGAACTCGAAGTCCAGCCACGAACCGCGGTAAGGAATGATGCGCGCAGAGTACAGCAGTTTGCCGGAGCTGTGCGTCTTGCCACGGTCGTGGTCGAAGAACACGCCCGGGGAACGGTGCAGCTGGGAAACGATTACACGCTCGGTACCGTTGATTACGAAGGTACCGTTCTCAGTCATCAGGGGGATTTCACCCATGTAGACTTCTTGCTCTTTGATGTCCTTGATCGCTTTATTCGACGACTCTTTGTCGAAAATGATCAGGCGCACTTTTACCCGCAAAGGTACGGCGTAAGTTACACCGCGCAATACGCATTCTTTGACATCAAATGCCGGTTCGCCCAGGCGATAACCGACGTACTCCAGCGCAGCATTGCCGGAGTAGCTGATGATCGGGAAAACGGATTTGAAGGCCGCATGCAGGCCCACGTCGCGGAACTGATCTTTAGTCGCTCCCGCTTGCAAGAATTCACGATACGAATCCAGCTGGATGGCCAGGAGGTACGGCACATCCATGACGTCCGGCAACTTGCTAAAGTCCTTGCGGATACGTTTTTTCTCAGTATATGAGTAAGCCATCAGCGTTCCCCAGCTTGGTCACCTGCTTGTTTGGCCCCTCCCGACGGGAGCAGCCAGAAAATCGTGCAAACCCCATGGTTTGCGCCACCGCATCGGGTGGATACAGCTCGTTATCAGCACCAACCCAGTCGGCCGCCAATAACGGAAAAAGGCCGGTGGCAAGAGCCACCAGCCATCAGCCTTTCGCTTAACGCTCGGGCTGGAGGAGCAAAGTCGATGCTTACTTCAGCTCGACTTTAGCGCCTGCTTCTTCCAGAGCTGCTTTGGCTTTGTCAGCTGCGTCTTTGGCAACAGCTTCCAGAACCATGGCAGGAGCGCCGTCAACTACAGCCTTGGCTTCTTTCAGGCCCAGACCGGTCAGTTCACGTACAGCCTTGATCACGTTAACTTTCTTCTCGCCAGCTTCGGTCAGCATGACGTTGAATTCAGTTTGTTCTTCAACAACAGCGGCAGCAGCAGCTGGACCAGCCGATGCAGCAGCAGCGGTAACGCCGAATTTTTCTTCGAAAGCTTTGATCAGCTCAACAACCTGGATAACCGACATTTCAGCTACGGCGTTGAGGATATCGTCTTGAGAGATAGACATGAATCTAATTCCTGATATTGGGGACGGCCTACGCGACCATCGAAATAAACAAAAAACGCGAGAAGGAGACGAGCCTTAGGCTGCAACTGCTTCTTTTTGGTCGCGAATTGCCGCCAGAGTACGAGCCAATTTGCTGGTAGCGCCTTGAATCACGCTCATCAGCTGGGAAATTGCTTCGTCACGGGTCGGCAGAGTTGCCAGCACGTCGATTTGGTTAGCTGCGAGGAACTTGCCCTCGAACGCAGCTGCCTTGATCTCGAACTTGTCCTGACCTTTTGCGAATTCCTTGAAGATACGAGCAGCAGCGCCCGGATGTTCGTTGGAGAATGCAATCAAGGTCGGGCCGGTGAACACGTCGTTGAGAACACTGAATTCAGTGTCAGCAACAGCGCGCTTGAGCAGGGTGTTACGCACAACACGTACGAAAACGCCAGCTTCACGAGCCTCTTTACGGAGTCCGGTCATCGCGCTTACTGTTACGCCACGGGCATCAACCACGACAGCGGACAGAGCGACTTTGGCAGCCTCGTTGACTTCAGCGACGATGGCCTTCTTGTCTTCGAGTTTAATTGCCACGGGTTTAACTCCTGCTTGTTACCGTTTCATCTGGCCTAAGCCGGATGTCGTTTTGGTGTCTGATTCGGTAAGGAACCGGGAGCACCATCTGCGTAGGCTTGAGGTTTAAGACTTGCGTCGCCTACGGTCTTGGATAGCCCCCGCCAGGCAGGGACCCCAATCTTTCAATTGGCGCAATCGCTTGCGCCAACCTGTGTCTTATGCGTCGAGCGAGCCTTGGTCGATGACCAGACCTGGACCCATGGTGGTGCTCAGGGTAACGCGCTTGACGTAAATACCTTTCGAAGAAGCTGGCTTGATACGCTTCAGATCAGCGATCAGAGCTTCAACGTTTTCCTTCAGCTTGACGGCGTCAAAGCCGACTTTGCCAACGGAAGTATGGATGATGCCGTTTTTGTCGGTGCGATAACGAACCTGACCAGCCTTGGCGTTTTTAACCGCGGTAGCTACGTCTGGAGTTACAGTGCCGACTTTAGGGTTAGGCATCAGACCACGTGGACCGAGGATCTGACCCAACTGACCTACAACGCGCATTGCATCCGGGGATGCGATCACTACGTCATAGTTCAGGTCGCCGCCTTTCATTTCGGCAGCCAAGTCGTCCATACCTACACGGTCAGCGCCGGCAGCCAGAGCGGCCTCGGCAGCTGGACCCTGAGTGAACACAGCAACGCGAACGGTCTTGCCAGTACCGTGCGGCAGCACGGTAGCGCTACGAACGACCTGGTCGGATTTACGCGGGTCAACACCCAGGTTCACAGCAACGTCGAACGACTCGCTGAACTTGACAGTCGACAGCTCGGACAGCAGAGCAGCAGCATCTACAAAGTTGTAGGCCTTGCCTGCTTCGATTTTGCCGGCGATAGCCTTTTGACGCTTGGTCAGCTTAGCCATTACACACCCTCCACGTTAAGGCCCATGCTACGAGCAGAACCGGCGATAGTACGCACGGCTGCTTCCATATCAGCTGCAGTCAGATCCGCGTTTTTGGTTTTCGCGATTTCTTCCAGCTGAGCACGAGTCACAGTGCCAACCTTAACGGTGTTCGGACGAGCGGAACCGCTAGTCAGACCAGCAGCCTTCTTCAGCAGAACCGAAGCAGGGGTGGATTTGGTTTCGAACGTGAAGCTACGGTCGCTGTAGACAGTGATGATCACTGGAGTCGGCAGACCTGGCTCAAGACCCTGAGTACGGGCGTTGAAAGCCTTGCAGAATTCCATGATGTTCACGCCGTGCTGACCCAGAGCAGGACCAACAGGTGGGCTTGGGTTAGCCTGAGCGGCCTTCACTTGCAGCTTGATGTAAGCGGTAATCTTCTTGGCCATGAGGCACTCCAATTACGGGTTCAAACGCCTCGAAAGGCTCCCCGGTTACTTGCGCGTTTATCCCAGTGACGACAAAACCCCACAGCCTAGGGCTGCGGGGTTGGGATGCTTGCTCAGCTAGACCTTTTCGACCTGACTGAACTCCAACTCTACCGGAGTAGAGCGACCGAAAATGAGCACCGCCACTTGGATCCGGCTCTTTTCGTAGTTAACCTCTTCAACCGTGCCGGTAAAATCAGCAAACGGCCCGTCGTTGACGCGTACCGACTCACCCGGCTCGAACAACGTCTTCGGCTTCGGCTTGTCGCTACCATCAGCAACACGACGCAGAATCGCTTCTGCTTCTTTATCTGTGATTGGTGCAGGCTTGTCGGCAGTACCACCGATGAAACCCATCACCCGAGGAGTATCCTTGACCAAGTGCCAAGTACCCTCGTTCATGTCCATCTGAACCAGCACATAACCAGGGAAGAATTTGCGTTCGCTTTTGCGCTTCTGGCCATTACGCATTTCAACCACTTCTTCAGTGGGAACCAGAATTTCGCCGAAGCCATCTTCCATGCCAGCCAGCTTTACGCGCTCGATCAACGAACGCATGACATGCTTCTCGTAACCGGAGTAAGCATGCACAACGTACCAACGCTTAGCCACGGGACACCCTTAGCCGACGATCAAGGAAACAAGCCAACCGAGCAGGGAATCAAGCCCCCACAACAGCAACGCCATAACCAGAACAACAGCCACAACGATCAACGTGGTCTGCGTGGTTTCTTGGCGAGTTGGCCAAACGACTTTACGAATCTCGGTGCGCGCTTCCTTAACCAGTACAAAGAAAGACTTGCCCTTAACCGTCTGCAGGCCTACAAAGGCAGCTACAGCAGCAATGACCAGCAAAGCGAGCACGCGGTACAGGATCGGCGAAGCAGAGTAATACTGATTGCCAACAACACCAACAATCACCAAAGCAACTACTACCAGCCACTTGAGCAGATCGAAGCGAGAACCTTGAGCTTCAGCTTTAGGAGTCATCTATGAAGATCCTGTGAAAAGAAAGCCAGACACACCAGGTGAATCTGGCAGGTCAGGAGGGAATCGAACCCCCAACCTACGGTTTTGGAGACCGTCGCTCTGCCAATTGAGCTACTGACCTAAAACAAAATCAGGCCGACCATTATGCCGGCCCGAAAAAGACTTTACAACAATTTACTCAATGATCCTGGCTACAGGCGCCAACACCATCATGCACGACCACCCTCTCGAACAACAGCGCGCATCTACAAGCCATTAAAACAAAGGCAGATATTTTCATATCTGCCTTGTTATATGGAGCTCTTGAGCGGATTTGAACCGCTGACCTCACCCTTACCAAGGGTGTGCTCTACCAACTGAGCTACAAGAGCGTAACACTTTGCAGGATCTGCAAACCTGGAGCGGGTAGCGGGAATCGAACCCGCATCATCAGCTTGGAAGGCTGAGGTTCTACCACTAAACTATACCCGCGGAGCTTGCAGCTCTCGCTAAAAATGGTGGAGGGGGAAGGATTCGAACCTTCGAAGTCGTAGACGTCAGATTTACAGTCTGATCCCTTTGGCCGCTCGGGAACCCCTCCTAAGCGAGCCGGCATTCTATACTATGCCAGCCTTCTGTCAAGCATTTTCTCATTAAAAACCTGAGGTTAGCTGCGTTGACCTCGCCTTGCACCGTCAACCTTTAAAAGGTCTTCACTGCGAAGCGGGCGCCATTCTATGCAAACTATTCGGCAGGCGCAACCCCCTCACACGGCATTATTTTATGTTTTAACTCATTGAATTCTTTAGAAAGGCTTTGCAACTGCAAGTCATCCAGCAAACGCCGGCTTTCCGGCGCCACACGCACCCAGTAACCCGCGTATTCAGGGAGATCCTTCGGTAAGGACTGAAACTTGATGTCCATGCCACTCAATCGATGCTCGATTGCCTGAGCGACTTCCTGCCGGGCAGAACCACCCAGATAGAGACAACTGCTTTCCGTCTGCGCAGATTTTCCTTTGTCTCGAGTCGTATCAGTCGCCTCGCTCAACAAACGAATGTCCTGCTGAGAGCCCCTATACAAACTCAAGGGGGTCACATCCTTCGCGCGAAGCGGAGCCTCCTGTTGGTGCCAGACGTAATAGAACACATTGAGAACAAGCAGTAGCAGGAACAACCAACGCATAAAAACCTCAAGACAAGGGACACGCCATAGCCAACCCTACAAACACCAGATCTGGAACCACCTTGGCCTCAGGCACAGTCTCGGAGACCAGATCAGCATCTCCTCCTGTGAGGAATACAGCGAAATCCTCCCCCCAATAGCTGCGCGCCAACTCTAGCTGAGCCTGAACAAAGCCCCTCAACATCAGCAAGCAACCTCGCTCGACCGCCTCGACGGTAGTACGCCCAGGAGCAAGACTCTCCAAAGCGCGCTCGGCAGCAAGGTCGCCATAGCGGATTCTACGGGTATGAGTACGCAACTGGTTACGCATCAAGGGCATTCCCGGACAGATGAACCCCCCGAGATGCTCACCATCCCTAGCGACAAAATCAGCAGTGACTGCAGTACCAAAGTCGAGCACCAGACAAGCACCTGAAGCCAGATGAAACCCTCCGAGCATTGCAAGCCAGCGATCGAGCCCTAACCGCTCGAACTCCTCATAGCCATTACGAACCCCGGACATTTCGCGAGCCGGTGTCGCGCACACCACGGAAATACCGAAAGTCTCTGTCAACAAAGCGATCAGGGCTCCGGTTTCTTCGGCGGTTCTGACGCTGACCAACCGACAATGCTTCAGCGCGAGCCCCTTGAGCGCACTCAAGCTCTCCAACAGTGCAAGATCCGAATCAACAACACCCTCACCAATCACCCGCTCGACATCTGCGCCGAGCACACGCCACTTGATGAAACTGTTTCCACAATCGAGCTCAAGAATCATCACGCAACCTCAGACTGAGCTCACCACCATTAAAAACTTTTTCCACGCCACCCACCTTCAAGCGCAAGGCACCCTGACTATCGATACCCAGCACCTCTCCATCTATCTGACTAGCTCCAGCAATCAACGACACAGCGCGTCCCTGCCATAGATGATTTTGCTCCCACTCCGCCCGGATAGCCGGAAATCCGTCGACCTGATGGCGACTCAAGTAGGCCTGGAGCATCAACCCCAACTTCGCGACCAGATGATTGCGATCAACCGCCTTACCCGACTCGAGCCGCATGGATGTCCACTGCTGGTCAACCTCATCGGCCATCTGCATGTTCACATTGACCCCAACACCAATCACTACGTGACACACATCTGCAGGATCGCCCACTAATTCGAGCAATATTCCAGCAATTTTTTTCTGGCCAACCAGCACATCATTGGGCCACTTCAATCCCGCCCCTGAAATACCAAGCTCTCGCAAGGCCTGCATTACGGCGAGCCCGACAACAAGACTCAAGCCTTCCAGCTGCCGCATCCCACCCTCAATGCGCAACACCAGGCTGTAATAGATGTTTTCTGCGAACGGACTAACCCACTTGCGCCCACGCCGTCCGCGACCGGCCGTCTGCCGCTCCGCGAGTACCAGAAATGGCGCGGCCTGGCCACGCTCGATAGCGCGCAAGGCTTCAGCGTTGGTAGAGTCAATTGAGTCGAATACTAGAATGGGCCACTCACAAGAAGGCGCGCGCGCGCATATCTCGACAGGATCAAGCAGCGTCAATGGCGCAGCCAGCTGATAGCCGCGACCGCGCACTTTATGAATGGACAAACCGAGCTCAGCCTCCAAATGCTGAAGCTGCTTCCATACAGCGCTACGACTGACGCCCAAGGCGACGCCCAGGGCTTGGCCCGAATGGAATCGGCCATCTTTAAGAAGCTTTAACAACGTCAGCATGCAAGTCTCGCCTCACAATGAGGCCCGCATGATAGCCATGCCCCGAGCAGTTGCATAGAAACCCTAAAGGTCAGATTTTCCTGCGGACAAAACAAAACCCCTACCTGCGTACGCAGATAGGGGTTTCGGAATTTAATCTTGACGATGACCTACTCTCACATGGGGAAACCCCACACTACCATCGGCGATGCATCGTTTCACTTCTGAGTTCGGGATGGGATCAGGTGGTTCCAATGCTCTATGGTCGTCAAGAAATTCGGGTACCGAACCGTCTTTCGACGCTTCAGCAAATTGGGTATGCGATAGTTTGTGTGTTGTGCGAACTTTCGGTTCATTGCGTCTTCACACACCGCAATCTGGCCTTTCGACTCAAATTGCTTGGGTGTTATATGGTCAAGCCTCACGGGCAATTAGTATTGGTTAGCTCAACGCCTCACAGCGCTTACACACCCAACCTATCAACGTCGTAGTCTTCGACGGCCCTTCAGGGGACTCAAGGTCCCAGTGAGATCTCATCTTGAGGCTAGTTTCCCGCTTAGATGCTTTCAGCGGTTATCTATTCCGAACATAGCTACCCGGCAATGCCACTGGCGTGACAACCGGAACACCAGAGGTTCGTCCACTCCGGTCCTCTCGTACTAGGAGCAGCCCCTCTCAAATCTCAAACGTCCACGGCAGATAGGGACCGAACTGTCTCACGACGTTCTAAACCCAGCTCGCGTACCACTTTAAATGGCGAACAGCCATACCCTTGGGACCGGCTTCAGCCCCAGGATGTGATGAGCCGACATCGAGGTGCCAAACACCGCCGTCGATATGAACTCTTGGGCGGTATCAGCCTGTTATCCCCGGAGTACCTTTTATCCGTTGAGCGATGGCCCTTCCATACAGAACCACCGGATCACTAAGACCTACTTTCGTACCTGCTCGACGTGTCTGTCTCGCAGTCAAGCGCGCTTTTGCCTTTATACTCTACGACCGATTTCCGACCGGTCTGAGCGCACCTTCGTACTCCTCCGTTACTCTTTAGGAGGAGACCGCCCCAGTCAAACTACCCACCATACACTGTCCTCGATCCGGATAACGGACCTGAGTTAGAACCTCAAAGTTGCCAGGGTGGTATTTCAAGGATGGCTCCACGCGAACTGGCGTCCACGCTTCAAAGCCTCCCACCTATCCTACACAAGCAAATTCAAAGTCCAGTGCAAAGCTATAGTAAAGGTTCACGGGGTCTTTCCGTCTAGCCGCGGATACACTGCATCTTCACAGCGATTTCAATTTCACTGAGTCTCGGGTGGAGACAGCGCCGCCATCGTTACGCCATTCGTGCAGGTCGGAACTTACCCGACAAGGAATTTCGCTACCTTAGGACCGTTATAGTTACGGCCGCCGTTTACCGGGGCTTCGATCAAGAGCTTCGCGTTAGCTAACCCCATCAATTAACCTTCCGGCACCGGGCAGGCGTCACACCCTATACGTCCACTTTCGTGTTTGCAGAGTGCTGTGTTTTTAATAAACAGTCGCAGCGGCCTGGTATCTTCGACCGGCGTGGGCTTACGCAGTAAATGCTTCACCCTCACCGGCGCACCTTCTCCCGAAGTTACGGTGCCATTTTGCCTAGTTCCTTCACCCGAGTTCTCTCAAGCGCCTTGGTATTCTCTACCCAACCACCTGTGTCGGTTTGGGGTACGGTTCCTGGTTACCTGAAGCTTAGAAGCTTTTCTTGGAAGCATGGCATCAACCACTTCGTGTTCTAAAAGAACACTCGTCATCAGCTCTCGGCCTTAGAATCCCGGATTTACCTAAGATTCCAGCCTACCACCTTAAACTTGGACAACCAACGCCAAGCTGGCCTAGCCTTCTCCGTCCCTCCATCGCAATAACCAGAAGTACAGGAATATTAACCTGTTTTCCATCGACTACGCTTTTCAGCCTCGCCTTAGGGACCGACTAACCCTGCGTCGATTAACGTTGCGCAGGAAACCTTGGTCTTTCGGCGTGGGTGTTTTTCACACCCATTGTCGTTACTCATGTCAGCATTCGCACTTCTGATACCTCCAGCAAGCTTCTCAACTCACCTTCACAGGCTTACAGAACGCTCCTCTACCGCATCACCTAAGTGATACCCGTAGCTTCGGTGTATGGTTTGAGCCCCGTTACATCTTCCGCGCAGGCCGACTCGACTAGTGAGCTATTACGCTTTCTTTAAAGGGTGGCTGCTTCTAAGCCAACCTCCTAGCTGTCTAAGCCTTCCCACATCGTTTCCCACTTAACCATAACTTTGGGACCTTAGCTGACGGTCTGGGTTGTTTCCCTTTTCACGACGGACGTTAGCACCCGCCGTGTGTCTCCCATGCTCGGCACTTGTAGGTATTCGGAGTTTGCATCGGTTTGGTAAGTCGGGATGACCCCCTAGCCGAAACAGTGCTCTACCCCCTACAGTGATACATGAGGCGCTACCTAAATAGCTTTCGAGGAGAACCAGCTATCTCCGAGCTTGATTAGCCTTTCACTCCGATCCACAGGTCATCCGCTAACTTTTCAACGGTAGTCGGTTCGGTCCTCCAGTCAGTGTTACCTAACCTTCAACCTGCCCATGGATAGATCGCCCGGTTTCGGGTCTATTCCCAGCGACTAGACGCCCTATTAAGACTCGCTTTCGCTACGCCTCCCCTATTCGGTTAAGCTCGCCACTGAAAATAAGTCGCTGACCCATTATACAAAAGGTACGCAGTCACCCAACAAAGTGGGCTCCCACTGCTTGTACGCATACGGTTTCAGGATCTATTTCACTCCCCTCTCCGGGGTTCTTTTCGCCTTTCCCTCACGGTACTAGTTCACTATCGGTCAGTCAGTAGTATTTAGCCTTGGAGGATGGTCCCCCCATATTCAGACAAAGTTTCTCGTGCTCCGTCCTACTCGATTTCATGGCCAAGAGATTTTCGCGTACAGGGCTATCACCCACTATGGCCGCACTTTCCAGAGCGTTCCGCTAATCTCAAAGCCACTTAAGGGCTAGTCCCCGTTCGCTCGCCACTACTAAGGGAATCTCGGTTGATTTCTTTTCCTCAGGGTACTTAGATGTTTCAGTTCCCCTGGTTCGCCTCTTGCACCTATGTATTCAGTACAAGATAACCATCTTATGATGGCTGGGTTCCCCCATTCAGACATCTCCGGATCAAAGTCTGTTTGCCGACTCCCCGAAGCTTTTCGCAGGCTACCACGTCTTTCATCGCCTCTGACTGCCAAGGCATCCACCGTATGCGCTTCTTCACTTGACCATATAACCCCAAGCAATCTGGTTATACTGTGAAGACGACATTCGCCGAAAATTCGCGATTAAACTCACAAATTTTACCTTAGCCTGAATAAACACCAGTGAAAGTGCTATCCAGTCTATCTTTCTATCACATACCCAAATTTTTAAAGAACGATCTAATCAAAAGACTAGAAATCAATATTCACAACGGAATATTCATTTCTAAGCTTTAACGATGCAGGCCACCTTATGCGGCTAGCCTATCGTCTTCTTCAATGAATCAAGCAATTCGTGTGGGAACTTATGGAGCAGCTGATGTCGTCGATTAAGGAGGTGATCCAGCCGCAGGTTCCCCTACGGCTACCTTGTTACGACTTCACCCCAGTCATGAATCACACCGTGGTAACCGTCCCCCCGAAGGTTAGACTAGCTACTTCTGGTGCAACCCACTCCCATGGTGTGACGGGCGGTGTGTACAAGGCCCGGGAACGTATTCACCGCGACATTCTGATTCGCGATTACTAGCGATTCCGACTTCACGCAGTCGAGTTGCAGACTGCGATCCGGACTACGATCGGTTTTATGGGATTAGCTCCACCTCGCGGCTTGGCAACCCTCTGTACCGACCATTGTAGCACGTGTGTAGCCCAGGCCGTAAGGGCCATGATGACTTGACGTCATCCCCACCTTCCTCCGGTTTGTCACCGGCAGTCTCCTTAGAGTGCCCACCATTACGTGCTGGTAACTAAGGACAAGGGTTGCGCTCGTTACGGGACTTAACCCAACATCTCACGACACGAGCTGACGACAGCCATGCAGCACCTGTCTCAATGTTCCCGAAGGCACCAATCCATCTCTGGAAAGTTCATTGGATGTCAAGGCCTGGTAAGGTTCTTCGCGTTGCTTCGAATTAAACCACATGCTCCACCGCTTGTGCGGGCCCCCGTCAATTCATTTGAGTTTTAACCTTGCGGCCGTACTCCCCAGGCGGTCAACTTAATGCGTTAGCTGCGCCACTAAGAGCTCAAGGCTCCCAACGGCTAGTTGACATCGTTTACGGCGTGGACTACCAGGGTATCTAATCCTGTTTGCTCCCCACGCTTTCGCACCTCAGTGTCAGTATCAGTCCAGGTGGTCGCCTTCGCCACTGGTGTTCCTTCCTATATCTACGCATTTCACCGCTACACAGGAAATTCCACCACCCTCTACCATACTCTAGCTCGACAGTTTTGAATGCAGTTCCCAGGTTGAGCCCGGGGATTTCACATCCAACTTAACGAACCACCTACGCGCGCTTTACGCCCAGTAATTCCGATTAACGCTTGCACCCTCTGTATTACCGCGGCTGCTGGCACAGAGTTAGCCGGTGCTTATTCTGTCGGTAACGTCAAAACAATTACGTATTAGGTAACTGCCCTTCCTCCCAACTTAAAGTGCTTTACAATCCGAAGACCTTCTTCACACACGCGGCATGGCTGGATCAGGCTTTCGCCCATTGTCCAATATTCCCCACTGCTGCCTCCCGTAGGAGTCTGGACCGTGTCTCAGTTCCAGTGTGACTGATCATCCTCTCAGACCAGTTACGGATCGTCGCCTTGGTGAGCCATTACCTCACCAACTAGCTAATCCGACCTAGGCTCATCTGATAGCGCAAGGCCCGAAGGTCCCCTGCTTTCTCCCGTAGGACGTATGCGGTATTAGCGTTCGTTTCCGAACGTTATCCCCCACTACCAGGCAGATTCCTAGGCATTACTCACCCGTCCGCCGCTCGCCACCAGGTACAAGTACCCGTGCTGCCGCTCGACTTGCATGTGTTAGGCCTGCCGCCAGCGTTCAATCTGAGCCATGATCAAACTCTTCAGTTCAAACATCTTTGGGTTTTTAAGAAACCCTAAACTTGGCTCAGCAATCGTTGGTTACATCTTTGATTTCTCGCGGAGTAACTTGTGATGCTGATAATCTTGTTGACTATCAGTCTGACTCCACAAGCACCCACACGAATTGCTTGATTCAGTTGTTAAAGAGCGGTTGGTTAAGATCTTTCGTCTCAACCGAGGCGCGCATTCTACAGCAGCCTCTGTTACTGTCAAGCGGTTATTTTCAGAAGTTTTCAAAGTTTCCCGTAAGAAACATCAGCAACTTCAACCACTTGCGCTTCCGATCTCTCGTTAGCGGGAGGCGAATTCTACAGCGTTAGTCGCTGCTGTCAACACCTCTTTTTCTCCGCTTTCGACCGAGAGGATCGAACCGTCAATAAGGCGACAACACTCTGCCTTATCAACTCCTTCTGGCCTCGATGAACTGAAGCGTAGCCGCTGCCGAAAACTGCGTAACTCGTTGTTTACCAAGGAGTTTTCCGTTTCGACTGCGCCGGAAGTGGGGCGAATTATAGACGTCCAGAATCTGCCGTCAACCCCTGATGTCAGCTTTATTCAGATTTGAGCGTAATCCGCGCAAAAGCCTTCTTCCCGGCCTGGCAAACGTGGGTCGCACCCAGCATGTACATAAAGGTGCGATCGACAACTTCACCATCTATACGCACACCACCAGAACCCAGAAGGTCACGCGCCACGGCGGAGTTCTTCACCAGGCCTGCCTTATTAAGGACAGCGGCGATCGGCATATCTTCGGCAGCGGTCAATTCGATCTCTGGCAGGTCATCCGGCAGCTCGCCGTCCTTCATACGATTGCCCGCCGCACGGTGAGCATTGGCCGCTGCCTCTTCACCATGGAAACGCGCAACGATCTCTTCGGCCAACTTGATCTTGATGTCACGCGGATTCGCACCCGCCTCGACGTCAGCCCGCAAAGCGTTGATCTCTTCCATGGAGCGAAAGCTGAGCAATTCGAAATAGCGCCACATCAGCACATCAGGAATAGAGACCAGCTTGCCGTACATAACACCCGGCGCCTCCTGGATACCGACATAGTTGCCCAACGACTTGGACATCTTCTTCACGCCATCCAACCCTTCAAGCAACGGCATGGTCAGAATGCATTGAGCCTCCTGACCATAACCACGCTGCAGCTCACGCCCCATCAGCAGATTGAACTTCTGATCGGTACCACCCAGCTCGACATCCGCACGCAAAGCGACCGAGTCGTAGCCCTGAACCAGCGGATAGAGGAATTCGTGAATGGCGATTGGCTGGTTGGTCGTGTAGCGCTTGTCGAAGTCGTCGCGCTCGAGCATGCGCGCCACGGTGTATTGCGAAGTCAGGCGAATGAAGTCAGCCGGCCCCATCTGATCCATCCAGGTGGAGTTGAACGCCACTTCGGTTTTGGCCGGATCAAGAATCTTGAAGACCTGAGTCTTGTAGGTCTCGGCATTCTCGAGAACCTGCTCACGAGTGAGCGGTGGACGCGTCGCGCTCTTGCCACTCGGATCACCGATCATCCCGGTGAAGTCACCAATAAGGAAGATCACCTGGTGACCCAGATCCTGGAATTGACGCAGCTTATTAATAAGCACGGTGTGACCCAGGTGCAAATCCGGCGCGGTCGGATCGAAGCCTGCCTTAATACGTAGCGGCTGGCCACGCTTGAGCTTTTCGATCAGCTCTGACTCGACCAACAGTTCTTCTGCACCACGTTTAATCAGCGCTAGCTGCTCTTCAACCGACTTCATAACAGACCTGCAAGACTCGAATTCAAAGGGGACCAACCATACAAGATCGGGCGTCAAATACAAGTTTTGCCCGGCGCGCGGACGCCAATCCACGGACAGAGCGTCCGTAGGCTTGCTTCAGAGATGATTTGGTTATATTTTATACAGTTATTTCGTCTTCATCATGTCATTCATCTTTTCCAATTCATTTTTTCAAAGTCAAATTACCTATGACCAAAGAACCGTCTAAAGCGCCACCGCTTTACCCGAAGACTCACCTGCTCGCCGCGAGTGGTATCGCCGCCCTTCTGAGCCTGGCGCTTCTGGTATTTCCTTCCAGTGATGTTGAAGCCAAAAAGACGACCCTGAGTCTTGAACTGGAAAGCCCTGCAGAACAACTGACACAAAATCAAGACGCCGCCGACGCCGTCCAAGCCACAAATGAGCCGGCAGCCTCCCCTTTCGCGCAGATAGAAAACAGCGCCGAAGACACTCAGGAAACCGCCAAGGCCGCGCCCGCACCAGTCGTCGAAGAAAAGAAGACGCCAGGCCACAGGGAAGTGATCGTTGCCAAAGGCGACACTCTCTCGACATTGTTTGAGAAAGTCGGCCTTCCCGCCACTTCGATGCATGAAGTGCTGGCCAGCGACAAGCAGGCCAAGCAGTTCAGCCAGCTCAAACATGGCCAGAAGCTCGAATTTGAACTCGGCCCGAATGGTCAGCTGACCAATTTGCACAGCAAACTCAGCGACATGGAAAGCATCAGCCTGACCAAGAACGACAAGGGATATACGTTCAACCGCATTACCGCCAAGCCCACTGTTCGCTCCGCCTACGTACATGGCGTGATCAACAGTTCACTGTCGCAATCCGCCGCCAAAGCCGGCTTGTCCCACAGCCTGACCATGGATATGGCCAGCGTGTTTGGCTATGACGTCGACTTCGCCCAGGATATTCGCCAGGGTGACGAGTTCGATGTGATCTATGAACAGAAGGTCGTCAACGGTAAGGCGGTCAGCAACGGTCCGATTCTTTCCGCACGCTTCACCAACCGCGGCAAGACTTACACCGCCGTGCGCTACACCAACAAACAAGGCAACAGCAGCTACTACACGGCTGACGGCAACAGCATGCGCAAGGCATTCATCCGTACTCCGGTAGACTTCGCCCGCATCAGCTCGAAATTCTCCATGGGCCGCAAGCATCCAATCCTGAACAAGATCCGCGCCCACAAGGGTGTCGATTACGCAGCTCCGCGCGGCACACCGATCAAGGCTGCCGGCGACGGCCAGGTATTGTTGGCCGGTCGTCGCGGCGGTTACGGCAATACCGTGATTATCCAGCACGGCAGCACCTACCGTACGCTGTACGGCCACATGCAGGGCTTCGCCAAAGGCATCAAGACTGGCGGCAGCGTCAAGCAAGGCCAGGTGATCGGCTACATCGGCACCACCGGCCTATCCACCGGCCCGCACTTGCACTACGAGTTTCAGGTCAATGGCGTGCACGTCGACCCGCTGGGTCAGAAGGTAGCGATGGCCGATCCGATCTCCAAAGCTGAACGCTCACGCTTCCTTGCGCAAAGCCAACCGCTGATGGCACGCATGGACCAAGAAAAGGCCACCCTGCTGGCTTCGAGCAAACGCTAAGCCATGGCGCTCTATATAGGTGTAATGTCCGGGACCAGCCTTGATGGCCTGGACATTGCGCTGATCGAGCAAGCCCCGGCGATCAAGCTGATCGCCACCCATTACATTCCCATGCCCGCCCCCCTGCGCGCCGAGCTTCTTGGCTTGTGCGCCAGCGGTCCGGACGAGATTGCCCGCTCCGCCATTGCCCAGCAGAACTGGGTGAAACTGGCCGCACAGGGCATTCATACCCTCCTCGACCAACAAAACCTCAAGCCTGGTGACATTCGCGCGATCGGCAGCCACGGCCAGACCATTCGCCATGAGCCGGCGCGCGGGTTCACGGTGCAGATCGGCAACCCTGCCTTGCTCACCGAGCTGACCGGCATCACCGTGATCAGCGACTTCCGCAGCCGCGATGTAGCCGCTGGCGGACAAGGTGCTCCATTGGTTCCAGCCTTTCACGAAGCCTTGTTCGAAGATCAGCCTGGTAACCGAGCGGTGCTGAACGTCGGCGGGTTCAGCAACCTCAGCCTGATCGAACCCGGCAAGCCTGTCGCAGGCTTTGACTGCGGCCCGGGGAACGTCCTGTTGGATGCCTGGATTCACCGGCAACGCGGCGACAACTTCGATCGCGATGGCCAATGGGCCGCCAGCGGCAAGGTTGAACCGGCTCTGTTGAATGAGCTGCTCAGTGATCCATTCTTTGTGACTCAAGGTCCGAAGAGCACTGGCCGCGAAGTGTTCAATCTGCCATGGCTGATGCAGCATTTGTCACAGCTGCCAACCTTCGCAGCCGAAAACGTACAGGCCACGCTGCTTGAGCTGACCGCCCTGACCATCGTCGAGTCATTGCAAAGCGCTCAATCGGATACCCGGGAACTGCTGGTCTGCGGCGGCGGCGCGCACAACGCCACGTTGATGAAGCGGTTGGCCAGCCTATTGCCGAATGCGATAGTCAGCAGCACCGCCGCTTATGGTGTAGACCCGGACTGGGTTGAAGCCATGGCCTTCGCCTGGCTGGCGCATTGTTGCCTGGAAGGCATCGCGGCCAACCGCCCAAGCGTCACCGGCGCCCGTGGGCTGCGCGTACTCGGCGCCATCTACCCCGCCTGAGCCTGAACTCCTGACAGCAAAACGCCGCAGGGTCCTGAGACCCTGCGGCGCTTGTTGATGCGGTGAGGTGCGATCAGATCGAGAACGAAGAGCCGCAGCCACACGTGGTGGTAGCGTTCGGGTTTTTGATCACGAAACGCGAACCTTCCAGACCTTCCTGGTAATCCACCTCGGCACCTGCCAGGTACTGGAAGCTCATTGGATCGACCACCAGGCTGACGCCTTCGCGCTCGACAATAGTGTCGTCATCGGCCACTTCTTCATCGAAGGTGAAACCGTACTGAAACCCTGAACAACCGCCGCCCGTAACGAATACGCGCAGCTTCAAGCGATCATTCCCCTCTTCATCGACCAGGCTCTTCACCTTGTGCGCAGCACCGTGGGTGAATTGCAAAGCCGTGGGGGTGAAGGATTCGACGCTCATGCTGACTTTCTCCCGGCGTTACGCCGCCATAATGCGTGATGACGCGCATTATCCGCTTCCCCCAGAAAATCGGTCAACTATTGTTACGGTATATCAATCAACCCAATTGTCAGACCAAAATGCAAAAAGGCCCGTTCAACGGGCCTTTTTGCTGTGCGGGACAAAGCCTTACGGCAGCATGCCCGCATGGGAAAGACCCAGGCGCTCATCCAGACCGAAAAGGATATTCAGGTTCTGCACCGCCTGACCCGACGCGCCTTTGACCAGGTTGTCGATAACCGACAACACCACCACCAGATCACCATCCTGCGGACGATGCACGGCGATACGGCAAACGTTGGCACCGCGTACGCTGCGGGTTTCCGGGTGGCTGCCGGCCGGCATGACGTCGACGAACGGTTCGTTGGCATAACGCTTTTCGAACAGAGCCTGCAGATCCACCGAGCGGTCCACGACAGTCGCGTAGAGCGTCGAGTGAATACCGCGAATCATCGGCGTCAGGTGCGGAACGAACGTCAGGCCAACGTCCTTGCCCGCGGCACGACGCAGCCCCTGACGGATTTCCGGTAAGTGACGGTGACCTTTTACGGCGTAGGCCTTCATGCTTTCCGACGTCTCGGAGTACAGCGAACCTACCGAAGCGCCACGACCGGCACCGCTGACACCGGATTTGCAGTCAGCGATCAAACGCGTGGTATCGGCCAGACCGGCTTCAAGCAACGGCAAGAAACCCAATTGCGTCGCGGTCGGGTAGCAACCCGGCACGGCGATCAGACGCGCCTGCTTGATCTGCTCGCGATTGACTTCCGGCAAGCCGTAGACCGCCTCCTCCAGCAGTTCCGGCGCGCCGTGCGGCTGGCCGTACCACTTGGCCCACTCATCGGCGTCTTGCAGACGGAAATCTGCCGACAGGTCGATGACCTTGGTCCCGGCAGCCAGCAATTCACCCGCCAGGGCATGGGCGACACCGTGTGGCGTGGCGAAGAACACCACGTCGCAAGCCCCGAGGGTCTTGATGTCCGGAACGCTGAACGCCAGACCGTCGTAATGGCCTCGCAGGTTCGGGTACATGTCGGCCACGGCCAGGCCGGCCTCGGATCGGGAAGTGATCACCACCACTTCTGCCTGCGGATGCTGTGCCAACAGACGCAGCAGTTCGACACCGGTGTAACCCGTGCCGCCGACGATACCGACCTTGACCATAAACCTGCCCTCAACGAACCCACTGGAAAGCCGTCGATAATAGGGGCCGCGCGGCCCTGCGACAACCGTCAAGGTGACGTGCGGGCGCTCTACCCCCTACTATCTTCACTACTGTGAACCTGGGAATAACTAAAAATGCTTTATCTGTGGCTCAAAGCGCTTCACATCATCAGCATGGTCTGCTGGTTTGCCGGCCTGTTTTACCTGCCGCGCCTGTTCGTCTATCACGCACAAAGCGAAGACACCGTCAGCAAGGAACGCTTCAGCATCATGGAGCGCAAGCTGTACCGGGGCATCATGGGGCCAGCGATGATCGCCACCCTAGTGTTTGGTATCTGGCTGATCAGCCTCAACCCGAGCGCCTATTTCGGCCAGGGCGCGTGGATGCACGCCAAGCTGACCCTGGTGGTGATCCTGATTGGTTACCACCACATGTGCGGCGCACAGGTAAAACGTTTTGCCCGTGGCGAAAACACCCGCAGCCATGTCTTTTATCGCTGGTTCAATGAAGTGCCGGTTCTGATATTGCTGGCTATCGTCATTCTGGTCGTCGTCCGGCCGTTTTAAATCCAACAGGCACACTCACCCGGGGTACTTCCAATGCCGCTGCACGCTCTGC